>JAJTED010000156.1 GCA_021300535.1 Planctomycetaceae bacterium | reverse complement strand
TTGTTGTAGACCTTGACCGAGCGGTCGCCCTTGTCCTTCGTGACGAAGCCGACCTCCAGCGTGTCGTCGTTCTCGACGGTCCGCGTGAAGTTCCGTTCCGCGTGCAGCGTGACCAACTCCGCGTCCTTCGTGTCGTCGAAGATGAGCTGGCTGGCGTTCGCGACCGCCCCGTCCTTTGTGCTCCGCGTCTGCAGGCCGCTCTGGGCCGCCTTCGACGGCAACTCGAACGGCGGCTTGTTCGTGCCGTTGTACACGACCCCGGTGACGAGCGGCCGGTTGGGGTCGTCGTCGAGATGCGAGACCACCACCTCCATGCCGACGCGGGGAATGAACTGCATGCCGAACTGAGGCCCGGCGAGCGCCTGCGCCACGCGGATCCAGCAGGAGCTCTGCTCGTCCTTCTTGCCGTAGCGGTCCCAGTGGAACTGCACCTTGATGCGGCCGTACTGGTCGGTGTAGATCTCCTCGCCGGAAGGGCCCACCACCAGGGCCGTTTGCACGGTGCCCGCCGGCCACGGCGTCGTGCGGACCGGCCGCCACACCACGTCGCTCGGCACGCACGCGAACGAGTTCTCGTATTCGAAGGCCACCACCGCCGCGGCCGACGCCTCGTAGGCGCCGCGGATGCTCGCCCGATGGACCACCTTGGTCAGCAGGTATTTCTTGCCGCGTTCCGCCGCATTCGGATGCGACTTGATCTTGAACGTGTAGCCCGGCGAGAAACTCCGGCACGTGCTCGTGCCGGAGGCGACACTGGCCGACGCCTCCTCCGCCTCGATCCGCACCTTGGCGGTGGCATCGCCGTCGGGCTTCTTCTCGTAGAGGCCGGGGTAATCGAACAGCTCCGCCTTGGCCGCCGCCGAATAGGACGACCTGCCGTTGCCCGTGGCCAACAGGCTCGTCGTGGGCTCCTCGAAGGAGTAGTCGGTCTGGACGAACCTCCCGGGCCGGAAGGCATATTCGTGCCGCCAGGTCGTGATCACACCGGCCGTGGCCGGCGACGCGAACCCCTGGGCCGTCTCGACCTCCGCATCCTTGCAATCGGTGAAGGCGGTGTTCGCGTCTGAAACCACCATCTTCAACGCCCCTTGCGCGTGCTCGAAGTGGTAGCCGATTCCCTCGTGCTCCATGAGCCGGCTCACGAAGGCGAAGTCGGTCTCCCGGTACTGCACGCAGTATTCCCAGGGATTGTGGCTGCCGCTGATCTTCTTTGAGAGCGTGATTTCCGTCGTGTCGCCGAGCACCGCCTCGACGATGTCGGGCACCGACTTTTGCTGGAACATCTTGCAGTCGCTCGTGAGCGTGGCGAACCACAGGCTCGGCACCACCTCAACCTGCCACCGGGTGAGCACGTCGTCGCGACCGATCCAGGAGAAGCGGCTGACGTAGCCCGTGAACCAGCGGGGCGAGTTGCCGGAGTCATTGACCCGGAAGCTGACCTGCTTGCCGACGATCGCGCTGTCGCTGAACGTCTCCTCGACGCTCAGGCACACCAGGCGAAAGACGAACAGGTCACCGAGGATCTCCTCCCCGTCGAACGCCTCGAGCAGCAGTTTGTCCTTGCCAAGCGGCGTCTCGATCGCCAGCGGCCGGCCGTCCTGGGAATAGCTTGGCATGGGCGCACCTTGTTTCTATTTCTTGGCGGCCCCGACGGTGTAGTTGTCGGTGACCTTGCCCTGGCTCGACCCGTCGGTTCCGAACTTCCCGTACGACCATGTCACCTTGCCGTAGGTGAAAGACACCCGCTCGGTCGGCTGGAGGCCCTTGGGATCAGTGGGCTCTTCGAGGTCGTAGGCCGTCACGATCGCATCCTCCAACTCATAGACGAGATAGGGCTGCGTCGCACCGCCGGTCATGGTGCAGAGCTCGATCTTCACTTTCGACAGTTTCTGTCCGCTGACGCAGGCCTTCTGGATCTTCACCGTGGCCGAGTCGAGGTCCTTCACCACGGTGATCTGACCGACGACTGTCGCCCCGCCGCCCCGCTCGCTCTGCTCGAAGCCGCCGGTCGCCCGCGTGAGCGGCGCCGACAGCGAGTGCATGATGCTCCAGCCCTTGTGCTTGGCGTCGGTGGCCTCGCCCTCGAAGTCGCCGAACTTCACGAATCCGCTGCGAGTGCTGGCCATGATCATTCCTCCCACGAATGGACTGCAAACCAGCCGGCGGGGCCGTCACCCCGGGCTGCAAGCCACGGGGCGACGGCCACCCACCGTCGTTCGGACCAACGATGCCTAGGCGTTCTTGCCCAGTTCGTACGCCACCTCGACGTTGCCCTTCTTCGTCCCCTTCGCGTTGTCGAACTCGGTGTAGGTGTAGGTGATCTTCGAGAAGTTTATGCTCGTCTGCTCACTCGGCAGCGGCTCGCCCGAGCTATTGCCGTGCACCGAGTAGCCGGTGAACACCACGTTCTCCAGCTTCCACTTCAGATACGTCTCGGTCTTGCCACCGGTCGTCGTGGTGAACTCGACCAGCACTTCCTTGTTGAACTTGCCGAGCGCACAGGCTTCCATCAGCTTCGGCGACGACTTGTCGAGCTGCCGGGTGAACGTGATGTCGCCCAGCGAGGTCTCGCCCTTGGTCCGCTGCTGGTCGACCGCACCGCCCGGGATCGAGCGAAACACGGGCAGCGAGGCCGAATCGGCCAGGATCCACTTGCTGTGCTGCGAGTCGGTGGCTTCGCCCTCGATGCCGTCAATCTTTATGAAGAGTCCCATGAGTGCACTCCCTTTCATGCATCAGCGAGCTGTACGGTCAGCCCCGAGCACCGCGCTCGGGAGCTTCTCCATCGTCCCGGGGCTGCTCGCTACAACCTCGGGCCGATGCACTGTTGTCGTATGAATTCCGGATTTGTTGCGTGACCCCGGACAACTTTTTGTCGGCCCGCCTTGCGATGCCGCAAAAAACGCGGCTTGTGGCCTAAAAACGCCTGTCGCGGGCAGCTGCGCGGGTCATCCTATTTCGTAGCGAAAACCCCCCGCCGCCTCGTCCCAGCCCACCTCGATCGTCTCCACCGGCTCACCTTCGGCCATCCGGGCCAGCAGCCGCGTGGAGAGTTCCGGCAGCATCGTGCCGGAAAGCACCCGGTCGATGATGCGGGCTCCACTGTCGACCTCGTGACAGCGGTCCACGACCGCCCCCACCACGTCCGGCGTCCAGGTGAACCGGGCCTTGTAGGCGTTTTCCACCCGGCGGCGGATGCTCTTGAGCTTGAGTTCGCAGATGCCCCGCATCACCTCGTCGGCCAGCGGGTAGTAGGGGATCACGTTGAGCCGCCCCAGGAACGCCGGCTTGAAGACCTTGAGCAGGTCGTCGTGGAGGGCGTCGGCGAGGGCTTCTGGTTCGGGCCGCGTCTCGGGATCGGCACAGAGCTTCATCACCGTGTCGGTGCCGGCGTTGCTGGTCATGATGATGACGGTGTTCTTGAAGTCGATATCGCGGCCCTCGCCGTCCTTCATGGCCCCCTTGTCGAACACCTGATAGAAGATGTCCTGCACGCCGGGGTGGGCCTTCTCCATCTCGTCGAGCAGCACCACGCCGTAGGGCCGCCGGCGAACCGCTTCCGTGAGCACGCCCCCCTCGCCGTAGCCGACGTATCCCGGCGGCGAGCCCATCAGGAGCGACACTTTGTGCTCCTCCTTGAACTCGCTCATGTTGATGACGGTCATGTTCGATTCATCGCCGAAGAGCAGTTCGGCGAGTGCCAGGGCCGTCTCCGTCTTCCCCACGCCGCTGGTGCCGGCCAGCAAAAACACCCCCGTGGGCCGGTTGGGGTCGGTGAGCCCGGCCCGCGCCGTGCGGATCCGCTCGGCGATCACCGCCAGCGCGTGCGACTGGCCGACGACACGCTCCTCCAGCCGCTTCTGCAGTTCGAGCACGCCGCGGATCTCGTCCGACACCATGCGGCCCACCGGGATGCCGGTCCACCCGGCCACCACCTCGGCGATCGCCTGACCGTCGACGCAGGGGCTCACCAGCGGCGTCTCCCCCTGCACCTGCTTGAGCTGCTGCTCGAGACCCACGAGCTTGGCCCGCAGCGCCTCCTGCTCCGCCTCCGGCAGCGGGGCGACCCCGTCGACGGGCTGCACGGCCGCCATCAGCGTGGCCCGCTCGGCCCGGATCTGCTCGACGAGTTTCGATTCCTCGGCAAAGCGTGCCTCGAGGGCGGCGAGCCTTGCGGCCGTCTCGTTCTTCTTGGCGTCGAGTTCGATGATCGTCGCGGCGTGATCGGCGCCCGCGGCCTGCTCCCGCTTGAGAATGTCGATCTCGATGGCGAGCGCGTCGATCGTCCGCCGCGCATCCTCGATCGCCGGCGGCGTGGCCGCCTGCCCGATCGCCACCTTTGCGCAGGCCGTGTCGAGCAGGCTCACGCCCTTGTCGGGCAGCTGGCGGCCGGGGATGAACCGCCGCGAGAGTTTGACGGCCTCCACCACCGCCTCGTCGAGCACCGACACCTTGTGGTGTTTTTCGAGCGTCTCGACCATGCCGCGGAGCATCCGGCAGGCCATCTCGTCGGTCGGCTCCTCGACCTTGACCACCTGGAACCGTCGGGCCAGGGCCGCGTCCTTCTCGAAGTACTTCTTGTATTCCGCCCAGGTCGTGGCGGCGATCGTCCGCAGTTCGCCGCGGGCGAGCGCCGGCTTGAGCATGTTCGCCGCATCCCCCTGCCCCGCCTGACCGCCGGCGCCGATGAGCGTGTGGGCCTCGTCGATGAAGAGGATGATCGGCGTCGGCGACTTCTTCACCTCATCGATCACACCCTTGAGCCGGTTTTCAAATTCGCCCTTCACTCCCGCGCCGGCCTGCAAGAGGCTCAGGTCGAGCGTGCGGAGCGAGACGTTTTTCAGCGGCTCGGGCACGTCGCCGTCGGCGATCCGCTGGGCGAATCCCTCGACGACCGCCGTCTTGCCGACGCCCGCCTCGCCGGTGAGGATCGGATTGTTCTGCCGCCGGCGCGTGAGGATGTCGACGATCTGCCGCACTTCGGCCTCGCGGCCCCGCACCGGATCGATCTTGCCGGCCTTGGCGCGGCCGGTGAGGTCGATCGTGTATTGATCGAGGTTCGGCGTCTTCGTCGGCCCGCGGGGCTTGCCATCGGCCGCCGTGGCAGCATCGCCGGCAGACGCGTCGCCTGAGGCCGCACCGCCGGGCATGAAGTCGGATTCGGTGGACCGCGGAAACACCCGCGACGCCTCGCGGCGGAGCACGTCGGGCGAGATGCGGCGAAACTCATCCGAGGCGGCGAGGAGCCGCTGGGAGAGCGACTCGTCGGAGAGCAGCGCCACCAGCAGCCATGCGCCGCGGACCTTCTCGTCGCCGTAGTCGACGCTGGCGATCAGCCAGGCCTGCTTGATGAGGTCGCAGACCTCCGGCGAAAGCCGGTCTTGAGACGATCGATGGCCTTCGTGAGGTCGGTGAGCACCCGGCCCTGGTCGATGTCGAAATGCTTGAGCAGCAGGCAGATGTCGTTGCCGGGCTGCTCCAGGAGTTTCGTGAGCCAGTGCTCGACCTCGACGTTGTAGTTCGTCCGGGAGAGGCACAGCCCGGCGGCTCCTTCGAGCGCCCGCTGGCAGACGGGGTTCAGCTTCCCGATGAGTCCCTTGAGATCGAGTCCGGCCATGCCCGCGGTCCCCTACGTGTGCCGCACGCACGTTCCGGCCGTTGGTGGTCCGGGAATCCGTCATGCGGAAGCCGCCAGCATAGCAGCCGGGAGATGCGATCAAAACCATCCGCCGACGAGGGCGAGACCGGCCGGAAAGAGCGACCAAGCTCGCCCGATCGCCCGAGGTCACACCAGCTCGCTGAGGACGTCGATTGCAGCGTCATAGTCCGGCTGGTGCGTGAACTCGGAGACGACCTCCGCATGCTGGATGACGCCCTCGCCGTCGGCAATGAAAACAGAACGCGTCAAAAACATCAGTTCGGGCAGGTACACTCCGAACGCGCGGGCGAACACCCCGCGATAGTCGCTGGCGATCGTCAGATAGCTGAGCATCTCCTGATCGCTGAACCGATTCTGCGTGAAAGGCATATCCGAAGTGACGAGCAGAGCCATGACGCGCCGATCGAATCGCGAGAGAATCTGCTCGAACCGCCGCGCTTGCATCGCGCCGACCGGCGTATCGACTGAATGCAAGCAACAAAACAGCACCGGTATCTGATAGCCGAGCACGGCTTCCCGATTGATGAGCCATCCGGCTCCGTCACGAAACTGCCACAACTCGAAGTCTGGCATCGCATCACCCACGGCCAAGGCAGGCCCTTCCAGCGTGTAAGGCGCGTCATACACGAACACAGTGCGCTGATTCGGATCCGAGACGTCCGACCGCCCATCCAGCCTGCTCGCCATACGCCTTACACTCTTTCTGTGTTGAGATGATCCTGTCCGTCGTCACGACACGCCGTACGACTTGTAATCCTTGAACGCCTCCACGCCCTGCCTGCCGGTGAGAAAGACCCGCTGATTATTGTTGGTGTCATTACGAAGCTCGACTTTCTCGACACGGTTAGGCGGCATGATCACGACAGTGTCGTAACGGGTGGCACGTGGGGAGGGGGCTGAGAAGATCGAGCCGCGCCTTATTACCCAGCCGCCGAAACCCCATTTCTGCAGAAACTCATCCTGCAGCCAAGCGAAGGCGACTTGGTTTCCATCGACGGCCCCGAACGCGAGGCTCTTATTGTCGCGGTACAAGGCGATATCTGCCGAAGTGGGCATATCGTTCGGGCTGGTCCTTGCTCTGAGATCCCAGGCCCTTTCGAGAATGCGGCTTGAGCCCCACACCTTCGCGGGAAAATCAAAGGTCGGCCGACCAGTAAAAGACTTCTTGTTTTGTATCATTATAGTGTGCGTCAAGTGCGTCAAATCCGTCGGGTACTTCACCATCAAAGAATTGTTAATCCGGCCGGTCGAGCCGGATACGAGCTGGTTTGACGCCGTAACCTTGATACCGGTGAGCTGATGACTCCTGAGCGCCGTCAGCAGACGGCTCGCCAGCGATCCGGCGACAAAACCATCGTGCGCCCCTGGTGCGATCGCCTTCCTCCCATGTTCGACGCTGAAATCATGGTCACCTTTCGCGCCCATGCAAAGCGCGAGGTTGATTGTCTGCAACCCATACTTGTCTTCCGATCCTTCAACGCCTCGCTCCGGACTGCGAGCGCCAAAAGGAGCCGCCTTGGCTGACATCGCATCTTCGTAGCACCGCTGGCATACCCGCGCCTTGCTGACTTTGGCGGTTTTGTTGCTTTCATCGACGAGAGCCTTGTCGAGATCGATCTTCCACGACGAGCAGGTGTCGCAAAAGATGCTCCCGCACCGGCGGCAATGATGCTTGGTCGAACTGCCGTACCACGTCTTCTCAAACGGTTGATTGCATTTCTCGCACTTGGAGATCTCGGAATCACGTTTCCACCGGGCATTGTGCGCCAAACCTTGGACGTTCTGCGCGGTCTTAACGGCTCGCGTGAGACCGTGACGCACGAGTGCTTCGACGAAATCCTGCGGTGATATCTGCCCGCCCATCCAAAACCCGGTTTGGCTATCTCCGCCGCCGTGGCAATTGATCCGCAGCTTATTCGTCGTGCAAGGATCAGATATCCACTTGACGAGAGCCCGCAACTGGGGATGGGTACCACTGCCGAGCCGCTCAATCGAAACGAGGCAAGACACATACCTCAACCGGCTCAATTCCTGACTGATTTCGTCCTGTGGCGTGAGCCTGAGAAACGATTTTTGGGAGTGTGTCAACTCCGAACTGTCGAGGACCCGCATGTTTCCCCCCGAGTAGCCCTCGTCTTTGCCTCCTCGATAGTTGGCCTGCGCCTGCATGTCCTTGATGAAGTCGTAGCGATACCTGCTGCCGCGATGGTTGAAGAAGTTGCAATCTTCATCCGCTTCATCTTCTGCCGTGTATGTAGATGAGCACAGGTGAAGATCCAGATAGCGGTTGTAATTCGTCGTGACTTTATCCATCGATACGATTCCTCACGGTGCCTTGTCGCCGGGCTGCCCAAAGCCGGCTTGAAGCATTTGAAGAGCATACGACGGCCAACGGCGGCCCGGCAAGCATGGCCCCGCGGATGAGCGGCTCGTGAGCTGCGTGCGTCACCTCTGGCCGTTTCTGAAGAAGTCGACGACGTCGGCTTCGGCCTGCTCCCACGCCCGGAACGGTTTTCCGAGGATGGCGTGCATATCGCTCGACGGCTTGAGCACCCGGAGCTTGTCGAGCTCCGCCGACTGGAGATCGCGCCAGGCCGCCTCCTGCCGGGCGGCGTCGAGGGCCGGCGACCCGCCGGGGGCGAAAAGGGTGCCAGCCACCAAAAATAGGTGATCTGGGAGTCGCTACCGTTGTAGTCTTCCCAAATGGGGTGGCCGGCAGTTTGTTCTCAGCCTTTTCACGGCTCGGGAATGAGCTGCGCGGAGGACGACGGGCGCGATGGTTCGCCGACCGTCTGGAGCGTATTCTGCAATGATGTGGTTGTTGGCTTCAGAACGAGAACGGCGGCGGCGTGACGAAGCGATCCTTGCCGATCGCACCCGCGGTCTTCTCCGCGCCGCATTGGCCCGGCATGTCCCGGGCACGGTGGTGTGGGTCTACGGCTCGCTCGTGAAGCCTGGCCGATTTCATAGTTGGTCTGATGTCGATGTATCGCTCGAATCGCTGCCCGCCGATGAGCGACGCCGCGGCAGCGTGCCGGCGCGGCCAATCAACCCGAAAGCCAGGGTGCGCTATTGCGATGACGACAAAAGCCACTGCAGGGCGGCTACCGGCTCCGTGTGCGGATGTCGAATCCGGCCCGCCGTAGAGGTGTCCATCACGATCAGTTGCCTCACGTCCGCCGGGATACCGGGCGAGGAAATCCACTTCCAGATCACCCTTCGTTTTCACGTAGGCGACATCGGCGCCGCGCCGTCGCAATTCATTGAAGACAACGAGTTCGAGGGCGTGGCCGGCATTCGAGCGGCCGCCCGAATCGAAGGCCTGAATCAACCCCGGATCGACGGGATACAGTTTGCGGGGATTGGTGTTGCGGCGACGCTCCGATTCGGTGGCTATGGGCACAGCGGCCAGCAGGAATGCATCGATGAGGTGGCCGAGGAGGTCGTGGACCGACGCTTTGCCGATTGCGTGGCCCTGGGATCGAAGGTCATTGTAGAGACGGTTGACGCTGAAGCTGCTGCACGGACTTCGCAGCGCATGCCGCGTGATCCAGCGCAGAGCGGCCACCTGCGTCACGCCATACCGCTCCACGACGTCGCGAAAGAGGACCGTATCGACGTACCCCTGCAGCAGCACGATTCGCGTCGCTTCATCGAGCCCCTGGGCCTCAGGAAAGCCCCCCACGACGAGAAACTCGCGAAGTCTCTTCTCCGCGGCCGATCGCTCCGCAGCGGTGAACCGGGGAGCCGATGATGCAGACTCCTCCCCTCGGTGTCGGAGGTATTCACGAAAACAGAAGGGACTGACGACCGTTGCGACCGCTCGACCACGGAGCGAAGAGTGAATTTCCCTCGACAGCAGTCTGGCCGAAGACCCCGAGACAACGAAATCGATCTGCTCCGTATCCATCGCGCGGCGAACGAAACGGTCCCAGCCCGGCACGAGCTGGATCTCATCGAGATACCACCAGACTCGCTCCCGGCGGCGAAACTGCGGATAGCGGCGGTAGTATTCCTCGAGCAACTCATCCAACTGCCCCGCATCGATACCGGCCAGGCGATCGTCGTCAAAGCCGATGAAGATCGCCCGTTCAGCGGCAACTGAGCCGCGACATGCTTGCTGGAGCTGCCTGAGAAAGCAGGTTTTACCTGCCCGCCGCATCCCGATGACGGCATGGGCCTTGTTGGGAATCTTCGGCAGTCGGATGTCGCGGTGCGTCAGCGCGTGTTCAGGCAGCCCGCCGACGGCGGCGTTGAGCTGCTCCCGGAGTGCGTGAAGAAGAGTCACACCAAAAGCATATATCACATCTGTCCCTGCGGCAAGGACAGATCAGGCGTTATCCA
Organism: Planctomycetaceae bacterium; assembly: GCA_021300535.1. Taxonomy (GTDB): domain Bacteria; phylum Planctomycetota; class Planctomycetia; order Pirellulales; family UBA1268; genus QWPN01. The sequence goes on along the minus strand of JAJTED010000156.1, from coordinate 1,367 downwards.
TATTTCTGAGGGATACAGATTGAAAAGGTGCCGGCTACCAAACCGGGGCACTCTGCGTGTTGTCAATTCCTGGTGGTCATTTTTGCTGACTAGCGTTCAGCGGATGATGCCACGAAGTCTTGCGACCTCGGCTTGCTGCGATCTACGCGACGGCAAACATCGCGTCACCGCGATCGTGCGACGGGCCGCCACCGAGCCAGGTCGTCCAGCCGAGCCGCGATCCCGACAGGGCCACCGCCTCTTCGTCGCCGCCGAGTTGGCACGGCGGCACCGCGGCCGCCGCGAGCACCAGCCGCACCCGAATCTCGAACTGCGGCCCGGCATAGAGCCGCAACAGATCGCCCAGCGCCGCGAGCCGCGCGGTACCGGGCAGCCGCGACCGGAAGTCGGCCGCCGACAGCGGCCCCACGGCCACTTCAAACGTTGACTCCACGTCCCACACGCGCCGCCCCGCGATCGCATCGACGCCCAGGCGGGCGTTGAGCCCTTCGGGCCGATCGCGGCTCGCGAGCGCCGTCTGATCGGGCTGTTCCAATTCCAGCCAGCGGCCCACGAACTGCTCCACCCGCACCGGCGCGCGAAAAACGTCTCGCAGCATCCGCTCCAGCGACTCGGCCGACCGTGGCTGCCGGGCAAAGTGGGCCGCGTGCCGCAACACGAAGTCGTCGCTGGCGACGAGTCGGTGCGACAACCCTCTGCCGCCGAGCCCGACGAGCGACGCCACCGCCGCGGTGACCGGATCACGCGGCGCCTCGGCCGCCTCGTCCCAGGCCGCACCCGTGCCTGTGAACGTCGTCACTTCCTGCTGCAACGCCGGACGATATTTCGCCCACGCGCGGCAGAGCAAGGCTGTCATCCGCTGGACGAAGATGTCGAGAAACTCGCGCAGCGTTGTATCGCGAAACCGCCGATACCGCTCCACCACGAGCGAAGAATAGTGCCGCGGCAGCGTGCCGGACGGACCGATCATGCCGAAACAGGCGAGATCGAGATGCGTGTGGCCGACGGCCCCGCCGCCTTCCGCCTCGGATGGCGGTTCGCGTCGGATCGCGGTGATCGCTCCCTGGGGAAAGCCGAGGGTCGGCGAGGAATGAAACCGCAACACCGTCCGCGACACGGCACTTTTCTCACGGCTCCCGATGAGCGGCGGTGCCGCCGCGCCGGCCGCCGCGGCCTCCTCGACCGCCTCAGCGTACAGCAGCCGCACCGCCTGGAACAGCTCGAACCGCTGCGGCTCGGCATACAGCCGCTCCAGGATTGGATGCTTGGGCGGCCGTGTCTCGGCCGTCTGGCTCTCGGCGGCCGCCGGGCCGCTGGGCGCGTGGTCACTCATGCGAGCACCCGGCCCCCGGCCCGCGGCGGCCAGG
>JAJTED010000155.1 GCA_021300535.1 Planctomycetaceae bacterium | reverse complement strand
GCCTTCCGCGACCTGACGCCCGGCTTCGAGCGGGACTTCGTCTCGCGACAGATCACGTTCTGGACGAGCGAACTCTTCCTGCGGCGGGACGGAAAGCTCGTGAAGATCGACAAGCCCGACGACGCCAACGCCTCCGTGCACCGCGAGTGGCTGCTCGTCGAACTGCGGTCGCCGTGGACGGTCGGCGGCACCACGCATCCGGCCGGCAGCCTGCTCGCGGCCGACTTCGAGCGGTTCCTCGCCGGCGACCGCACCCTGCACGTGCTCTTCGCGCCCGGGCCGCGGACGTCGCTGGTCGCCTTCGCCGGCACGCGAAACCGGCTCCTCCTGACCACGCTCGACAACGTCCGCAGCCGGATCGAGGTGCTGTCGTTCGCAGACGGCGCCTGGCAGCGGGAGCCGCTGCCCGGCGTGCCGGACGCGGGCACGGCGAGCGCCTCGCCCGTGGACGACATCGAGTCCGACGACTATCTGCTCGTCACGTCGAGCCCGCTCACGCCCTCCACGCTCGCCCTCGGCACGGCCGGCGTCGGCCGCGAGCCCGAGCGGCTCAAGGCGTCGCCCACGTTCTTCGAGACGACGGGCCTGCGGGTGGAGCAGCACGAGGCCGTCTCCAAGGACGGCACGCGGATCCCTTACTTCCAAATCGGGAAGCACCCGTTGCCGGCCGACGCCTCCACGCCCACGCTGCTCTACGGCTACGGCGGCTTCGAGATCCCGCTCGTGCCCGGCTACGACCCGGTGTCGGGCGCGGCCTGGCTGGAAAAAGGGCACGTGCTCGTGATCGCCAACATCCGCGGCGGCGGCGAGTTCGGCCCGGCCTGGCACCAGGCGGCCCTCAAGGAAAAGCGGCCCCGGGCCTACGAGGATTTTGCCGCGGTCGCCGAAGACCTGATCCGCCGTCGCGTCACCTCGACGCCGCACCTGGGCATCAAGGGGGGCAGCAACGGCGGCCTGCTCGTGGGCAACATGTACGCCCGGCGGCCCGACCTCTTTGGCGCGGTCGTCTGTCAGGTGCCGCTGCGTCCAGGACCGCGGCTATCCGCCGCTGCTGATCACGACGAGCACCCGCGACGACCGCGTCCATCCCGCCCATGCCCGCAAGATGACGGCCCTGCTCGAGAGCCTCGGCAAGGACGTGCTCTCCTACGAGAACATCGAGGGGGGCCACGGCGGCGCCGCCGACAACAAACAGAAGGCCTTCATGGACGCGCTCGGCTGGACGTTCCTGGAGCGGAAACTCGGCCGGCCCGCCAGATGAGACCATGCGCCGGCAGCGGCCTGTGCCCTTCCGGCCGCGGGCGATCGACGACGGCACCCGCGCGTGGCGGCCCCCGCGCTGACGGCGTATCCTGACCGGTATGGAGTTTGCCGGAGCCACCGCCGTCTTCGAGACGCTCAACAGGGCCGACGTTGCGTACCTGGTCGTCGGGGGGCTGGCCGTGAACGCCCATGGGTACGTGCGGATGACGATGGACATCGACCTGGTCGTGTCGTTGGCATCCGGCAACATCATGGCCGCGCTGCATGCTCTGGCGGACATCGGCTACCGTCCTGCCGTGCCGATCACGCCGGAGCAATTCGCCGATCCGGCGAATCGCGCGCGGTGGATTGCCGAAAAAGGCATGCGGGTGCTGAAACTGTGGAGCCCGCGGCATCCGCTCTGCCCCGTCGACATCTTCGTCGAAGAACCCTTTGACTTCGCGGCCGAGCACGGAACAGCCCCGCGGTTTATGCTCGATGAGAAGCTCGAAGTGCCCGTCGTCCGGCTCGCGGCCCTGCTGGCATTGAAGGAGCAGGCAGGGCGGCCGCAGGACCTCGCCGACATCGCCGTCCTCCAGGAAATCGCACGTGGCGGACCAGCATCCTGACATGCCGCCGACGGCGGACTCCGCGGCCGCAGACGGGAACGGCCCCGACGGCTGGGATGCCTGCACGTGGGACGGCGCCCGCCGTGACGTGCTGCACCGGGCCGCCCGCATGACGTTCCGCGAGAAGCTCCTCTGGCTCGAGGAGGCCACCCGGCTGGCCCTGCGATTTCACGACCAGGGCCATGACGGGGCAGCCCGATCGCCGTAGCGGCAACCGTGTGCGGGCGGTGCACGAGGTGGATGCCGACGTTGAGGCCTGCTGCCACGAAGGCATCGGCGCTCGCTGGCTCGAATCGAACGTCGTGGCGGTGGAGATCGCCCGCTGACCGTCGCCGCCGGGCTGCTCCCGACCGCGTCATCCCGGGTCGAGGCCGCAGGCCGCAAGCAGCGGCCTTGGCACACCGATGCCAACCACGTGCACCTTTCCGAGCAGCGGCGTTGCAGCCGGCGCGTCGAAGCCCACCTTGCGGGCCACGAACGTCGCGGTGACGTCGGCCCGCACGCAGGCCCCCGCGGCCGTGCCCGTGTCGCAGTCGAGTCCCGAGGGGAGATCGACCGCGAACACCCGTGACCCGCGCCGGCCCGCGGCGTTCACCGCGTCGATCGCCGTGGCGACGGCCCCCCGCGGCGCCCCTGTCGCCCCCGTGCCCAGCAGCGCATCAACGATCCATTCGGCACCGGCCAGGGCCTGCTCCCACTCCGCGGGCGTGGCGGAGGCCAGCCGCGTCACCGGCATGCCGGCCTTGTCGGCCACCCGCCAAGCGATCGCCGCGTCGCCCCGCAACTCGGCCGGCTCGCCGGCGAGCAGCAGCCGCACATGGTGACCGAGGTTTTCCAGGTGCCGGGCGATCACGAATCCGTCGCCGGCGTTATTGCCCCGCCCGCAGACGATCGCCACCGCCGCGTTGGGGGCGAGCGCATGCAACAGTTCGGCGGCCCCGCGACCGGCGTTCTCCATGAGCACCATCCCGGGGAGGCCATACTCCTCGATCGCCCGTCGGTCGATCTCGCGCACTTCAGCGCGAGTGAGTGATTTGGGCGTCACTTGCAAAGCTCGCACCATGGTTCCGCCCGACTGCCTCATGTGCTCGGGAATGGGTTTCCGGTCAAGCACCGCGTATTCCCTCAGCTTACGCTTCGGGCTTCCCGGCAGCGGTGATGGCATGTGCCTGCCCAAGGACAGCCTCGGCCGATCGGGGACTGGAGGAGGGGCTGCCCATGCCCCGGGAGCCGGCGTAGGCGGCCAGCGCAGGCATGGATGCCGGAGCGCAGACGCCTTCGAGAGAGTGAAGGACCGGAGGTCCGTAGCGAACGTCCGGCGACGGGGCGTGGGCAGCCCCGACCCACGAGTTGGCGTGTGCCTCGTCCAGGATCAGCTTCATGCCCCCGTTCCCGACTTCGCGCCCTGCCCGCGGCAGCGGTCGCTGCAGTAGCGGACCTGCTCCCAGCACCGCTCCCACTTCTTCCGCCACGTGAACGGGCGACCGCAGGCGGCACAGGTTTTCGTGGGGGGGTTCACGCGGCTCCGGTGGCGGCCCATGCGGTTGGCTCCGAAGTGCGGCCCGGCGGCGCGGGCGGTGCGGCGAGCGCCAGGATCGCCTCCACGAGCATCACGGCCGCGAGGGCCAGGAGCACGATCCCCGCCCAGGGCACGGGATCGACGGGCATCGTGAAGCCCGCGTCCGAGCGGAACCGCGGCAGCGTCATCGCGGCCAAGGCCCACGTGCTCATCACGTACATGAACACCGTCGGCAGGCCGGTGACAAGCCACACCCAGGCGGCCCGCCGCGTCCGCCACAGCCAGACGGTGATGCCCAGGAGCGTGAGTGCCGCGAGCAGCTGGTTGCTGGCGCCGAAGAGCGCCCAAAACGTCTTCCAGGCGGGCACGGCATTGCCGTTGCCATCGACGTTGGGTCGCAGCAGGAAGATCAGCGGCACGCCCGCCGTGAGGGCCGTCCCCAGCCAGCCGCCCACCCGGCCGGTGAGGCCGGTCAGCTCCTGGATGATGTAGCGGCCCAGCCGCGTGCAGACGTCGAGCGTGTCATAGACGAAGGTCGTGAACGCCATGAGGGCGAACGACACGCCGATCGCCGCCGGCACGCCGAGGATCTCCAGGAAGCCCCCCATGCCCAGGGCGTAGACGAAGTTCGGCGACTGCCGGGCCAGCGGGCTGTCGGCCGCCAGCACCATCACGCAGCACAGGCTGACGATGGCCACCATCGCCTCCAGCAGCATCGTGCCGTAGCCGATCGGCCGGGCGTCGGTCTCGCGGCGCAGCTGCTTGCTGGTGGTGCCCGAGGCGATGAGCGAGTGGAATCCGGAGCAGGCCCCGCAGGCGATCGTGATGAAGAGCATCGGCACGAGGCTTTGCCCGTTCGCCGCCTGCCAGCCGGTGAAGGCCGGATAGCGAATCGCAGCATCACCGCCGAACAGCCCGGCCAGCGTGCGGTCGCTGACGACCAGGCCGATCGCCGCCCCGGCCAGGGCCACGTAGAGGAAGCAGCCGCCCAGATGCCCCCGCGGCTGGAGCAGCAGCCACATCGGCACCATCGCCGCCACGAGGCAGTAGCCCAAGAGCAACACGCCCCAGATCTTCTGGGCCGTCACATCCCCGACGCCGAGTGTCTGGCCGAGGTCGAAGGGGATCTTCTGGCCGCCCCAGATGGCGAGACCGACCAGCGGCAGGAAGACCGCCGTCGCCGCCCACAGGGGCATGCGGCCGAACCGCATGCAGACCCCCATGATCATCGGCAAGGCGAGATACAGGAGGCTCGAGGTGGCGATCCCGCCCCCCGACACGCTCTCGCCGTTCTCCAGCACCTGCCGACCGACGAAGCTCGCGGCGGTGATGTCGGTGAAGGCCACGATGATGTAGACCAGCGCGATCCACACGAAGGCCAGGAAGAGCACGTAGCTGCGGCGGCTCATGTGGTCGCGGACGACCTCGGCGATCGACCGGGCCTTGTGCCGCACGGAGGCCACGAGCGCGGCGAAGTCGTGGACGCCGCCGATGAGGATGCTGCCGCCGAGGATCCACAGCAGGGCCGGCAGCCAGCCGAAGGCGACGCCGGCGAGGATCGGCCCCACGATCGGGCCCGCCGCCGCGATCGCCGAGAAGTGCTGGCCGAGGAGCAGCTGTGGCGGGATCGGCTCGTAGTCGACGTCGTCGCGGAGCGTGACGGCCGGCGTGGCCTGCCGATCGTCGAGGCGAAACAGCCGGGCGAGGACCGCGCCGTACACCCGGTAGGCCACGGCCAGCAGGACGGCGGACGGCACGAGGATCGCGAGCAGGCTCATGGGCGGGCCAAAACCGGGAGTTGCTGCGGACGGGTTTTCCCGGTCCGCCGAGTCCGTACCATCATGCCTGTTCACCGGGGCCCCGTCGATCCTGCGGCCGGGCCCCGGTGCTCGTTCCTCACCGTCGCGGAGCCATGTGATGCCGTCCCCCACCCTCGAAACCCTCGTCATCATCGGCAGCGGCCCGGCCGGCTGGTCCGCCGCCACCTACGCCGCCCGGGCCCAACTCAAGCCGCTCGTCTACGAGGGGGCGATCAGCGAGAAGAACCGGATGGCCGGCACCCTGCCGCTCGGCCAGCTCGCCCTGACGAGCGAGGTGGAGAACTACGCCGGGTTTCCCCACGGGAACCTCGGCGGCTTCCTCGACTCGGCCCTCCCCAAGGAGCGGCGGATGATGATGCCGCCCCACGAGGGCCAAGGCGTCACGGGGCCCGAGCTCATGGAGCTGATGCGGCAACAGGCGGTGAACTTCGGCACGCGGATCGTCACCGACGACATCGCGAAGGTCGACTTCTCGGCCCGCCCCTTCAAGCTCTTCCCAGCCGAGGGGGGCGAGGTGCACGCCCAGTGCGTGATCGTGGCCACGGGGGCGAGCGCCAACTGGCTCGGGCTGCCGAGCGAGGAGAAGTTCAAGAACCGGGGCGTGAGCGCCTGCGCCGTCTGCGATGGCGCCCTGCCGCGGTTCCGCAACCAGCCGCTGGTGGTCGTGGGAGGGGGCGACTCGGCCGTCGAGGAGGCGACCTATCTCTCGAAGTTCGCCAGCCGCGTGCATCTCGTGCACCGCCGCGACGCCCTGCGGGCGAGCAAGATCATGGCCCAGCGGGCCTTCGACAACCCGAAGATCCAGATCCACTTCAACACCGCCCTGGCCGAGGTGCTCGGCGATGACGCGAAGGGCGTGACGGGCGTGCGGCTGGAGCGCACGGCCGGCGGCGGCACGGAGACGCTCGACGTGGCGGGCGTGTTCCTCGCCATCGGCCACACGCCCAACACGGCCTTCCTCGCGGGGCAGCTCGAGCTCACACCCAAGAAATACATCGTGTGGAAGCAGCACTTCCGCACGGCGACGAGCGTGGAGGGGGTGTTTGCGGCGGGCGACGTGGCCGACGACTACTACCGGCAGGCGATTTCCGCCGCGGGCACCGGCTGCATGTCGGCCCTCGACGCGGAGCGCTGGCTCGCCCACCACGCCTGACCGGCGGGCATGCCGGTCTCCACTGCCACGCGGTGTCCCCGGGTTTCCACCCGGGGCTTCGCGGACCACGCGCGCCACTCACCCAAAAAGCCCCCGGCGGAAGCCGGGGAGGATGTTTCACGCGAACCCGCGGCGTCGTGCCGCGGTTCGCTTCGCGGGCCTCCGCCCGCTCGCCCTCAACCCGGCCCTCCGGGCCT
>JAJTED010000154.1 GCA_021300535.1 Planctomycetaceae bacterium | reverse complement strand
TGCGGCTTTCGCCTCGGCCAAGGCCTCGGCTCAAGCCGCACACGCGGCCTGTGGTGAGGCACCCTGTTCCTAAACCCTCATATCGCCTGGTACAGGAAATCCAACCCGGTCAGAACTCAATGCGAAACGTCGCTGTATTTTTTGCGATCAGCATCGCGGTGCTCTTGTGGCTGAGCCGAGGAGATGCCGCTCCGCAGGCCGATCCCCCGGCACTCCGCCCGATTAGCTCTATTGCGGAGGAATTGAACAAAGACGGCACCTTCTCCGAAGAAGACGCCAAGACCATCGCCCTGGAAGTGGCACGCCGCATTTGGTTTCCCGAACCGCGGCGACTCACAATAGCTTCCGAGTTGGAAGAATCTGGCGGTTGGATTGTCCGTTGCTGGGAAGCCGACAAAAAAGCGGCTGCCGGATGCTCCGTCACTGTGTCTAAATTCGGCTGGGTTGAAAAGGCTGGTTTTCATTACGGTGAGTGACCGCCATGCGAGCCGAACGAAGCGATGCAGCGGACTCGCGATAAAATCGATCTCGGTGGAAAGTCCAAGGTCGCGAGCCACTGATTGCGATCGTTCGGCAATGTGGTAGACGCCTAAATGGATGGCATCGGCAAAGTCTTGGTCGGCATCGCCGTCGTGGTTCTTGCGGCGTCGATAACGGGATACTGGCACTTGACCCGTAAGGGTCAACACAAGACGGTGCTTGTGTTAGCTGTGATGCTCTATGTCGTGAGCTTCGTAATCGCTCCCGGGCGATCTCGAGAGCTTCACGGTTTGGTTGGGCTTTTACGCATCGCAGGCTTCGTTGGAGTTCTCTTCGGTGTCGCTGGTCATGTGAGTCGCCTACGCCCCAGATAAGGATGAAACGTTGATTATGCAGCCAGGTCTAGCGTGTCCCGGATTCGTGACCGATTCCCTATGAGATGCTAGAGATTATCCACCCGTTCTATCGAGGAGTTTCCGATATGCAGTGTTCCGCGTGTGCCTTTGCCGTGCTGATCGCTCAAGCCTCTGTGCGATGGACTCCCGAACAACAGGGCCAAGTAATTGGCTACGTAGTCGGAGCCGCCATCCTTGTTCCGCTGGTATGGAAGGTGTATGCCGATAGCAAGAAGAAAAAGCAGTGACCCGGCATTCCACTGGAACTGCCGTCAAGTGGCTGTTTGCGCTGGTATGCCGAACGAACCAATGCAGCGGACTCGCGATAAAATCCAGCGGTGTGGTTCGCCAAAGGTCACGAGCCGCTGATTGCGATCGTTCGGCCCTGCGGCTCAGCGGCACGACAAGTCTGTACGAAAGGCCCCCATCCCCGTGCCGAGGTGTCATCCATGAGCTTTCGTTGGTGTCTGGCGTGTGTCGTCAGCTTACTCGCCGCACGCGGACCGCTCATCAGTGCGGAGCCTGTGAGTGTTTCCGGAATCTATCCCTCCCTCGCCATGTTCAACCAAGAGGGCGAATGCGGCACCGGCGCGGTGGTCGCCTGGGCGGATCGCCTCTGGGTAATCACCTACGCGCCCCACAAGCCGCAGGGCTCATCCGACAAGCTCTATGAAATCGACTCTGCGTTGCGACAAACGATCCGCTCCGAGAGCGTCGGTGGCACTCCAGCCAACCGCATGATCCACCCGGAAAGCAAGCAACTCTTCATCGGGCCCTACGTCATCGATGCCTCGCGGAAGATTCGCGTGATTCCTCCGAAGGCGATGTACGGGCGACTCACCGGGAACGCCCGCCACCTGACGGACCCAGCGAATAAGATCTACTTCGCCACTATGGAGGAAGGCGTCTACGAGCTGGACTGCAGGTCCCTGGCCGTCACCGAACTCTGGCGGGACGAACAGCTCGAGGGCGGCCGCCACGCTGGCCTGCCGGGATACCACGGCAAGGGGCTCTACTCCGGCCAAGGTCGATTGATCTACGCCAACAACGGCGAACACGACCGCCGGGTCGCCACCGACCCCACTATCCCCTCCGGTGTCCTCGCCGAGTGGGACGGCAAGGCCGAAGGTTGGACGGTCGTCCGCCGCAACCAGTTCACTGATGTCACCGGGCCGGGTGGCATCACCGGCAACAGCGACCCGGCCCGCGACCCGGTCTGGTCTATCGGCTGGGACCACCGCTCACTCATCCTGATGTGCCTCGACGGCGGTAGGTGGACCGCCTACCGCCTGCCGAAAGGCTCGCACTCTTACGACGGCTCGCATGGTTGGAACACCGAGTGGCCGCGGATCCGAGACATTGGGGAAAAGGACTTCCTGATGACCATGCACGGGACGTTCTGGCGGTTCCCCAAGACCTTCGGCGCGGGGCGGTCTGCGGGCATCGCCCCCTTGTCGAACTATCTGAAGGTCATCGGCGACTTCACCCGGTGGAACGACCGCATCGTATTCGGTTGCGACGACACGGCGAAATCGCAGTTTCTCAACACGCACGAGGCGACAGGCAAGATCCTGGCCCCGCAGTCTCACTCGAACCTGTGGTTCGTCAAACCCTCGGAGCTGTCGGGGTTCGGCCCCGTCATCGGCCGCGGGGCGGTGTGGCTCAACGATCCAGTGAAGCGGCAGGCCCCCTCCGACCCGTTCCTGTTCGCCGGCTACCAGCACCGCGGCCTCCATCTCACCGTCTCCTGCCCGCCAAGTGGGCCGAACCCCCAGGTTACGCTGGAGGTCGACGAAGCCGGCGACGGGAAATGGAAAGCGGTTCGCACGGTCGAGGTGGACCGCCCGGCTCAGTGGGTCGACTTGGCCGGTGTCACAGGCGCTTGGATCCGCCTGGTCTCCGACACGGACCTGCCGTCCGCGACAGCCTCATTCCATTACGCCAACGACGACTCTCGCACGGACTACGCGGACGTGATATTCGCGGGGCTAGCGGGACTGGCTGAATTGAAAGTGACCGGCGGTGTGGTTTGCGCCCGGGACGGCAACTTCCGCACTCTGTCCTGCGTTGCTACCACACCGGATGGCGCGACCGGCTGTTACGAACTCGACGCGGACTTGAAGCTCCGGCGAGTCGATGATCCCGCCCGCTTTGCCGCCGCCAAGAAGGAGGCGATCATCCCGGAGGGGGCGTTCAGCGCCGACGACGCCTCCATCCTCCACGTGGATGCCGCGGGCCGCCGCTGGCGACTGCCGTTCGGCACGGACGATGCGGGGCGGCAACCGCCGCTGGGGGCCTGCCGAGCGTGCCGCGAAGTCGTCACCGAACGAAACTTGTTGAACGCGGGTGGCATCTTCTACGAACTGCCGGCCAACAATGCGGGTGGCTTCGCGAAGGCGCGAGCGGTTGCCACCCACAACTTGCAGATACAGGACTACTGCTCGTACCGTGGCCTCCTCGTCATGACCGGCGTAGCGGACGGACAGGGCAAGGGCAATTCCCGCCTCGTTCGTTCGGACGACGGCAAGGCGGCCCTCTGGGTCGGAACGATTGACGACATCTGGAAGCTCGGAAAACCCCGTGGCAAGGGCGGTCCTTGGAAAGATTCCGAGGTAAAAGCAGGCGAACCATCCGACCCTTTTCTCATGACTGGGTTCGACCGCAAGACCATGTCGCTCGCCACCGCGTCCCCGACCGATGTCAAGGTGGAGATCGATGTGACAGGTGCGGGAGACTGGGTGGAATACCGGACGTTGAAAGTCGAGGGCACTTTAAGGCACGAGTTCCCCGCCGCGTTTCAAGCTTACTGGGTTCGCTTCAGCACGGCTGTGGATACCGTCGCAACCGCTCAGTTCGTGTACCGCTGATGCTGGCACTCCCGCTCGCTCTCCGTGGTCGTGAGCGACGGCGTAAACCGCGTCTAGCCAGCCGGGCCGAACCTGATGCTGCAGCAGACCGCGGCCGCAGGTTCGCTTTTCGTGAGTCATGGTCACTCGGCGGCCCCGGCTGCTAAGCTGTGCCGGTAGCCCTACCAAGTGCATAAAAACATGGCACTGATTCGCGTGATTGCGACCGTCACCGGCGTAGCCCTCTTCGGGATGCTACTCGGGGCTGCGTTTGGCTGGGGCGCGGCCAATCTCGCTCCATCATTCTTTACGAGCGTCGTCCCGTGGAAAGACATTGAACCTGTTGGTTTTGCTACGGTGTTGGGTGCTTTCGGTGGTGTCATCTGTGGCGGCGCGCTGGGCGCGTTCGCATTGATTCTTGAAGCCGTCTCATCGTGGCGGAAGCGTGGGAAAGAGGGCTAGCCAATCGCTGGATCAGACGGCGGATAGAATCCAGCGGAGTGGTGAGCCGATGGTCCGCCGCTGATCTCAGCTCAAGCGTTCGCAGTTGCCGAGGTCGTGCATGCAATCCATCGCGACAATCATGCTCCTCATTGTCGCGGCCATTCACGCGCTGCCCCTACTGGGGGCATTCGGTGAAAAGCATCTTTCCGGGCTGTATGGCATCTCCCTAGGCGACCCGGACCTCGCCATATTGATGCGCCACAGGGCGGTGCTATTCGGGCTTCTCGGAGCATTTCTATTCGTTGCCGCTCTCACTCCTCCGCTGCGACTCGCGGGCTTTGTCGCGGGTGCCGTCAGCGTGGGCTCGTTCCTCCTGCTTGCTTGGCACGTGGGTGGCTACAACGACCACCTTCGGAAAGTGTTTGCGACTGATGTGATTGCAGCTGTATGCCTCGCATGCGGACTACTCGCCCATCTCGCGAACGGCAGCATTAGCACAGTCCGCGCATCGCCAGCCAACGTGCCCTCTGCGGTCGTCGAGGAGTAGCGAGACAATGACGCCCCACGGACGGCCATGCGGCAACGCCCCGACGGCGGAGGCTCCGCAGGCTGCGCCGACCAAGAAAAGCATTCTCGCAATGCTCGCCAACCTCCGCGGTGACGGCCTCGAGTTCTGGCGACGCATGGAAGCGGAACAATTCTGGTCTCGGCGCGATTGCAAGTGGTCGCCGGCAGACAATGTTCATCATCTCATGATCTCAACGGCGCCGGTGACACGAGCGTTGCGCATTCCGCGACTCATGCTTCGCGCATGCTTCGGTGTAAAGCGCACGCCATCCCGAAGCGGGGACGCTTTACGGTCCGCCTATCGCGACGGTCTTGCGGCTGGGGCGACGGCTGGCCGCTATGCACCTCCTCGCGGAGTCGTGCCGGTCGAAGCTCTTGCTTGCCAACGTCGACTCGTCATGCAGTGTGAGGGCACGGTTCTCAGCTTGGAAAACGCCATCGAGCCCTGGCGCGAGGAGGATCTGTGTCGCTATCGCTTGCCTCATCCCGTCTTGGGGCTGCTGACGGTGCGTGAGATGCTGATGTTCACACTTTTTCACTTTGATCATCATCGCGAGAACGTGGCTCGGCGACTGGGGGTTCCCCCTGACGGGTCTTGCCGAAAGGATTCCGACCAGTGCGCGGAGGTCATATCGAAGCGCAATGCGAACCTTCTAAGGATTTGAGTTCGCGAAGCCGAACCTCAAATCCTCTGTGAGCTATAACCGAAAGTCGTGTTCCGTAGAGGAAAAAGAAAAAGGCGGCGTATCCTGCTGTGACTTGTTCACCAACAGCAGCCCACGACGGGCAGAAAGGATACGCCACCATG
>JAJTED010000153.1 GCA_021300535.1 Planctomycetaceae bacterium | reverse complement strand
CAAAAAGCCCCCGGCGGAAGCCGGGGAGGATGTTTCACGCGAACCCGCGGCGTCGTGCCGCGGTTCGCTTCGCGGGCCTCCGCCCGCTCCCCTCAACCCGGCCCTCCGGGCCTGACGCTCACACAAAAAGCCCCCGGCGGAAGCCGGGGGACTCCGGGAATGAGCGCCATCCCGCGTTCCATGCCGAGGAACGGTCCCGCCACCTGTTTCCGGATTGTTTTTCGCTAAGATCATCGGTCGGCACGAGTCTTCGCTCGACCGGAAGGAGACACCGACGGTGGCACGCGCGGCATTGGCACTCGAGGACGGCACGGTCTTTCACGGCGAGTCTTTCGGGGCCGCCGGCACCGTCTCGGGCGAGGTGTGCTTCAACACCTCGATGACCGGCTACCAGGAGATCCTCACCGATCCTTCGTACCGCGGGCAGATCCTCACCATGACCGCGCCGCAGATCGGCAACTATGGCGTCAATCCCGCCGACGTCGAGAGCGGCACGCTGCAGATGGCGGGCTTCGTGGTCCGCGAGGCGAGCCGGATCGCCAGCAACTTCACCTCGACGGGCATGCTTGGCGACTATCTGGCCGGTGCCGGCGTCGTCGGGATCGCCGGCATCGACACCCGGGCCCTCGTCCGGCGGCTGCGGATCCGCGGCGCGATGACGGGCGTGCTGTCGAGCGAGGTGCTCGACGACGCGCGGCTCGTCGCGATGGCGCAGGCGGCGCCGGCGCTCGTGGGTCGCGACCTCGTGGCCGAGGTCATGCCGCAGGCCCGCAGCGAGTGGGTGGAGCCGCTCGATGACGAGGCCACGCCCCTGCCGCAGCCGGCCGAGGGGGGTGTCATGCCCGCGCGGCCGGCGGTGACGCCATTCTCGAAGCACGTCGTGGCCCTCGACTACGGCATGAAGTGGAACATCGCCCGTCATCTCGTGACCGCAGGCTGCCGCGTGACCGTGCTGCCCGGCCGGGCGACCGCCGCCGAGGTGCTGGCGCTGCAGCCCGACGGCGTGTTTCTCTCCAACGGCCCGGGCGACCCGGAGGTGCTCACCGGCTGCGTGGAAACCGTCCGGGGCCTCGTGGGCAAGGTGCCAATGTTCGGGATCTGCCTCGGGCACCAATTGCTCGCGCTCGCCTGCGGGGCGAAGACGTTCAAACTCAAGTTCGGCCATCGCGGTGCCAATCAGCCGGTGCTCGACCTCGAGACCGGCAAGGTGGAGATCACGTCGCAAAACCACGGCTTCGCGGTGGACGAGGCCACGCTGCCGCCAGACCTCGTGGTCACGCATCGCAACCTCAACGACGCCACGATCGAGGGGCTGCGGCACCGCACGGCCAACGCGGCCAGCGTGCAGTACCATCCCGAGGCCGCCGCCGGTCCACACGACTCGGCGTATCTCTTCGACCGCTTCCGCGGGATGATGGCCTGACGCTGATGGGCGTTCATGCCCCGAGTCCCCGGGCTCCCGCCCGGGGGCTTTTTGTGCGGGAACGCGCGGCAAGAAGCCCCGGGTGGCAACCCGGGGACACCGGGTTTGAAAACCACCCGGCCATCCATGCCGCACAACGGCGAGAGATACGACGGTTCGGACCTGCATCGCATGGCACGCGGGAAGGTGCGTGACCCGGAGTCCCCGGGCTCCCGCCCGGGGCTTTTTGTGCGGGAACTTGCGGCAAGAAGCCCCGGGTGGCAACCCGGGGACACCGCGTGGTGGCGGCGCTGGTGCCTTGTTGCCGCGGAAAACAGCCGTTTTTTTGACAACGGCCGGGCATGTGCCAGAGTTTTGCGGAGGCCCGGGCTTGCATCCCGGCCTTTCCCACCGACTCGCCAGCCGGTGGCCCCAGCCTCTGCAATCCCCTCTCGGAGGTTCTCTCCATGTCCACGTCGTTCCGGATTCTGGGCCCTTGCGGCCTCGCCGCTGCGATCGTCCTCGCCTGTGGCTTCACCGCCGAGGCCGGTTTCGGCCATCGTCACCGTCATGCTGCCGCCTGCGATGCGGCGATCGAGCCCGGCTGTTCGGCCTTCGCGCCGGCCTGTGCGGCCGAGCCGGGCTGCGCCGCGTTCGAGCCCTCTTGCGGCTTCGAGCCGGGCTGCGGTGCCGAGACCGTCTGCCCGTCGAATCCCTGCATCAAGTATCGCCACAAGCACGCCCACCGGCACAAGCACGGCGCGGGCTGCTGCGTGGAGCCGACCTACGAGACGGTCCTGAATCCCGTCAGCCCCGAGACCTGCCGGTCCGTGGCCGTGCCGGTCTGCCTGCCGGCCTGCTGCCAGGGCTGCCCCTGCGAGACCTCGCGGTGCACGCTCTTCGGCTGCGGCCAGGTGCGGTATGACTACGGCTGCGGCTGCAGCGTGATCGTCCGCTTCCAGAAGTGCGGTGACATCTGCGTGACCTACGTCGGTTTTTGAGCCGCGCCCGCGGCTCAAAAGACGGCCTCCCTGCTGCTTGAACACTCAGCCCGGCCGGGGTTCCCCCCGGCCGGGCTTTTTTCGTGCTGTAACGAAACCGGCGCCCCGCCGTCATCAGGGTGGCGAGTCTGTGGCAGGCCCGCCGCGGGCCGCCCCGGCCCATCGTGATTCCGAAGGAGCGCACCCATGGACGCGACCGGCGACGGGCACGGCTGGATCCTGGCGGCCGTCGACGCCTACGAACTGCCGCTCGTGCGCTACGCCCGGCGGCTGCTCGGCGACGTGGACCTCGCCGCCGACGCCGTGCAGCACGCCTTCGTGCAGCTCTGCGGGCAGTCGCGGGCCACGGCCGGCGAGAACCCCGCGGCCTGGCTGTTTCGCGTCTGCCGCAACCGAGCCCTCGACCACCTGCGGCGGGCCGGCCGCGAGCAGCCGCTCGTCGAGGAAGCCGCCGAGCCAGCCACGGGATCCGCGATGCCGCCGGCCATGGCCGATCGGTCCGCCGATCCCGCAACCGCCGTCGAACAACGCGAACTCGCCGCCCGCCTCCGCGATCTGCTCCGCGAACTGCCGGCCCCGCAGCGGGAGGCGATCGACCTATGGTGCGAGGGTTTTACCGCGAAGGAGATCGCCGCGATCACCGGCCGCACGGAAGGCAACGTCCGCGTGCTCACACATCGCGGTCTTACGGCGCTTCGCAGCCATCCCGCCATCCGCCACATGCTCGCGGTCGACGCCACCGCCTGAACCACCCAGCGCACCGTCTTTCACCGCTTCCCGAAGGAGACCGAAACCATGAGCCACGACGCCGCCCGGAATCGCGAGGACTGCGACATCCTCCTCACCGCCTACGCGCTCGGGGAACTCTCCGGTGAGGATCTGGCCGCCGTCGAGCGACTGCTCGCCGACCCGGCCGCCACCGCCGCCCGGACCCACGTGGCCGAGGTCCGCGCCACGACCGCGGCCCTGAAGGCGGCCCGCACAGCGGATCTGCCCGAGCGGTCCGCCGACCTGCGGCGGGCCGTGCTCGCCGCCGCCGTGGGCGGAGGGGACGTGATACCGGCGGCGACACCGCGACCGCGGCGCCGAGGCGGTCTCGGGACGTGGGTTCTCACGCTGGGATCCTGTGCCGCGGTGGCCCTGGTGGCCGCAGGACTTTTGCTTCCGGCCGTGCAGTCGTCTCGCCAGGCGGCTCGGCGGCAGGTGGCGTTCGCAGAGGGTCGCCGGGTGGTCGACGCAGAGGCATTCCCTTCCCCCCCTGTTGACGCACCGTTCGAGGCCGCAACCCGTGAGCAGTTCGAGAGACCCGCCGCGGACTACACACTCAGCATGCCGGTAGCCGGTCGCTCCGATGCAGACTTTGGCGGCCGGGCTGTCCCCGGTCCCACGAAAGAATCGCAGCGCGAAGGCCTGGTGATGCCCAACACCGAGCGCTACAACCGCTTCGCCGACAGCCGGTTCCGCGCCGTGGGCGAGCAGCCGCTCTCCACGTTCTCGATCGACGTCGACACCGCCTCCTACGCCAACGTCCGCCGCTTCCTCACGGCCGGCCAGCGGCCGCCGCGGGACGCCGTGCGGATCGAGGAGCTCGTCAACTACTTCCGCTACGACTACCCGCAGCCCAAGGGGGACGAGCCGTTCTCCGTGACGGTCGATGCGGCCACCTGCCCGTGGCGTGAGGGCCACCGGCTCGTCCGCGTCGGCCTCCAGGGCCGCGACGTGGCCCGCGACGCGCGGCCGGCCGGCAACCTCGTGTTCCTCGTGGACGTCTCCGGCTCGATGGACGAGCCCGACAAGCTGCCGCTCGTGCAGCGGGCGCTGCTCATGCTCGTGGACGAACTCACCGAGAACGACCGCGTGGCGATCGTCACCTACGCCGGCAACGCCGGCCTCGTGCTCCCTTCCACGAGCGGCGACCAGAAGGCGAAGATCCGCGCGGCGATCGCGGCCCTGCGGGCCGGCGGCTCGACCCACGGCAGCGCCGGCATCAACCTCGCCTACGAGCAGGCGGCGGAGCGGTTCATCCAGGGAGGTGCCAACCGCGTCATCCTCTGCACCGACGGCGACCTCAACGTGGGCGTGACCAGCGACGAGGCGCTCGTCGACCTGATCACGAAGAAGGCGGCCGGCGGCACGTTCCTCACCGTGCTCGGCTTCGGCACCGGCAACCTGCAGGACGAAAAGATGGAGAAGCTCGCCGACAACGGCAACGGCGTCTACGCCTATATCGACGGCGTTCGCGAGGCGCGGAAGGTGCTCGTCGAGCAGCTCACCGGCTCCACGATCACGATCGCCAAGGATGTGAAGATCCAGGTGGAGTTCAACCCCGCCCAGGTCGCCTCCTACCGCCTGCTCGGCTACGAGAACCGGGTGCTGGCCGCCGAGGATTTTCGCGACGACAAGAAGGACGCCGGCGAGATCGGGGCCGGGCACACGGTCACGGCCCTCTACGAGATCGTGCTCGTGGGCGACGAGGCGGGGGGCGACGGGGTTCGCGGGGCCGAGCCGCTCAAGTATCAGCCCGCCCCCGCGCCCGCCCCGCCGGAAGTGAAGCCCGCAGTGGAGCCGCTCGTGTACAAGCCGACTCCGACCCCGGCCCTGCCGGCAGCGCAGCCCGCCGTGGAAGGCCCCGTGAGCCGCGAGCTGCTGACCGTAAAGCTCCGCTGGAAGAAGCCCGACGGCGACACGAGCACGCTTCTGGAAGTGCCGCTCGCCGAAAAGGGCGGGGCGTTCGCCGCGGCCCCGGCCGACCTGCGGTTCGCGGCCGCGGTGGCGGCCTTCGGGATGATCCTCCGGGAGAGCGAGCACAAGGGCACGGCCACGCTGCCGTTCGTGGCGGAGATCGCCGGCAGCTCCCTCGGCCACGACGCGGGGGGCTACCGGGCCGAGTTCCTCGACCTCGTCCGCAAGGCCGAGGCGGTGCGGTAGGGTCGAGCGGCCGGATGACCCGGCGCGGCGGGCGTGGAGTTGGGCGGCGTTCGGGCCCGGAGTCCCCCGGCTTCCGCCGGGGGCTTTTTGTGGGAGCACCAGGCCCGGAGGGCCGGGTTGAGGGCGAGCGGGCGGAGGCCCGCGAAGCGAACCGCGGCACGACGCCGCGGGTTCGCGTGAAACATCCTCCCCGGCTTCCGCCGGGGGCTTTTTG
>JAJTED010000031.1:17265-40352 GCA_021300535.1 Planctomycetaceae bacterium | reverse complement strand
TTGCCATCGAGCACGGCGGCGAACAGGCGGACGTCGTCGCGGCGGGCCGGGTTGAATCCGGCGTATGAACGCTGAGCGACCACCTGTCGCTCGGCAAGCCGTTCCACCTTGCAGTAGGACGGCGCAGGGTCATTGACGACCGAAAGGGCTTCGAGATACCGCTGGTTGCCCGCACGGGCCACCCGTTCGACATGGTGCAGATTGGCAACGCTCTTGTTCATGGGGCACCACACCATGCGGTGCTCCCCGTTCCGCTCCCGCTTGCGGCGGACGCGGAACTCGTACGGGTCGTTGATCACCGTCTCGACCCGGAGGATCCGGCCGAACTTGTCATACATCTTCAGCCAGTTGTTTTTCATCCGGTGCTTGATCCTGGCTCCCGGTAGCCGCTGCTTCTTGCAGTCGGTGATCACCTCGCCGAGGAACTGCGGCGACAGCTTGCGACCCAGGAACGTGAGGATGTCGGCGGCGCTGAAGTTGACCGTGGCATGGTCGAGCAGCCGGGGATAGACCGCGGCGAGTTTGTCGCGGCTCGCGAACAGCACGTCGGTGGAGTATTCGGCCTGCGTGGTCGTCCAGTAGTAGCGGCAGTCACGGAGGAGCGGAGCCTTCAAGAGCGGATTGACGACAGAGGCCCAGTGGTCGAGAAGGCGGACCCACGGAAGCTGGGAAAAGCCGTCGGCAAGCCGCTGCGCTTTCGTCGGATTGTCGATGCTCGTGAAGGCGTTGTCGTGCTGGATGAAGCCCATTCGCCGTCGGGTCATCTGTCGCGCCAGCCAGGAGTGGCCGTTGACGTACACCTGCACCGTGTACGGGAACCAGGATTGAATGCGGACGTACATGAGACCGAAGTCACGGTCGAGGTAGTAGAAGTAGAGAACCCGCTGCGGCCGCCGCGCGTGCACCAGCACCGGCCGCCCCTTCGCATGCACCAGCCGCACCGTCTTGCACGTCTCTTGGACGCAAAGCACGGCGACGAGGCCTTCAGTCAGCCTGTCGCGGCGGACGATGTCGTCGATCAAGGCCTCCTTGCGGAAGAAGCCCTGTTTGTACTCGTAGGGTCGGCCTCGTTCTGGAACGGAAGGTGGCCCTTGAAAATCACCCGGTCGAAGCACTCCAATGAGGAGGAGATCGAGCCCCCGAACTTCTCGATGAACGAATCCACGGCGCTCTCCTGGGTCTGGTTAGAGTGAAGTCCAACCATCATCCAGTGAGAGCGCCGTTTTTGAATCAGGCTCCTGCGGCGCCCGGGGAAGAACGCACGCCTGCGTGACTTTCCCTCTTTGGTTGCGGCCGACAGGCCGCGTTAGGGCCACTGGCGCGGAGCCTGCAGGCCCGCCAGATGCTTGCTGTTTGGCCACCGGTTTGCCACGGCCAGATCAGGGGCCGAGCGGCCGACGGCCGCGCGAGCATCTGGTCGTCGCGGGGCTCGTCAGGCTCGTCGGAGGGCGCTTCGGCACGGCACTCGGCTGGAGCACTACGCCCGACAGCCGGACGTCATCGCCCGCTGCGGACCTGGACGTCTTCGAACGTCGCCATGCCCTTGATATTGTACCTGCTCCAGGCCGTCAGCCCGACATGGACTTTCGCCCCCATGGGGATTGCCGCCTCTTTGAGCAACTTCCACTCTTTGCCGTCCGGCGAGTAAAAGCCGCTCACCTGTTGACCGTGCCGTTCCACCTTGAGCCACACGGGGAGCGTCACCGTATCGGGCCTCTGCACGCGGAATCCCTCGGGCCCGACCTCCCGCCGCATGCGGATCGACGCGGCCATCGTATGGCCGGCGTCCGCCTGCGGCTCCTTGGAGTGGGACGTCTCCAGCATGGCACACATGTAGCGGCCCAGCGGCGTGTTCTCCTCCCGCATCATCACCCCCGCGCCGCCCCAGTGGTGGAAGCTTTCGAACCGCGTGACCTTGGCCGTGATCGAGCCGTCGCCCTCGAGCGGCTGGTTCACGAAGCCGAAGCCATCCGGTTCGTCCGAGCGCTTGAAGAACAGGGCCCCCGAAGCGGCCTGCAGCGTGAAGGCGCCCCCCTCGAAGGCCGCCTGGAGCGGCGACGTGAACCGCTTCTGCTCCCCGTGGCCGATTTGGACGAGCGCCCATCCCGGCGTCACCTCCAGCGCGGCGAACGCGGCGGCCGGCGGATCGCCCGCCCGCACCTGGCCGGTCATGACGACAGCCAAACACGCCAGACCGCGCCAGACGCTGCGGCCTCCCGTGCCGCGCGCGGCATGCGGCACGAAGATGCGGTGCGGGGCGGGGTGGTCGCGCTGGCCGCCCGATCCGTCCGAGAATCGTGAACCATCCTTCCAGGAGCGTTCGATGCAACAGTGGCTCCGCAACTACATCGCAGCCCAGCACCAGGCCCTCGACAGCGTGCCTGTCGCCGAGATCGAGCGGCTGGCGCAGAGCGTTCGGGCCGCGTGGCTGAAGGACGGGCAGATTTTTGCGATCGGCAACGGCGGCAGCGCTGCCAACGCCTCGCACTTCGCCACCGACCTCGGCAAAGGGGCTTCCGACCGGCTGCCGCGGCGGGTGCGGGTGCTCTCGCTGACCGACAACGTCGCCTGGCTCACGGCCCTGGGGAATGACTACAGCTTCGACGACGCATTCGTGCGGCAGCTCGAAAACTACGCGCGGAGCGGCGACCTCCTGATCGCAGCGAGCGTGAGCGGCAACTCGCCCAACCTCGTGCGGGCCTTCGAATGGGCCACCGGCCATGGCCTGCAGACCGCAGCCATCGTCGGCGCCAAACGCGGCCGGCTGGCCGAGATCGCCGGACAGGCGATCGTCGTGGAAGACACCCACTATGGCCGCGTCGAGGACGTGCAGATGCACATCCTCCACATGGTCTGCTACGCGTTCATGGAAGAGCCGGGCATGCGGACGCTCGCCTGACTCCACCGGCCCGGGCCGGGCTTCACGACAGCGGCACGCCGACGAAGGTGAACCGCCCATTTCTCCAGAACGCCGCAGCTGCGGCCGCCTGCGCGGAAACCGCGGACCACCCGGCTTCGCGGCGTTTCCTATCAGGCAATTTATGGCGATTGCATGGCCGCGGCCCGGGCAATCGGCCGATGCTTCTGCGGTGGACAGATTTCACACCGCGCGACACCTCCCCATGATGATCACCAGAGTGGCTTCCGAACCACGCGGCCCGCTCCGGGGCTGGCTCGCTGCGGCGACCGTCGCCATCGCGATCGTGCCGCACGCGGGATGGGCGGCGGACGCCGCGGCCTGGACCACACCGGCCACACCCACCCGCCTCGGTGATCCCGGCCGACCGCTCGGCGACTATCCGACGGCCGCGCGGCCCGGCAGCGACGATCCGCCGCTCGCTCCGCACGGCCCGTCCCCCAGCACGTTGGACGAGTTCGTCGCGCTCGCCGACCGCAGCCACCCGAAGCTCCGCGCAGCCCGGGCCGCCGTCGAGGCGGCCCGCGGCAAGGCGGTCCAGGCCCGTCTCTACCCCAACCCGACGCTCGCGGCCGGATCACCGCAGGTCGCGGGAGCCAACAGCCAGTGGAACGGCTTCGCCGCCCAGGACATCGTCACGGCCGGCAAGCTGCGGCTCGCCCAACAGGCCGCGCTCCGGGAGGTGCAAAAGGCGGAATACGAACTGATCCGCGCCCGCTTCGACGTGCTCCGCGACGTGCGGCAGTCGTTCTACGCCCTGCTCGTCTCGCAGCGCCGCGTCGAGATCTACACGCAACTGCTCGACATCGCGAAGCGGTCGTATGACATCGGCAACGAACTGGCGAAGGCCGGCGAGGGCACCAAGGCCGACGTCCTCTTCTGGAGCATCGAGCGGGACCGCGCCGAAGTGCGGCTCTTGAACTCGGCGGTGTTCATCGAAACAGGCCGGCGGCAACTGGCGGCCGCCGTCGGGCTGCCGCGGGCCGACGTCGGCGAACTCGAGGCGGACCTGTTCCGGCAACTGCCCGCCTTCGACCTCAAGACGCTGCAGGAGGCGGTCGTGCAGCGCAACGCCCTGCCGCGGGCGGCGGAAGCCGACGTCGCCCGGGCCCAATGGGCCCTCGAACGGTCCGTGGTGGAGCCGATCCCCAACGTGAACCTGCTGGGCGGCTACCAACGGCAGGTCGACTTCCCGCCGCAGGATCAGGGGCTGCTGCAGGTCATGGTCGAGGTGCCGCTGTTCGATCGCAATCAGGGCAACATCCGCTCCGCCCGCGCCGACATCGCCTCCTCGCGGGCCAACCTCCGGACCATCGAACTCGATCTGGCGACGCAAACGGCCCAAACCATGGCCAACTATCGCACCGCCCAACGGCTCGTGTCGTGGTACGAAGAGTTCATCCTCCCCAAGGCCCGGCAGACCGTGCAGCTGACGCAGCAGCTCTATGCCCGGGGTGAAGTCACGTTCTTGAGCCTGCTGCAGGCGCAGCGGATCCTGACGGAGACCGAACTGGCGTTCGTCGAGTCGCAGGCGGACCGCTGGACCGGCGCGGTGGCCGTGGCGGACCTGCTGCAGCTGGAGGTCTTTCCACCGACGCTCGATGCCCCGGCCGCCACCCCGGCGGACTTCCGCGCGGAGCTGGGGGACGACGGTCGTCGTGTGGGCCGCGATCCCAACCAGCCGCCCATGCCACTGGTGCCGCCACCCGCGGCGGCCGCCCCCGAACCGATCCAGCCTCTTCCCGCCCCCTGACATGCCGACGAACATGACCGCCACCGCCACCCGCTCGACCGTCCGGATTTCGCGTGCCGCCCTGATGGCCGGCACGCTGTGGATCGGCGCTGCCGCCGGTCAGGATTCCGCGCCGCCGCCACCGGAGGCACGCGCTGCCGATGCCCCCGCATCACGGACGCCCGATCCGCGGGCCGGCGTCGTCCCGCTCGACGCGGACGCACCGAGCCGGAACGCGATGGCGCGGATCGCCGGCATGCTGCCACCGCGAACGGACTCCCCGGCCGACTGGCAGGCGGGCATCGAGCCGCTGCACTCCTGCGGCGAGCCCCGGCTGCTCCCGCCGTGCGTGCCGCCGCCGCCATGCCATCCCGGCAATCCGCCACAACCTTTCGACCTGATCGGCAGGCCGGGGGCACCAACGTGCGGACCGATCTATCGTGGTCCATGCCAGCCCCGCACGGGCACGCACGACGGCGGGCCGCTGCCGAGGATGCACCGCCTGCACGACCGCGCCTTCGACTGGTTCTATCGCACCAGGTAGACCAGCACGCGAAAACTTGACTGCGTCTCCGACGCGACGCGACAATACGGTGGACGGAAGTGATGGATGGCCCGATTCGCGGTGAAGCCAATCATGGTCGGCAGTCTGCAGCGCGTGCATTCCCAGCCCTGGTCGCGGGCGATGCGGTGTTTGCTCGTCGTCGCCGCGTGGCAGGCTCCGCTGCCGTTCTGGCACAACCACGGCACACTGGCATCCACGTCGGTGGAGACCACGACCTGGCTCGCCAAGCACTTACGGACGCACCACGCCACCGTCGATCCGCTGGCGACGCATGCCTTCGGTTGGCACGTGCACTTCGCCTTTCCCGACGCGGATGAAAATGCGCCCGGCGGGCCGGATCGCGGGCGTCAGCCAGGCGTGACGGCGATCGAACTCGCCGCATGGGACGCCTGCTTTCGGCTCCAGGCGGCGGCCGACTCCCATCCAGCCGATGACTTTCTGAGCACGGCTCGGCTGCCGTTTGCCTGCCCCCGCCCAGGCGTGGGACGACGCCCCGGCGGCTTCTTCATGGACTTTGCGGCACACTTGCCGCTGCCCGTGCGGCTGGGCGTGCTCCGCTGCTAGAGCGGTTCCGGCTTTTCTCGAGCGCGGCTTCGGGGGCGACAAGAGTCGCCGCTGCGCGGTCTTGCAGATTCTCGCTGTTGCCGCGGCCGGCGCGAACCTGTCCTTGCACGTCTATCGCATCCGTGGGTTTTCCTCCGTGGAGTTGCACATGGCTTCCTCATCGTCTCCTGCTTTCGCCGTGCGTCGTCTTCTGCCCGTGTTGCTCGCGGCCTTCGCGGCCGCCGCAGCGGGCGTCTCGTGGCTCGCCTTGCGGCCCCGGAACGCGGCGGCGCCGGCGTCCCATGCCGACACGACGCCGGACGGTGCCGCCGCGACCGCGGCGGCACCGCCGACCGCGGCGGCGATCACCCTCCCGCGCGGCTCGTGGCGGGCGGCGGCCATCGACATCCAGCCGGCCGCGGTCGGCGTCCTCGACCAGGCGACGACACTGACCGGCAAGATCACCCTCAACGAAGACCGCGTCGCCCACATCTACCCGCTCGTCGAAGGCCGTGTCGCCGAGGTCGACGTCGGCCTCGGTGATGCCGTGAAGAAAGGCCAGCAGATGGCGATCATCCAGAGCCGCGAAGTCGGGCAGGCCATGCTGCAGCTCGCCCAGGACCGCCTCCAGCTGGGATTCGCCCGGCGCAAGGACACCTGGACGCAGTCGGTCGCGACCAACACCCAGGCGATGATCCAACTGCTGCGGGCGAACACCCCGGTCGAAGAGGTCGAGACGCAGATGCGAAACCGCCCGCTGGGCGAGTATCGCGACAAGCTCATGACGGCCTACATCGCGCATGCCACCGCCCGCAAGAATCTGGACCGCCTGACGCCGCTCCAGGACCAGGGCATCGTCGCCGCCCGCCAGATCTTCGAGGCCGAAGCCGCCTGGACGACGGCCCGCGCCACCCTGCAATCGCTCCTCGAGCAGATCGAGCAGGACGCCAGGCAGGCGGCGGTGATGTCGGCGCAGGCCGTGCAAGAGCTGCAGACCCGCGTGGCGGTGGATGAGACCGCCCTGGAGATCCTGGGCTTCGACAGGGGGGCGATCGCGACCATCGACCCGCAGCAGGGCGAGGCCCTGGCCCACTGCCCGATCCACGCCCCGTTCGACGGCACCGTGATCTCCAAGGACGTGGCCCTGCTCGAGCACGTCGGTCCGACCAACCAGATTCTGGGCGTGGCCGACCTGACGACCGTGTGGCTCACGGCCGACGTCTACGAGGAGCATCTCCGCCTGCTGCAGCGGGCTGCGAACCAATCCGTGACCTTCCGCAGCGCAGCCTGGCCCGACCGGGTGTTCGCGGCACGGATCTTCTACACGGGCGACATCGTGGACAGCGCGACCCGCACGGTCGCGCTCCGGGCCGTGGCCGACAACGCCGACCGGATGCTCAAGCCGGGCATGTTCGTGACGGTGGAACTGCCGGCCCCGGCCCAGGCGACCGTCCTCCAGGTGCCACTCACGGCGATCCAAGAGCACGAGGGTCGGGCGTTCGTGTTCCTGCACATGGGCGACGACGCCTTCCAGCGTCGTGACGTGAAACTCGGCCGACGCAACGCCCAGGGCGTCGAGATTCTGGCCGGCCTGGCGGCCGGCGACCGGGTCGTCGTCAACGGCGGCTTCGCCCTCAAGTCACGGATGCTCGCGGACCTGCTCGCCGAATGATCGCCGCGGCGTTCAGCACGCCTCCCGCCCCCCCGACACACGGAACTGAACATCATGGTCTCCGCCATCATCGCCTGGTCGCTCGACAACCGGTTCGTCGTCATGCTGCTGGCGATCGTGCTCCTGGGCGTCGGCTGCCTCGCCGTCTCCAGCCTGCCGCTCGACGCCGTCCCCGACCTCACCAACGTGCAGGTCCAGGTGCTGACCACGTCGCCGGCGCTCGGCCCGGTGGAGATCGAGCAGTTCATCACCTTTCCCGTCGAGAACGCCCTAAGCGGCCTGCCCGCCGTGGAGGAGATCCGCTCCATCAGCCGCTTCGGCCTCTCGGCCGTGACGGTCGCCTTCCAGGAGGGCACCGACGTGTATTGGGCCCGCAACCTCGTCAACGAGCGGCTGCAGATGGCCCGCGAGAACATCCCCCCCGGCATGGGCGAACCACAGATGGGCCCCATCGCCACGGGCATGAGCGAAATCTACCAGTTCGAGGTCCGCGCCCGTCCCGGCCATGACTACGACCTCATGGACCTGCGGACGATCCTCGACTGGCAGATCGCCTTCCAGCTCCGCAGCGTGCCCGGCGTCATCGAGGTCAACACCTTCGGGGGCGAGCTGAAGACCTACGAGATCCAGATCGACCCCGACAAGCTCCTCAACTACGGCATCTCGTTGAGCCGCGTCTTCGCGGCGCTGGAGGAGAACAACGGCAACGCCGGCGGCGGCGCGATCATGCACGGCGCGGAGCAGCGGCTGATCCGCGGGGAGGGCCTCATCGGCAGCCTCGACGACATCCGCACCATCGTCCTCGACAGCCGCAGCGACGGCACGCCGATCCGTGTCGCCGACATCGGCACCGTGCGGTTCGCCCCCATGCTCCGCCAGGGCGCCGTCACCCGCGACGGCGACCGCGAGGCGGTCACGGGCATGGTGATGATGCTCATGGGGGGCAACTCGCGGCAGGTGGTGGCCGACGTCAAGGCGAAGATCGAGAAGATCGACGCCACCCTGCCCGATGGCGTGTTCATCGACACGTTCTACGACCGCACCGAGCTCGTCACGAAGACCATCCACACCATCGCCGAGAACATCGGCGTCGGCGTGCTGCTCGTGATCATCATGCTGTTCCTCCTCCTGGGCGACGTGCGGGCCGGCCTGATCGTGGCGGCGGCCATCCCCCTGTCGGCGATGTCCGCCCTGATCGCCATGAAGGTGGCCGGCGTCTCGGCCAACCTGATGAGCCTCGGTGCGGTGGACTTCGGCGTCATCGTCGACGGCGCGGTGGTGATGATCGAGAACGCCGTGCGGGCGGCCGGCGCCTGGCGGCGGGAGAACGGCCAGGGCACCGTGCCCAAGGCGGTGTTCAAGCAGTCGGCGCAGGAGGTCGGCACGCCGATCCTGTTCGCCGGCCTGATCGTGATCATCGTCTTCATCCCGATCCTCAGCCTGGAAGGGGTGGAGGGCAAAATGTTCAAGCCGATGGCCTTCACGTTCATGTCGGCCCTGACGGCCGCCCTGATCCTGTCCGTCACCGTGATGCCCGTGATGGCGTCGCTGTTCCTCGCCCGCCGCGTGACGGCCGGCGACACGTTCCTCGTCCGCGGCCTGAAGCGGGCCTACGAGCCGCTGCTGCACGCGGCGCTGCGGCACCCGGTGCCGATGCTCTCGGCGGCGGCCGCGGTCTTCGCCGTCAGCCTCCTGGTGGCCTCGGGCTTCGGGCTGGAGTTCGTGCCCAAGCTCGACGAGGGCGACATCGCGATCCAGGCGGTGCGGCTCCCGAGCGTGTCGCTCGAGACGTCGCTGGAGATGACCAAGGCCATGGAGCGGACCCTGCTGAAGTTCCCGCAGGTTGAGAGCGTGGTCTCCAAGACCGGCCGTCCGGAGATCGCCAACGACCCGATGGGCGTGCACCAGACCGACATCCTCGTGCGGCTCAGGTCGGCGCACGGCGGCGGTCATGCCGCCGGCGCGGCGGTCGACAAGGCCCGGCTCGTGGCCGACATGCAGGCGGCGCTCGAGGCCGAGGTGCCGAGCAACTCCTACGGGTTCACCCAGCCCATCGAACTGCGGGTGCAGGAGCTCGTGGCCGGCGTCCGCTCCGACGTGGGCTTGAGCCTGTATGGCGACGATCTCGGCGTCCTCAAGACCGAGGGCGACAAGATCGTGCGGGCCCTCAACAAGGTGCCGGGCGCCGCCGACGTGCAGGCCCAGCAGATCGCGGGCCTGCCCTACGTGCGGGTCATCGTCCGCCGCGATGCGATCGCCCGATATGGCATCAACGCCAAGGCCGTGCTCGACGCCGTGAGCGTGATCGGCGGCCGGGGCGTCGGCGAGGTGTTCGAGGGGCAGCGGCGGTTTCCGATGCAGGTGCGGCTGGCCCCGGCCTGGCGGGCGGACGTCGAGCGGCTTCGCCAGCTCAAGATCGACGACCCCCGCGGCCGGCAGATCCCGATCTCACAACTCGCCGACATCGTGATCGAGGACGGCCCCAGCGAGATCAGCCGCCACGCGATCCGCCGCCGCCTCCTCATCCAGTGCAACGTCCGCGACCGCGATCTCGCCGGCTTCGTGGCGGACGCCCAGCGGACCGTCGCGGAGCAGGTGCAGCTCCCCCCCGGCTACACCCTCACCTGGGGCGGCCAGTTCGAAAACCTCCAGCGGGCGAGCCGGCGGCTGATGATCGCCGTGCCCGTCGCCCTGTTCCTCATCTTCGCGCTGCTCTACGTGACCTTCAGCTCGGTGAGCCTGACGATGCTCATTTACCTCAACGTGCCGATCGCGGCCACCGGCGGCATCTTCGCGCTCTGGCTTCGGGGGATGCCGTTTTCGATCTCGGCGGGCGTGGGCTTCATCGCGCTGTTCGGCATCGCCGTGATGAACGGCGTGGTGCTCATCGAGCACATCCGCCACCTCCGCCACCTGGGCAGGGACCAGCGGGCGGCCGTGACGGAAGGCTCCCTCGACCGGCTCCGGCCGGTGCTCATGACCGCCACCTGCGGCGCCCTCGGCTTCGTGCCCATGGCCGTGTCGGGCAGCGCCGGCGCCGAGGTCCAGCGGCCGCTGGCCACGGTCGTGATCGGCGGCCTGATCACCTGCACGATCCTCACGCTCCTGGTGCTGCCGGCGATCTACCGCTGGTTCGAGCCCGCAGAAGCCGCGCCCCACTGACGCCGCGTGTCACCCACCGGCCCGCAGCATCCAGGCGGCGAGCAGGCCCCGCGCCGTCCAGAGCACCGTCCGCGGCCAGTTCGACCGCACCAGGGCGGCCACCGCCGCGGGGACGTGACCTTCGCGGCCGAGCCGCCCATGCAGCGGCATCTGCACCGCCGCCGTGCTCGCCCACACGAGCAGCACCAGCCCGAGGCCCACGACGGCGGCGGCCCGCGGAATGCCCGGTGGCGGCGCGATGGCCAGCAGCGTCGCCACCGCGGCCTCGACGAGCATGAACGGAATCACCACCCATGCCGTCCGCCGCTGGTGCTCGGCCGCATACGCACGATCGCCCGCCCCGGTCACACGGGCAAAGAGCGGATAGTGCACGACCTGCACGAACCAGATCAGGCCGCACATCGCCCCCGAGGCGACGGCCTGGGCCATGAGGAGGAGATCGTTTACGGTCACGACGCGGCCCCCGCGGCGGGCAGCGGCCGCGACGTGCCACAGGCCAGGGCGCCGCAATCGGGGCGATCGGCCGCGTGCCGATGGCGGTAGGCGGCGACGATGCGACCGTCGCGGATCAAAAACGCGCCGGGCATCTGGAACCCGTCGCCGACGAGCGGGCCGATGCCGTGGCCCGCCAGCACCGCGGCGAGTCCCCGGCCCCACACCGGCGGGCCGAACAGCTGACCGAGGGAGCCGCGCGGCAAATCGAGGGCCCGGTACAGCGCCTTGGTGGGATCGCTGACGCGATCGACCCCGGCGAGTCCATACCGCTCGAGCAGCGGTCGCAGATCGGCCTCACTCCCCTGATGGACGAGCACGAGCCGCGCCCCGGCGGCCTCGATCTGCGGCAGGGCCGCGGCCGCGTCGGCGATCGCCTCGCGACAGAAGACGCACCCGCTGTGCCGCAGGAGGAGCAGCAGCACCGGCGACTGCCGCGACAGGTCCGCCAGCGTCGCCCCCGCCTGGGTGCGGGCCGCAGCCAGGGCCGCGTCGAGGTCGGCGGCGGGACCGACGGCCGACGTGTCGGTGTTCGCACGGAAGCCGCCGTAGAGGATCAGGCCGAAGGGCACCCACCAGATGAGGTCGTTCGTGGGCAGCGTGACGCCGAACGCGGGCGGCACCGTGCCGTCGAGCACGCCCATGGCATACCCGAGCGGCCCGAAGATCTTGCCGAGAAAACCCACGAGCACGATCGGCCAGTGCCGAAAGGGATCGCCCGCGGCGGCCAGGTAGCCGATGCCATAGACGCCGACGATCATCCCCACGCACTGCCAGATGAAGGGGTAATTCGGTCGCTCCATGCCGGTGAGGTCGAACAGCCAGCCGGGCACGAGCACGGTGAGGCCGCCCCAGGCGAGGTTGTAGATGCCGGCGGCCACGAGCCAGCGGCTCATCCAGGCGGGGGCGACGGGCGGCATTGCCGGTGACACGGAAGGCATCCAAGCGGACGGGAGTGGCCAACGAATCCACCAGCATGGTAGCCCGCTGCCGCGAACCGACCGGCAGGGCCAAACACCGTCTCGCCCCCCAGCCCCGCGGATGCCCCAGAGTCGCATCCACAAACAACTTATTGACGTATCGTGACATTCCGATATCTACAACTATCCATGGCAGTCAGGAAGCCCCCCATGAGCCCAGCCCGCAAATCCGCCGCCTCCGGCAGGCTCACGAGCCTCGACGCCCTTGGCCAGGCGGCCGAGTGCCTGAAGACGCTCGCCCACCCGCACCGGCTGCGGATCGTGCAGATGCTCCTCGGGGGCCGCTACACCGTCGGTGAACTCGCCGCGGCCTGCGGCATCCCCAGCCACATGGCGTCGGAACACCTGCGGCTCATGCAGCGGTGCGGGTTCCTCGACGTCGCGAAGGAAGGCCGCTGCGTGTATTACACCGTCGCCGAGCCGCATCTGGCCAACATCATGGCCTGCATCGAGTCGCGGTTCGGCGGGCCGAAGCCGGCCCGCGCCGGCGTGTCCGCCTAGCATCTCGCCCGCTTCCGCCCGTGGCTCCAATGCACGCTCCACAACGTATCGACAGTTCACGATAGTTCGATCTCTGTTTCACCCCTTTGCCCCCTGGAGGATCCTGACATGGTCGCGACCATCTCCCCCACCACGCTCGCCGATCTCCGCCGCCGCGGCGAGAAACTCACGCTCGTGGACGTGCGCACGCCGGCCGAGTTCGGCGAGGTGCACGTCGATTTCGCCCACAACATGCCGCTCGACCGGCTCGACCCACAGTGGATCGCAACGCTCGGCGCGGGCGGCCCCGTGTACTTCGTCTGCCGCTCCGGCGGCCGCAGCCAGAAGGCCTGCGAACAGATGATCGCCGCGGGCATCAGGGACGTGATCAGCGTGGAAGGGGGCACGGCGGCCTGCGAGGCGGCCGGCATTCCCGTGGTCCGTGGCCGCAAGGCGATGTCGCTCGAGCGGCAGGTGCGGATCGCAGCCGGCACGCTCGTGGCCATCGGAGCGGCGCTGGCCGCCTTCGGTCCGGAGGCGCCGGTCAACTGGCAGGCCATCGGCGCCGGGCTCGCCGGCTTCGTCGGCTGCGGTCTCGTGTTCGCCGGCATCACCGACACCTGCGGAATGGCGATGCTCATCGCCCGGATGCCCTGGAACCAGGCGTGTCGCACCGCCAAGACCTGCACGCCCGCGGTGCTGCTCGCCTTGGCATGCGGGGGGTTCTGCGGCACCGCGCTCGCCGAGCACACGAAGGACTCGCTCGATACCGTGAAGCGGGCGGTCGCCGAGCAGAAGGCGATCATCGTCGACGTCCGCGAGCCGGAGGAGTGGCAGGCGGGCCACGTCCAGGGCGCACGCCTCCTGCCCCTGAGCACCCTGGAGAAGGGCGTCAACCCGCAGGAGCTCGCCCGCGTCCTGCCCAAGGACAAGATCATCTATTGCCACTGCCTGATGGGCGGCCGCTGCGTCGACGCCGCCGCGATCCTCGCCCCCCTGGGCTACGACGTGCGGCCCCTCAAGCCTGGCTATCCCCAGCTCGTGCGGGCGGGCTTTCCCGCCGCGGTCGGCCCCTGAAGCCGCGGCCCCCTCCCGCCCTCCTCGCCCCTCCCCGGCACCGGAGACCAACCCCATGAAGATCCAGCAGTACTACCTCGCCTGCCTGTCCCACGCGTCGTACA
This sequence comes from Planctomycetaceae bacterium, assembly GCA_021300535.1. Classification (GTDB taxonomy): domain Bacteria; phylum Planctomycetota; class Planctomycetia; order Pirellulales; family UBA1268; genus QWPN01. The sequence continues at coordinate 26,628 of JAJTED010000031.1, read as the reverse complement.
TGATCACGGACGAGAAGACGAAGACGGCGGCCGTCGTCGATCCCCGGCGGGACGTCGATCAGTATCTCGCCGACGCCAAGGCCGGCGGCTACGCCATCAGGCACGTGTTCCTCACGCACTTCCACGCCGACTTCATCGCCGGCCACATCGAGCTGCGTGACCGGGCCGGGGCCGCGATCCACCTCGGGAGCCGCGGCCAGGCCGAGTTCGCCTGCGTGCCCATGAAGGACGGCGACGTGGTGGAGTTCGGCGACGTGAAGCTCGAGGTGCTGGAGACCCCGGGCCACACGCCCGAGGGAATCTCGATCCTGGTCTACGATCTGGCGAAGAGCAGCACCGAACCGCTGGCGGTGCTCACCGGCGACACGCTGTTCATCGGCGACGTCGGCCGGCCGGATCTCCTCGCCAGCATCGGCGTCACGGCCGACGAACTCGCCGACATGCTCTACGCAAGCATCACCGAAAAGCTCGTGAAGCTGCCCGACGCGACGCTCGTCTATCCCGCGCATGGCGCCGGCAGCATGTGCGGCAAGAGCCTGTCGAAGGAGACCGTCTCCACGATCGGCGAACAGAAAAAGTTCAACTACGCCCTGCAGCCGATGAGCCGGGAGGAGTTCAGGCGGATCGTCACGGCCGACCAGCCGGAGGCCCCCGACTACTTCGCGCACGACGCCATCCTCAACCGCCAGGAGCGGGCGTCGCTCCATGAATCGATGAAGCGGACGCTCAAAGCCCTGTCGCTCGACGAGGTGCTGGCGCTGGAACGGTCCGGGGCCCAGCTGCTCGACGTCCGCGCGGGCATCGACTTCGAGGGCGGGCACCTGCGAAATGCCCTCAACATCGCGCTGGCCGGCAAGTATGCGACGTGGGCCGGATCGATGCTCGCCCACGATCGGCCGATCGTCGTCATCGCCGAGGAAGGGGGCGAGGAGGAGGCCGTGATGCGGCTCGGCCGGATCGGCTTCGACAACGTGGCCGGCTCCCTGGCCGGCGGCATGAACGCCCTCGCGGGCCGCGACGATCTCGTCGTGCGGACGGAACGGATCACGGCCCCGGCGCTCGCCGGATGGCTGGCCGGCACGCGGGCCGATTTCGGGCCGCCCCCCACGGTGGTCGACGTGCGCAGTGAGGCGGAGCGGGCCGGCGGCCACATCGCCGGCAGCCTGAACATCCCGCTCACGCACCTCGAGGAGCGGGTCGGCGAGATTCCGGCCGGCAAGCCGATCGCGGTGCACTGCGAGGGAGGCTACCGCTCCGCGATCGCCGCCAGCCTGCTCGAGAAGCTCGGCCGCGGCGGCGTGCACGACATCGTGGGGGGCTTCAAGGCCTGGGCCGCCGCCAGGCTGCCCGTCGCGGCCGGCCAGGCCGCCGATCATCGTGCACAGGCCGACGACGCCCGTCGTGATGATCATCACCGTGGCATAGACGGTGTCGCGGGGCAGCGGCTCCATGCCGGAGTTGAGACGGACGGGGAGTCCAAGCCCGCGCACGTCGACCGCACCGGCGGCCTGCGACAGTCCCAGAGAACAGATGGCGATGCGTGATCCCTGCGGAGATTGGCGGCGGTTCGACGCCCAGAAGATTCCGAGCAAGGCCTCGACGCCACAGCTCGACAGGTTCCTGGCCGCGGTGCGAGCGACCGCGTCGCCGGGCCCGCCGCTCGCGCTGCTCGATGTCGGATGTGGAACCGGGCGGCTCGGCAGGCGGCTGTACGACCAGGGATTCTCCGAACTGGGCGTGGACGTCAACCCGGATGCCGTTCGCGCGGCCCAACCGCTGGCCGTTCCCGGGCCCGAAGGATAGCCCGGTGAATGGCAGTTCCTCCACGATGATCCGGCCGATGAGCGGCTCGTGAGCCGCAGGAGCGGCTTTCCCGGCCCTGCGGAGGTGGAAAATGGCGGCTCGTCTCACATCCCTGCGGTGGAGATTTCTCGGCATCTGCGCAGACCGCGTCCCAGTCCGCCGTCCCCGGGGCTTCGGTGCCTCGCGCCTGGCCGCCGCGGCAACGCCGCCGCTTCTCTGGCGGCCAGAGTATCGGACACGACTTCACAGCATGCCGGCTGGCCCGGTGACGCTGGGAAAGCGGGGCATCGCGACAGCCTTGCTGCCGGTGTTTCGCGAGCTGTGCACGTTGCACCCAAATCACTCTTCGAGTGCATGGCGAGCGGCGGCGACTACGGCCCCGTATCTGTGCCCTGGTTCAACGGGGGCTTCTTCAAGCCGGACGAAGCGGTGTCTGCGCTTCTGAGCACCGGCGTGGAGCGGCTCGACGCTCGCCCAGCCGTAAGCGTTGACCGTGATCAGCCGCCCCGTGCGGCACGGTTCCGCACATCACGAGTCGCTCACCAGTCGGGCACTCGTTGCGGAAGGGAAATTTCCTCCCTCTGGCTCCACGCCCCGCATTCACAAGCCTGGCGGCGTGCGCCACGGGGAGCGGCTCTCTCTCCGCCGCTCCCGGCAGGCTCCCCACCGCCCCTCACCGCTCGACCAGAAACAGCCGCTCCGTCACCCGCGGCGACCGGCTCCGCAGGTTGCGGCTGCCCCGGAACGTGGCGTACGGAATCTCGACCACCTCGACGGCCCCTTCCCGGCCGAGGATGCCGTGCATCTCCGCCGGCGACAGGAAGCCCTCGTCGTTGAACGACACCAGCAGGAAGGCCGCGTCGGTGTGCCCCACGAGATCCGCAAGCAGTTCGCCTGCGCGGGCCCGCACGTTGTAGCCCGACCGCCGCCAATCGGCGGGAATCCCCGACACCCGGCTGATCCGCTCCGGGCGGCGGTAGTTCACGATCAGGTTGAGCATGAAGTAGTTCGACCCATACGGATGCTGGTTGTAGGGCGGGTCGAAATAGGCCAGGTCGAGCCCGCGGACGAGCCGCACCGCCTCGTTGGCGTCGCGCTGCATGACCGTGCAGGGGCAGTCGAACGCGCTCAACACCGGCATCGCCAGCTCGATCGTGCCGCGGATCCGCGCCAGCGCATCGCCACCGGTGCCCCCGAACTGGCCGATGCCGGTGTCCCGGTTCTTGTAGAAGCCCTTGAACACGCCCGCGGTGTTGGCGTGAATCGAGGCCGCGCTCAACAGGGGCCCGAGGAGCAGGTCGCGAAATGCGGCCGGCGCGGCATCGATCAGGCGGCGATAGTCGTCGATCCGCCGGGCGTTGCGGCGCGTGTAAAATACCCGCTCGTCACGCCCGATGCGGGCCTCGTCCCGGGGGGCGTAGAGCTCTTCGATGAAGCCCGGCGGGAATCCGCCGCGATCCACGCGGGCATTGAGCTCGGCGACGCAGTCCGCGAGGGACCGCTCGTCCACGTGCCGCCGGTTCGCCAGATGGCAGCGGCCGAGGACGGCGGCATAGTCCTCCTGGTCGTTGCTCACGAGTTCCTCGGCATGGCCCTTGAGCAGCCGCGACACGGCGCCCGAGCCGCTGAACGCGTCGAGGCACCGGAGGCGACGGTTGCCCAGCCGGCGCCGAATGCCCGCGACCACCGCGTCGATGTGCGGCAACAGGGCCCGCTTGTTCCCCAGGCAGGTGATCAGCTGGCCGGTGCGGTAACCGGGGTTTTCGGCCGGTTCGGACGGCGGTGATGCCGGCGGGGTGGGGACGGGGAACGACATGCTGGCGACGAGTCTACGAATCCCGCCGGCCGTCGGGCGCAGCCCGGCGCCGGACCGCCCTGTTTTGCAAACCAGCGCTGCAAAATGCTCCATCGATCCCGAGGCGGAGCAGACCGAGAGGCCCGTTTTTCCCGACTTCCGGCGGCCGTGCCGAAATTTTGCGGCGGGCGAGCTTTCGGCACGGCATATGCCCGGGAGTTCCGCCGACCGGTCGCCGGCGGTCGCGGGGACTCGCGGCCGCGGCCGGCAGGGATGGCCACGGGAGACACCACCATGATCGCCGCCGCCCACCTCGACGCGGACACGGACGAGGTATTGATCCGCCGCTTCCAGCAGTCCGGCGACACCGCCGCCTTCGAGTCGCTGGTCCATCGCTACGAGCGTGACCTGTTCGGCTACCTGCGCCGGTACCTCCACAGCGCGGAGATGGCGGAAGACGTCTTCCAGGCGACGTTCCTCCAGGTGCACCTGAAGCGGGATGCCTTCGAAGACGGCCGCCGGTTCCGCCCCTGGCTGTACGCCATCGCCACGCATCAGGCGATCGACGCCCAGCGCCGCAACCGCCGGCACCGGATGGTCGACCTCGATCGGCACCGCGGCGCCGACGAGGGGCACGCCTTCGTGACGGCCCTGGCGTCCCGCGACGGCACGGCCGACGACCAGGCCGCGGCGGAAGAGTCGCGGCAGCAGGTGCGATCGGCCATCGACGCACTCGCCGCCCCCCAGCGGCTCGTCGTGGAGCTCGTCTACCAGCAGGGAATGAAGTATCGCGAGGCGGCCGCGCGGATCGGCATCCCTGTGGGCACGGTGAAGAGCCGGATGCGGGCCGCGCTCCTGAAGCTCGGAGAGTCGTGGAACCGCGTTCCCGGCGGAGAACCCGGCCCGGCAATCGCAGCCCGCGGCCTGGCCACCTGACCCGCCCGCACGGCTGCACCGCCGGCTATGATGGGGGTCTTTCACCATCGCCCATCCCCTCCGCGCCGCTGATGCCCGCCTCCACCGACGACCTGCGGATCGCAGAGATCAAGGAGCTCCTGCCTCCCGCCCACCTGATCCGCGAGTTCCCCTGCGCACCGCCCCTGAGCGAACTGGTCACCGCCTGCCGCACCGCCCTGCACGCGATCCTCGCGGGCGCGGATGACCGGCTGATCGTCGTCATCGGCCCGTGCTCGATCCACGATCCCGCGGCGGCGGTCGAGTACGCCCGGCGGCTGCGGGGGGAGCGGGATCGGCTCGGGGCCGAGCTGGAGATCGTGATGCGGGTCTACTTCGAGAAGCCGCGGACGACCGTCGGCTGGAAGGGACTCGTGAACGATCCCGACCTGACCGGCACGTTCCGCATCAACCATGGCCTGCGCGTGGCCCGGGAACTGCTCATCGAGGTCAACGCCCTCGGCCTGCCGGCCGGCTGCGAGTTTCTCGACATGATCATGCCGCAGTACATCGCCGATCTGGTCTCCTGGGGGGCGATCGGCGCCCGCACCACCGAGAGCCAGGTGCACCGCGAACTGGCCTCGGGGCTCTCCTGCCCCGTGGGCTTCAAGAACGGCACCGACGGCAACGTGCGGATCGCGGCCGAGGCACTCCAGGCCGCGCGGCAGCCGCACCACTTCCTCTCGGTGACGAAGGCCGGCCACACCGCGATCGTGTCCACGAAGGGGAACGACGACTGCCACATCATCCTCCGCGGCGGCAAGGCGCCGAACTACGACGCGGCCAGCGTCGCGGCCGCCTGCGCGGAACTCGCGCGGCACGGCCTGCCCGAGCGGCTCATGATCGACGCCTCGCACGGCAATTCGAGCAAGCAGCCCGAGCGGCAGACGACGGTCGCCGACGCGATCGCCACCCAGCTCGAAACCGGCGAGCGGCGGGTCGTCGGCGTGATGGTGGAAAGCCATCTCGTCGGCGGCCGGCAGGACTTCGCGGCCGATCGGCCGCTGGTCTACGGCCAGTCGATCACCGACGGCTGCCTGGGCTGGGAAGCGACCGTAGGGCTGCTCGAGCGGCTCGCCGCCGGCGTCCGCGGCCGGCGGCGGCACCGGGCCTGACCCGGGCCGGCAAGCCGGGCAAGTGGCGGCCGCTGCGCGATCCCTGCCGGTCGCGCGGGCGGGCGAGGCAAGCCCCGACATTTTCTCCAGCCGGCACGGCCACGAAGGTTTGACTGCCGTCCGGGCCGATGGTCTGCCTGTGGGGTGCGGGCGTCGGCCGCGCCGTCGGCGGCTTGGCGGAGGAACGCCCGTGAGCATTGGAATGGTGTCGATCGCCGGCCCCGAAGCCCATGGCCACACGCGGTCCCGGCCCGCCGTCCTCCGGGCGCTCGGCCACGCGGAGCCGCCGGCACGCATCGAACTCGACGGCGAGACGTTTCACCACGTCGAGACGCTGAAGCACGACTCGTGGGCCGCCACGGCCGTCTACCGCTCGCCGAGCCGCACGGCGAAGTGCAAGTTCAACCGCACGCAGGCGATCGGCCTGCTGCCGATGCGCTGGCTGGGCCGTCTGCTCGCCGCCCGCGAGCAGTGGTTCATGGTCCGGCTGGTCGGCATCCAGGGGATTCCCGTCTCGCTCGGCTCGGTCTCCGCCGATGGGCGGCCGCTGCCCAATGCCGTGGCCCACGAGTGGATCGCGGGCCATGCGCTCGCCGAGGGGGAACAGGTCGACGACCGCTTCTTCCCCACGCTGACCGCGATCCTCGCGGCGGTCCACCGCCGCGGCGTCGCCCACGTCGACCTCCACAAGCGGGAGAATCTGCTCGTCGACGACGCGGGCCGGCCGCACCTCATCGACTACCAGATCTCGTTCGGGCTGCCGGCCGGCGGCGTGTCCGCCTTTTTAATGGGCGGGCTCCTGCGACTGCTGCAACGCTGCGACGAGTACCATCTGCTCAAGCACCGCGTGAAGCACCGCCCCGACCAGGTCGGCCTCTCGCTCGATGACATGCACCGCCTGCGGCCCTGGTGGATCCGGGCCCATCGCTGCGTGGCGGTGCCCTTCCGGACGGTCCGCCGCCGCCTGCTGGCGGCGTTGCGGATCCGCTCCCGCACCGGGCACGCCCACAGCGAGGCGTTCCCCGAGGTCGCCCACCGCCGCGCCGCCTGACCGCCCGCAGCCGATGGGAAGCCCGGTCTCGACGCGGGAAAGTCCGCCGGCTGCCGGATGTCCGCAACGTGTGGCCCGATTCGGCGTTTCACGTTTCTGAAGCGGCGGTCTCCGACCGTCGCAAGCCGCAACCGGTCAGTACACTCATTTCTCTTCCGGGAACCGCATGGTCATGTCGACCACCTCCGCCGATCGCCGCCGCGCCCTTGCCGACCTCGTTCGCGAACGCGGGGGCGGGCGGTCATCCGGCGGTGTGGTGCGCCGCACGGTGATCGGCCTGATCCTCGCGGCCCTGCTCGCGCTGCTGCTCGCGTGGCTCCTCGGCTTCTTCAGCGTGCCCCGCGAGGTGCTGGAGATCCGCGGCCTGGTGGACGGCGAGATCGCAGAACTCCGCAAGGTCGCCCGCAATGAGCTGCCGCTGGCGTCCGATGCGCCGGGCTTCGCCGTCATCCGCGACCGCGTCCGTGACCTGCCTCCCGACCTGCGTCGCCAGGCGAACCAAGACGTCGGCCGCCTGCTCGCCGCCCGTGAACAAGCCGAGTTGGATTCCTATTTCAATCTGCCCCCGGAACGGCGGCAGGCGGAGCTCGACCGCCGCATCAAGGCCGAGGAAGATCGGCGCGAAGCCCGCGAGGCGGCGCGGGCCGCGCGGGAAAGCCAGCGGTCCGCGCCGCCGGCCGGAGCGTCGCTGGCGGGTGGATCCGGGGCCGCGTCGAGCGGTCGCAGCGGGCCGCCGAGCGGTGGCGGCCGGGGCCGGTCCATGACCGAGGATGAACGCAACGCCCGCAGCAAGCGCCGGATCGACCGGTCTTCGCCGGACGAGCGGGCCCGGCGCACGGAGTATCGCCGGGCGATCGACGAGCGCCGCGCGCAGCTCGGCCTGCCGGCACGCGGCGGTCGCTGGTAGCCGCATTTCGCCCGGCGCGGCGATACTGACGGGCATCCCCAGGAGGTCCGTCATGCGTCTCGTGCTTGCCACCATCTGCGTCCTGCCGCTCGCGCTCCCCGCGGCCCGAGCCGCCGACTGGCCGCAGTTCCGTGGTGGCGCCGCCCTCGGCCACGTCCCAGCGGCCCGCCTGCCTGTGGCCTGGAGCAACGAGCAGCATCTCGCCTGGCGGACCGCGATCCCGGGGAGCGGCTGGTCGCAGCCCGTGGTGGCCGGCGGCCGGATCTACGTCACGACGGCCGTCTCCGGCGGCAACGACCGGCCGAAGAACTCGACGAGCGGCGTCATGGACTTCAGCACGCTGGGCCGGCCGTCGCTGCCGAAGAACGCCCTCGAGTGGCGGGTGCTGTGCCTCGACCCGACGAACGGCCGCGTGCTGTGGAGCAAGACCGTCGCCCAGGAGAAACCGACGTTCGGCAAGCACGCATCCAACACCTATGCGACGGAGACGCCGTGCGCCACCGCCGACACGATCTACGCCTTCTTCGGCGCGACGGGCACGCTCGTGGCCCTCGACCGTGACGGTGGTGAACGCTGGCGGCGGGAGTTCGGGCCCCAGAAGACGACCAACCAATTCGGCACGGGCTCCTCGCCCACGCTCCACGACGGCCGCCTCCTGCTCCAGCTCTACAACGAGGAAGCGGCCACGCTCTTCTGCCTCGACGCCGCGACCGGCAAGGATCTCTGGAAAGCCGACCGGGCCAAGGGCACCTCCTGGGCCACGCCGGTCGTGTGGACCAACGCGGGCACGGTCGAGGTGCTCGCGGCCGGCGACAAGAGCCTGATCGCCTACGGCCTCGCCGACGGCCTGGAGCGCTGGCGGCTTGAGGACATCGACACCTCGTTCGCCTGCTCCGTCGTGGCCGACGCCGCGGGGGTGTACTTCGGCACGTCCAGCCCGGGCAGCAAGTCCCCGGCTGCGGCCATCGCCCCCGGCCACCTCGGCGATCTCACGCCCCCGAAGGGCACGAAGCAGACGCCGGCAATCCCCTGGTCGCGGACCAAGAGCGGCGCGGGGATGCCCTCGCCCGTGGTGGTCGGCGACCTGCTGTTCTTCTTCGGCAACACGGTGACCTGCCTCGACAAGCGGACGGGCGCGGAGAAGTTTCGCAAGCGGCTGCCGGGGGGCACGACCTGCGTGGGCTCGCCGCTGGTGATCGGCGACCGCATCTACCTGGTCAACGAGAAGGGCACGACGCTCGTCCTCAGGGCGGGCGATGCCTATCAACTGCTGGGCGAATCGACGATCGGCCCCGGCGACGAGGTCTTCTGGGCCACGCCCGCCGTCGCCGGCAACGCCCTCCTCATCCGCTCGTCCGACGCCCTGTATTGCATTCGCGAATGACCCGCCCGGCGCTCTGCCGAGCGCATCCGCGCGTCGCTGCTGCCGGGATCCAGTTGAGAACCGGTTTTTCCACCCGTTTAACATGGGATCGGTCCGGTCACCGTGACAACAAGCCTCGGGTGGAAACCCGGGGACTCCGGGCATGAAAACCACCCCGTCGTCCATCCCGGATGACGGCACACAATTTCCCGTTTCAAACCCACATCGCATGGCACCTGGGAAGGGCCGCAACCCGGAGTCCCCCGGCTCCCGCCGGGGGCTTTTTGTGGGAGCGCCAGGCCCGGAGGGCCGGGTTGACCGTGAGCGGGCGGAGGCCCGCAAAGCGAACTGCGGCACGATGCCGCAGGTTCGCGT
>JAJTED010000031.1:0-17229 GCA_021300535.1 Planctomycetaceae bacterium | reverse complement strand
CCCGGCTCCCGCCGGGGGCTTTTTGTGGGAGCGCCAGGCCCGGAGGGCCGGGTTGACCGTGAGCGGGCGGAGGCCCGCAAAGCGAACTGCGGCACGATGCCGCAGGTTCGCGTGCACCATCCTCCCCGGCTCCCGCCGGGGGCTTTTTGTGGGAGCGCCAGGCCCGCACGGGCTGGCGGACGGCATTGAGCGGGCTCCGTCCCGCGGGTACCCTGCCCCCGGATTTTGACCTCTCAGGGATGTCGCTCTCGTGACCCTCGCGACCGCGTGCGTCGTGACCGTCGCCGCCGCCAGCAGCGGCCTTTATGCGCTGGCGTGGATTCTCGTCCATGCCTGGTCCGCCTGGCATCGCCGCCGGCCCAGGCCCGAGTTCACCGCGGGCGTCAGCGTGCTCAAGCCGCTGTGCGGCGCCGACGACGAACTAGAGCGGAACCTGCTCTCCTTCTTCCGACTCGAGCATGAGCCGCTGCAGCTCGTCTTCGGCGCGGCCGACCCGGCCGATCCGGCGCTCGACATCGTCCGCCGGCTGGCCGCCCGCCACCCGCACCGCGACGTGCTCGTCGTCGTGGGTGCCGACGAGTCGGCCGCCAGCCCCAAGGTGGGGCTGCTCGAGGCGCTGCTGCCGCACGCCAGTCACGGGATCGTCCTGCTCTCCGACAGCAACGTGCGCGTCGTGCCCGACGCGGTCGCCCGCGTGCTGCCCTGCTTCGCCGATCCACGGGTCGGCATGGTGCACCAGCCTGTCGTCGGCATCGGCGAGCGCACGCTCCCGGCAGCGATCGAGAACCTCCACTACACCGAGTTCGCGGGATTCCTCTCGATCGCCGCCACCGTGCTCTCGGGCCAGCACGCGGTGAACGCCAAGGGGCAGTGGGTCCGCCGGGCGGCCCTGGCCGAGGTCGGCGACTTCGCGGGCGTGCGCGACCACGGGGCCGATGACTACGTGCTCTCGCGGCTGGTGCTGGCCCGCGGCTGGCGGCTGCGGCTGGCCGCCGAGCCGGTGCGCACCGTGCAGGCGACGTGGTCGTGGCGGCAGCTCGCGCAGCGGCACCTGCGGCACTCGAGTCTGCGCCGCCGCATGGTCCCCTGGGCCTATCCACTCGAGCTGCTGCTCAATCCCGTGCCCTGGGCGCTGGCGCTGTTGGCGACCGATCTCGCGTGGCTCGCCGCTCCGCTCGTCGCGGTCAAGATGGCGATCGAGATCTCCGCCGCCGGGCTGCTCCGGGGCCGCTCGCTCGCCTGGCGGCACGCCGCCGCGATCCCGCTCAAGGACCTGCTCTACTTCACCGGATGGTTCGCCTCGTTCGCCGTCCGCACGGTCGTCTGGCGCGGCAAGGCCTATGCAATCGGCCCGGGTGGCCGACTCGCGCCCCTCGAATCGGCTCCGGCGGTGGACTTCGCCGCCCGTCGAGCCGCATAAACGTCGTGCCACCCGGATGCACACGTTTTGGTTTGGGCGTAACTCGCACATCTCGCCCCGTCGTTGAGCCAGTCTGCCTCTTGGGACTGGTGTTGCGTTTCCTGTCTTTCGGGTTTGGCGGTTCCGTTCCTTGAAGCCCGGGGCGCGGGCCGAGGGAATGCGGATGGCCTCCCGTGGAGCGACGCGGATTCCCTCATCTGAAGATGCGGGCTTCCCGGCAGCGGCGCCGGCGTGGCCGCCGCGTCGCTGGTTCCGAGGCTCAACATCTGTTTCAGCTGCTCTCGCTGCATGCAGGCAGCGGCTCGCGCCCGGGAAACCGATGGCGAAAACGACCGTTCCGTCGGCCGGGGTGAGCGAGATGTGCGAGTGACGCCCTTTTGCTTTTCCGCGGAGGCGCCCAACAGAGCAGCGCCGCTGCAGGGATCCGGCTGCGAATCGGGTTGTGCCGGACCCGTGAACAGGGGATCGGTCCCGTCACCGACCCAAGAAGCCCCGGGTGGAAACCCGGGGGCTCCGGGCACGACAACCAGCCCGCGGGCCATGCCGCATGACGGCATGTGAACCCCGCGCTCCAACCCGCATCGCATGGCGCCGGGGAAGGCATGCGACCCGGAGTCCACCGGCTTCCGCCGGGGGACTCTTGTGCCGTTCGCGCGTGTCAAGCCGAGAGCAGGACTGGGGAACGCGCACCATCAAAATGCCCTCGCCTGGAGGCCTGCGCCACGGCGCTGCTGAAGCACTCGTATTTCCGACGGTCGGAGACCGCCGCTACAGTGGTCGGTGGCGATTCCCGCGACAAGCGATCCCCTGCGGAGACGAACTGATGCGCCCACTCCTGGCATGGCTGCTGCTCATTCCCGGCTTCGTCGCCGCTGCCGAGCCGCCCCTCCGGGTGGGAATGGAGCTTTCGTACCCGCCCTTCGAGATGACCGATCCACAGGGGCGGCCGGCAGGCGTGAGCGTGAAACTCGCCGAGGCGCTCGGCCGGCACCTCGGCCGCGAGGTCGTGATCGAGAACATCGCCTTCGACGGGCTTGTGACGGCCCTCAAGACCCGCAAGATCGACTGCGTGATCTCGTCGATGACGGCCACGCCCGAGCGGCGCAAGTCGATCGCCTTTTCCGCGCCGTATCTCAAGACCGGCCTCGCGCTGCTGGTGGCGGTCAACTCACCGGTGCAGGCTGCGGCCGACCTCGACGCGCCGGGCCGCGTCGTCGCCGTGAAAAAGGGCACCACCGGGCACCAGTACGCGGCCACCGCGCTGAAGCGGGCGCGGGTGCTGGTGCTCGACAAAGAAGCGGCGGCCGTGCTCGAGGTCGTGCAGGGAAAGGCCGATGCGTTCATCTACGACTCGCTGTCCGTCTTCCAGAACCACCGCCGGCACCCGGCGCAGACCAGGGCGATCCTCGCCCCCTTCCGTGAGGAGACATGGGCGATCGGTTTGCGGCACGGCGACGACGAACTGCGCCGGCGGGTCGACGAGTTTCTGGAAACGTTTCGCGCTGCTGGGGGGTTCGAGCGGCTCGGGGACGAGTTCCTTGCGGAAGAGAAAGCCTTCTTCAAGGCCGAAGGCCTGCCGTTCTACTTTTGACCCGCACGGCCGGCGTTGATCCGTGCGGCATGGATGCCAGGAAGGCCCTCACACCCGGAGTCCCCGGGTTGCCACCCGGGGCTTCTTGGGCCGCACACGCGGCAGACGCACAAACACCGTCCGGGGGGTTCGATCCGTGCGGCATGGATGCCAGGAAGGCCCTCACACCCGGAGTCCCCGGGTTGCCACCCGGGGCTTTATTGATTCAGCGCGCCGCTTCCACAAAAAGCCCCCGGCGGAAGCCGGGGGACTCCGGGCCATACGGCCTCCCCGCTGCCCAGTCCGCACGACCCCGCGCATTGACGAATGGGCGGCGTCGGAAGTACTGTCTTTGCCATGGTGCGGCGGCTACCCCTCACTCTCGCGATCGCCTTGGCATGCTCGACCGTGCTGGCGGGAGTGCCTCGCATCGCGGCTGCCTCCGATCCCCAGACCGGTCCAGTCATCTTGCCTCTGCCGTTCGACCCGGAGAGGGTTTCTGAATCCCGCGGCGAAGCGACCGAGAAGGAGCGGGAAGAGGAAGAGTCGGCCGACGCCGAACTCGACCTCTTCACGCGGCCGCGGATCGCCGTCGTGCTCGACATGCGTTGCACCGGCCGCACCGCGCCTGATTCTTCTCGGGCGACGGCCGGCTCCTGCGACTCTGCCCGCTTCATTCGCGGCCCCCCTGCCGGCTGATTCACCGCGCGGCATCTTCGCCGTGCGGACCGTGCCGCGCCCGCCCGGTCTCCCGGGCCGAATCTTTCCCGAGCCGCCCTCGTCATCGTGTCGCGGGCCGGCATCCTGCCATCCACCGTCGGTTTTCGCATGCCCGCTTCAGAAAGTACACGCGACGCGGTCGCCCAGGCCATCGCCGACACCGCGCGGTTCCTGCCCACGCAGGGACCGATCGACGTCTTCGTCGCGCAGAACATCCTCCAAGGTTTCGAGGACCGCCCGTACGAGGCCGCGGTCGTCGAGGCGGCGGGCCTGTTCGGCACCGAGCCGTTCATGCCCGAGTCGGTGTACCGCGAGGAGCTGGCCCGCGGCCGGATCCGCGCCGCCGACATCGAGGCGGCCGTCGATGCAGAGCTCGGCGACACGGGCGGCACGAGGCTGGCGGCCGGACGGGTCACGCTCCACGCACTGCGGCTCGCGCTGCTCAAGCATCCCGTGCATCAAGAGGACGATGACGCCGTCCGCTGGACATTGACCGAGCGGGAGCCGTTCGCGACGGCCGACGCCCAGGACCTGTGGCACGCCTGCATGGAGGCTGTGTCGTTGTTTCGGCCCGCCGTGCTCGACGGCCGCCCCCCCGCGCGGCCCCGCGATCTGATCGTGGCCGTCGCCCCGGCACTCGACACCGACGCCCTCGTGCATCCGCGGTTGATCCGGCTGTGCGCCGCGTTCCTCGACCAGGGCGTTGCGGCCCGGCAGATGCCCGGTCGCGACCTCGGACTGCTCCAGGCCTCCGCCCGACTGCTGGCGTGGCCGTTCGGTCCCGTGGAGCCCTGGGCAACGCGGCTTTCGGGCGCCATGAAGGCCGTCCGCGGCCGTGATTCGCTCGACGTGATCGTGGACGAGATCCACGCGATCGGCGTGCCGCCATCCCATCGCGACGAGGTCGTCGGCCGCACACTCCTCGCCCTGCGCGGCTGGGCGGGCATGATCCACCAGCTCGAGCAACGCCCCGACCGCACCCCTGTCCGCCGCGTGCCGGCGCGGCTGGCGGACTTTCTCGCCCTCCGCCTCGTGCTGGACCGCTTGGCCGCGGAGTGGGCCGCGGCCGCGTTCGGCCGCGCCGGCGACATGGCCGGGCTGTGGACGGATTTGCGCGACCGGCATCCGCCGCAGCGGGGCCCGGGCAGCGTGGCCCGCGCGTTCCTTCTGTGCCAGGTGGCCCAGCTCGTCGGCCTCACCGCCGCCGACATCCGCGGACTCGACGCCCCCGATCTCGCGGAGCTCGAACGCGCGGTGCAGCAGTTCGATGCGGTCGCCCGCCGCCGGCTGTTTCACCTCGCCTACGAGCGGCGCCACCGGATCGTCACCCTCGACGCATTGGCGGCCCACGAGGCAGCTCCCCCGCCTGCGGACCGGCCGGCGGCGCAGGCAGTGTTCTGCATGGATGATCGCTGTGAGTCGTTTCGCCGGCACCTGGAGGAACGCGGGCCGGAGTGGGAAACGTTCGGCGCGGCGGGCTTCTTCTTCGTGCCCATGTACTACCGCGGCATCGACGACTGGCACGCCACGCCGCTGTGTCCGATCGTGATGCGGCCCCAGCACACGGTCTTCGAGGTGCCCGTCGAGGAAGCAGCGGGCCGCCACCGCCTGCGGCAGGCGGTTCGACGAACGCTGGGGCGACTGCAGGGCGGCGTCTCCTCGGCCCACCGCACGCTGCTCGGCGGCAGCCTGCTCGCCGCCGTGGGCGGGGCGATCGCCGCAGTTCCCCTCGTGGCCCGTGTAGTGTTTCCCCGATCAACCGACCGGATGGCCCGCACGACGACGGAACTCGGCCGGGGGCGGGTCGCGACGCGACTCCTGGTGGATCGCCAGGAGGATCGGCCCTTGGCGGACGGCACGTTCGCCGGGTTCACGGTGGGCGAGCAGGCGGCGATCGTTCGCCGCCTGCTCGAGGACATCGGACTGACGCGACGGTTCGCGCCGCTCGTCGCGGTGCTCGGCCACGGCTCGACGAGCCTCAACAACCCGCACGAGAGCGCCTACGACTGCGGCGCCTGCGGCGGCGGTCGCGGCGGCGCGAACGCCCGGGCCTTCGCGCTGATGGCCAACGACCCGCGGGTCCGGCGGAGGCTCGCCGCCGCCGGACTGGCGATTCCCGCCGACACGGTGTTCATCGGCGGCATGCTCGACACCTGCTCCAACGCCCTTGTGTTTTACGATCGTGACCACGTCCCGCCGACGCATCGCGACGAACTCGCGGCCTTCACCGTGGCCTGCGACATCGCCCGGGCGGCCGACGCGCAGGAGCGGTGCCGGCGATTCGCTTCCGTGCCGCTCAACGTGTCGACCGACGAGGCGCTGCGCTGCGTCGAGGCCCGGGCCGCGGACCTCGCCCAGGTGCGGCCCGAACTCGGCCACGCCACCAACGCGGTCTGCCTGATCGGCCGCCGGCAGCGGTCCCGCGGCTTGTTTCTCGACCGCCGTGCGTTCCTCGTGTCGTACGACCCTGAGGCCGATGCCGACGGCGCCATCCTGGCCCGCACGCTCGCCGCCGTGGGACCGGTCGCCGCGGGCATCAACCTCGCCTACACGTTGTCGCGGATCGATCCGATCGGCTACGGCTGCGGCACGAAGCTGCCCCACAACATCACCGGGCTGATCGGCGTGATGGACGGCCATGCCAGCGACCTGCGGACCGGGCTCCCCTGGCAGACGGTCGAGATCCACGAGCCGGTGCGGCTGCTCGTCGTCATCGACGCGCCACCCGACCGGATAACGACCGCGATCGCCCGTGTGCCGGCGGTGGAACGGCTCGTGGCGAACCGGTGGGTGCATCTGGCCGCGTGGCACGGCTCCCGCGGCGGACTCGCGTCGTTCGCCGGCGGGCAGTTCGTGGCCTACGTGCCTGAGTCGGACCGGCTGCCGACGGTGCCCCGGTCCGTCGACTGGTTCGCCGGCCATCGCGGCCACCTGCCTCCCGTTCGCACGGCAGCCGCACTCGGCGGAGGCCTGCGATGAGCCTCCTGGCCGCCGTGCTCGAACCGGAGCGGACACACGACCTCGTGGCGGCGCTGGTCGTCGCCCAGTTGGCGGCGCCTGCGTTGGCGCTGCTCGGCATCGGCATCCCGCCGCTGCTCGGCCGCCCGCTGTCCGAGCGCACCACCAGTCGGCTCGTCGGCACCGGGTTCGCCACCGCCTTCCTCGCGGCGCTGGTCATGTTCGGCGTGCTGGCGGGCCGCGGCTTCGCGCCCGAGACCGTCCACCTCGGAACCTGGTTCTCCTTCGACCGTCACGCGGCGACCATCGACCTGGTGGCGGACGGCCTGTCGGTGCCCTACGTCTGCTTCTCGACCGGCCTGTGCCTGCTGGTCAACGCCTTCGCGGGCAGATACCTGCACCGCGAACCAGGCTTCACCCGCTTCTTCGTGCTCCTCGCCGTGTTCGGCACCGGCATGAACCTGATGGTGCTGGCCGGGAGCTTCGACGTGCTGTTCGCCGGCTGGGAACTGATCGGCATCTCGTCCACGCTGCTCATCGGCTTCTTCCACGAGCGGCCCAACGCCGTGCGGGCCGCGATCCGGGCCTTCGTCACGTATCGAATCTGCGACGTCGGCCTGCTGGCGGCGAGCGTCGTCGCCCACACCGCGGTCGGATCCGGCGACTTCGACCGCCTGTTCCACGGCGGCTGGCCGGACGCGACCTGCCTCGTGCCGGCCGCCCCGGCCACGCTCCTGGCGCTGCTGCTGATCTTCGCGACCCTTGGCAAGACGGCGCAGGTGCCGTTCACGGGCTGGCTGCCCCTGGCGATGGAGGGGCCGACGCCTTCGAGCGCCATCTTCTACGGCGCGTTGTCGATCCATGCGGGCGCCTACGTGCTGCTGCGGTGCGAGCCGCTCCTCCAGGCCGCGCCTCTGGCAGGCTGGCTCCTCGTGACCATCGGTTCCGTCACCGCGGCGCACGCCAACGCGGTGGGCCGCGTGCAGACTGACCTCAAGAGCATGCTGGCCTATGGATCGATGGCGCAGGCGGGACTGATTTTCGTGGAGATCGGGCTGGGCTGGCGGGTCGTACCGCTCGTGCATGTCGTCAGCCATGCCATCCTGCGCAGCCTGCAGATCCTCCGCTCGCCGTCAGCGCTCCATGACCGACACACGCTGGTTGCCGCGCTCGGCGGCCAGCCGGGGGCGGGACGATCTTGGACCGACCGGCTGCCGCAAGCCTGGCGGCTCGCGATCTACCGGCTGGCGCTGGATCGCGGCTACGAGGAGATGGCCGTGGCCCGACTGGTGGTCGAGCCCTTTCGCCGCCTCGTCGATCGCCTGGACGCCTGGGAGCGAGCCGGGGCCGATTGGCTGGGCGATCTGCGGCTGCGCGGGCCACGCGACCGGGAGCCCCTGCCATGAGCGGCCTCGACCCAGCAACCCTTGTCCTGGGCGCCGGCGCCGCCGCGGTGGCCGCGCCGCTGGCCGCGGCCGGCCTGCTACAGTTCGAGAGCCGGCGGGCGAACCCGCGGCCACCTGCCGTCGCCGCGCTCGTCGTGACGGTGCTGTCGGGGTTCATGATGCTCTCCACCTGGAGCGCGACACCGCAGACCTTCAGCCGCGGCGATCGGCTCGGCGGGGGCGCCGCGTTCCACGTGGACGGCGTGACCGCCACCATGCTGCCGTTCGTGGCCGGCTGCCTGCTGCTGGTGTTCGCGACCGTGCCGCGGCGGATGCTCTCGGCAGGGATGACCACCTGGTGCCTCGCGGGCGCGGCGGCCACGTTCGGCCTGTTCCTCACCGCGCATCCAATCCTCGTCTTGGCCCTGTCGGCCATGGGGGCCGGGGCGGTGTGGCGGGCGACCCGCGACCATCCGGGCGGGCGACCCGCAGCTCGCGTCTACGCCTTCGTGATGGGCGCGAGCCTCGTCTGCGCGGCGGCGGGCACCGCCATGATGCTCGCCGACCCGCCCTGGGAATCCGGCTGCGGCTGGGTGGGGACTGCGGGCGGCTGGCTCGTGGCCCTGGCCGTGGTCGTCCGCGAGGGTCTGTTCCCCTTCCATGTCTGGGTGCCGATGCTGTTCGCCGGCGCGCCCCTGCCCATCGCGCTGTTGGCGACGGTGCCGCAGGTGGGCAGCTACGCGGCCATCCGGCTCCTGCTCGGGCATGCAGACGGCGTGGCTCAGGAGCTCGTGGCGCTCGCGCTGCTCGGTCCAGCGACCGCGGTCTACGGTGCGGCGCTGGCGCTGGTGCAGCGCGACCTGTGCCGCCTGATCGGCACGCTGGCCTTCAGCCAGTCGGCGCTCGTGCTGGCAGGCCTCGCGGGCACGCTGCCCATGGAACTCGCCGGCGGCTTGTGCGTGTGGATCGCCAGCGGCCTGTCACTGACCGGCATCGGCATCGTCGCCGCGGCGCTCGAGGGCCGGGCGGGGTCGCTGCGGCTCGACCTCCCGCAGGGCCGGTTCTGGGATGCGCCCGCCCTGGCGGCTTTTTTCCTCCTCTTCGGCCTGGCCGGCATCGGCCTGCCAGGCACGCTCTCCTTCGTGGCCGACGACCTGATCATCGCCGGCAGCCTCGCCGAGCACCTCCACTGCGGGATCCTCGTCATCCTGTCCACCGTCTTCGCCGGCATCGCGGTCGTCCGCGGCTGGTTCGGCATCTTCGGCGGCCCGCCCACCGTCGATGCCCCGCGGCACGCAATCCTGCCCCGGGAGCGGATCGGGTGCGCGGTGTTGCTGGCGGTCATCTTTGGGCTGGGGCTGTTTCCGCGGCCCCTCGTCCAGACTCTCGCGCAGGCCTGCGTCCCGCTGCTGCGTCACCCGACCGTCGCCCCCTCACCGGTGCATCACGTGCCCCCAGGAGTGCCCCTGCGATGAACGATCCAACCCACGCTCCGGCCCCGGGGATCGGCGGCCCCGTGCCCCGCGGCACGCCGGCCGGATTCGTCCGCTTCCTGCGTGCCGACCTGACGAGCGGCTTCTTCGTGTTCCTCATCGCCCTGCCGCTGTGCCTCGGGATCGCCATGGCGAGCGGCTTCCCGCCTGTGGCCGGCGTATTCACGGCGGTCGTGGGCGGACTTCTGACGACGTTCATCAGCAACTCGGAGCTGACGATCAAGGGTCCGGCTGCCGGCCTGATCGTGATCGTGCTCGGCGCCATGCAGGCCTTCGGCTTCACGGGTGGTGCCGACCCGGCGGCCGATCTGGCCGCCTACCGCCTGACGCTCGCGGTGGCCTGCGTGGCGGGACTGGTGCAGGTGGCGCTGGCGCTGCTGCGGTTCGGCGGGCTCAGCGAGTTCTTCCCCACGGCCGTGGTGCACGGCATGCTCGCCTCGATCGGCCTGATCATCATGCTCAAACAACTGCCGGTCGTGTTCGGCCAGAAGGCCAGCGGCGAGCCGCTGGAGTTGATTCGCGCCCTGCCGGAGAAGATCGCCCACCTCAACCCGCAGATCGCCATCATCGGCCTGGTGAGCCTGGCGATCCTGTTCGGCTTCCCGCGCCTCAAGCCGCGGCTCCGGCCGGCCTGGTTGCGGATGCTCCCCGCGCAACTGCTCGTGCTCGCTGTGGCGGTGCCGCTGGGGATGTGGTTCGACCTGGCCCGCGAGCACACCTATTCCTTCCTCGGCCACGAGTATCGACTGGGCAAGTCGTTCCTGGTCAGCGTGCCCGGCAACCTGGCGGCCGCGGTGACGACGCCCGACTTCGGTGCGTTTACCGCGGCCGCAACCCGGATCACGGCCGTCTGGTGGGTCGTGCTCTTCGCGGCCGTCGGCAGCATCGAGTCGCTGCTCTCCGCCAAGGCCATCGACCTCGTCGATCCCTGGAAGCGCAAGACCGCGATGGACCGCGACCTGCTCGCGGTCGGCGTGGCCAACGTGGCGGCCGGCGCGATCGGCGGGCTGCCGATGATCTCCGAGATCGTCCGCAGCAAGGCCAACATCGACAACGGAGCCCGGACGCGGTTCGCCGACCTGTGGCACGCCGTGTTCCTGCTCGGCTTCGTCGCCCTGCTGCCGGGGCTGATCCATCGCATCCCGCTTTCCGCGCTCGCGGCGATGCTCGCCTACACAGGCTTCCGCCTCGCCTCACCCCGGGAGTTCATCGACGTGTTCCGGATCGGCGCGGAGCAGCTCGTGATCTTCGTCGCCACCATCGTCGGCGTGCTGGCGACCGATCTCCTGATCGGCGTGGGTATCGGGGTGGCGACCAAGTTCGCGATCCATGCGATCAACGGCGTGCCGCCCCGGGAATTTTTCAAGCCCTTCCTCGATGTCACGACGATCGACGACTCAACCGTGCAGATCGACGCCGGCGGGTCGGCGGTATTTTCCAACTGGATCCCCTTCCGCCGGCAGATCGAGCACCTCGGGCTCGTGCAGCGGAACAACGTGACCTTGAACCTCGCCGGCACCCGGCTCGTCGATGCCAACGTGATGGAGAAATTACACGCCCTGCAGGATGAGTTCACCCGGGCCGGGCTGCGACTCGACATCATCGGCCTCGAGGGGCACCGGCCGGTGTCGTCCCATCCGCTCTCCGCCCGCCGCCGCCCTCTGTAGCGGCGGTCTCCGGCCGTCGTGCCGGGTTGCCGGAAACGCGAAGCGTACGCTGAGGGAATCCGCGTCGCTGCACCAGAGGCCACCCGCATTCCGCTCGGCTCACGCCTTTTGATGTTGCGCCGAGTGGCTCGAGAGAGGGTCGCCGCTGCAGGAATCCGGTTGCGAACGTCGTTTTGCAGATCCTTTGCATTGGGCATCGGTCTCGTCATTCGTCCAAGAAGCCCCGGGTGAAAACCCGGGGACACCGGGCACGAATACCACCCCGCGGTCCATGCCGGATGACGGCACGCAATTTCCCGGCTCGAACCCACGTCACATGGCACCTGGGAAGGCATGCCACCCGGAGTCCCCCGGCTTCCGCCGGGGGCTTCTTGTGCCGTTCACGCGTATGAAGGCGAGAGCAAGGGCTAAAGAACTCGCAACATCAAAACTCGCGCCTCGGGCTTCAAGGGCACCGAGGCGGAGTTACGGAGCAACGACACCATCCCTGGCGCGGCAGCCGGCGTGGTATCCTCGCTGCATGCCGCGCTGGCTCGCCCACACGATCGTCGTCATTCTGCTCATCGCGGGCATTTCCCTGGCCTTCGCCCGCGTCGGCTACGCGTGGAACTGGGCCGGCGTGTGGGAATACCGTGGGCTGCTCGTCCGCGGCTGGCTGACGACCGTCGGCGTGAGCCTCGCCGCCCTCGCGGCCAGCGTCCTGGTCGGGGCCCTGGCGGCCGTGATGCTCCGCTCGGGCCGACCGCTCCTCGAGGCCGCCGCCCGCGTGTACGTCGAATTGATCCGCGGCACGCCCCTGCTCGTGCAGCTGCTCCTCGGCTTCTACGTCGTGGCCAGCGCCGTGGGCCTGGAGAACCGCTACGTGGCCGGGGTGCTCGTGCTCGCGCTGTTCGCCGGCGCCTACATGGCGGAAATCTTCCGCGGCGGCCTCGACGCGATCCCACGGGCCCAGATCGACAGCGCCCGGGCGATCGGCCTCACGCCGAGCCAGACCTTGCGGCTCGTCGTCCTGCCGCAGGCCGTGCGGCTCGTGCTGCCGGCCGTGGCTGGCCAGCTCGTCTCGCTCGTCAAGGATTCGTCGCTGCTCTCCGTGATCGCGATCTCCGAGTTCACGCTCGCCGCCCAGGAGGTCAACTCATTCACCTACTCGACGCTCGAGAGCTACCTGCCTCTCGCCCTCGGCTACCTGGCCCTCACGCTGCCGCTGTCGGCGCTGGCCCGCCTGCTGGAGCGGCGGTTTCGCTACGAGACGGCATGAACCTCGTCATCGCGGACCTCGTGCAGCGGTTCACCGACCCGCGGACGGGCCGACTGGCCACGGTCCTCGACGGGCTCGAACTGCGCACCGGTGAGATCGGCGCGCTGGTGCTCGTCGGGCCGTCGGGCGGCGGCAAGTCGACCCTGCTGCGGATCCTGGCCGGACTCGACGTGCCGACCGCGGGAAGCGTGGCCTTCGACGGCGTGCCGCTGCCCCGCGACGAGGCCGCCCTCCGCGGTTACCGCCGGACCATGGGCACGGTTTTCCAGGCATACAATTTGTTTCCGCATCTGACCGCCATGGAAAATCTCGTCCTGCCCCTGGTGCACGTGCACGGGCTGTCCCGCGGGCAGGCGGTCGAGCGGGTCCGCGAGCCGCTGGAGCGGTTTCAGCTGGCCGCCCACGCGCACAAGCGGCCCGCGGAACTGTCGGGGGGCCAGAAGCAGCGGATCGCGATCCTCCGGGCCCTGGTCGTGCGGCCGCGCCGCCTGCTCCTCGACGAGCCCACCTCGGCCCTCGATCCTGACATGAAGGCGGAGGTGCTGGAGATGATCGGCGAGCTGCGGGCGGCCGGCACGGAGTTCATCCTCGTGACCCACGAGATGGCCTTCGCCCGCCGGGCGGCCGACGAGATCGCGTTCATCGCCGACGGTCGGGTCGCCTTCCACGGCAGCCCCGCCGAGTTCTTCGCCGCCACCGCGGACCCGCGGGTCCGCGGCTTCCTCGCCCGGACGCTCGGCACATGATTCCGTCCGCATCACATGTTGAAGGTGACCCGAGCCTGACGGCCCTGCTCGGCAGCCTCGTCGCCGATGCCGTCGCCATGCCGGTCCACTGGTACTACGACCGTGCGGTCCTCGACCGCGACTATCCGGTCCTCGCCGACCCCCGGGTACCGCTCGGGTATCTCCCGCCGCATGCCCCGCATCCCGACAGCATTCTCTGGCGGTCCCAGTGGACGGCCCCCGATGCCAAGCACGACATCCTCCGCGATCAGGCCCGGTTCTGGGGCGTGCGCGGCGTCCACTACCACCAGTTCCTCGCCACCGGGGAGAACACGCTCAACTTCCAACTCGCCGTCGAGCTCTTCGCCCTGCTGCGCCACGATCGCGACTACGATCCCGAGCGCTGGCTGGACCGCTACGTCGCCTTCATGCTCGAGCCCGGCCGGCACCACGACACCTACGTGGAGGAATGCCACCGCCACTTCTTCACGAACCTCGCGGCCGGCCGCAAGCCGATCAGCTGCGGCGTCCGCGACGTGCACATCGGCGGCCTCGCGCACGTCCCGGCCCTGGTGGCCGGACTCGGCCCGCGGCACCCCGACCTGCGGAGGATCGTGCGGCTGCACGTGTCGCTGACGCACAAGGACGACGAGGTGCTCGCCGCCGCCGACGCGCTGGCCCGGATCCTGATCCGCGTCACCCGCGACGACCGCCCGGATGCCGACCGCGACCTCCGCGCCGCCATCCTCGACGAGGCGGGCGACTGGGTCTCGGCGGCGAAGGCCGCGGCCTGGGACGCGCGGGCGGCGGCGGGCCCGCCCCCCTGCCCCGACAGGGCCGTGGTGGGGAGCGTGTTGAGCCCCGCCTGCTACATCGAGGAGGCGTTTCCGGCGGCGCTCTTCCTGGCCTGGCGGCATGCCGGGGACTTCGCAGCGGGGGCGCGGGCCAATGCCCTGTGCGGCGGCGACAACTGCCACCGCGGGGCCGTCGTCGGCAGCCTGCTGGCGGCACGCTCATCGATTCCTCACCCATTGCTCGCGGGCCTGCGGGAGGGTGCTACGATTGCCAAGATTGCGCATCCGTAAGGCATCGGTTCCCCCAGGATTTCCACGTTCGATGCAGCCCACCGCCACTCGCCCCGCCCGCCCCGCGCAGCGGTTCGCCGATCTTGCCGCGCCGCTGGCTCCCACCCGCACCGTCCTGCTCACGGCCGACCCCGCCGCGGCCGACCCCGTGGCCGGCAAGCGGGCGGAACTCCGCCGCTACTTCCACCAGACCTGCGAGATTTACGATCGGCTGTTCGCCCTGATCCGCGACGACGCCTCCTATTACGTCCGTCACGAACCGCTCCGCCATCCACTGATCTTCTACTTCGCCCATCCGGCGGTGTTCTACGTCAACAAATTGACGGCCGGCCGCCACATCCCCGCCCGGCTCGACGCCCGGCTCGAGGCGATGATGGCCGTGGGCGTGGACGAGATGTCATGGGACGACCTGAACACGGCCCATTACGACTGGCCTTCGGTCGCCACCGTGCGCCGCTACCGGGCCGCCGTGCGGGAACTCATCGACGAGTTCATCCAGACGATGCCGCTCGAACTGCCGATCGCCTGGAACTCGCCTGCCTGGGTGATCCTCATGGGGATCGAACACGAGCGGATTCACCTCGAGACGTCGAGCGTGATCATGCGGCAGATGCCGCTTGACGAATTGCGGCACGGCGCCGAACTCTCGGCCGAGGAGCGGCGGCTGTGGGCCGCCTGCCCCATGAGCGGCCCCGCCCCGACGAACGAGTGGCTCCCGGTCGCGGCCCGAAAGATCCGCCTCGGCAAGCGGCCCGACGACCACACCTACGGCTGGGACAACGAGTACGGCGTCGAGGAGCACGACCTGCCCGCGTTCCGGGCCGGGCGGCGGCTCGTCTCGAACGCGGAGTTTCGCGGCTTCGTCGCGGCCGGCGGATACCGCGACGAGTCGCTCTGGACCGAGGAGGGCCGCGGCTGGCTGCACTACACCCGGGCCGAGCATCCGAAGTTCTGGCTGCATCGCGGCGGCGAGATCTGGCAGCGGAACCTGCTCGACGAGCGGCCGCTGCCCCTCGACTGGCCGGTGGAGGTGAACTGCCTGGAGGCTCAGGCCTATTGCGCCTGGCTGGCGAAGGCAACCGGCGAGAACGTGCTCCTGCCCACCGAAGCCCATTGGCACGTCCTGCGCGAGACGGTGCCCGGCGACCAGCCGACCTGGGACCGGGCGCCGGGCAACATCAACCTCGACCACTTCGCCTCGAGCTGCCCGGTGGACGCGTTCCCGCAGGGCGGGTTTTGTGACATCGTGGGCAACGTCTGGCAATGGACGCGGACACCGATCATGCCCTTCAAGGGCTTCGAGATCCACCCGCTGTACGACGACTTCTCGGTGCCGACGTTCGACGGCCGCCACAACCTGATCGTCGGCGGGTCCTGGATCTCCACAGGCAACGAGGCGCTCGCCAGCGCCCGCTATGCGTTCCGGCGGCACTTCTTCCAGCACGCCGGATTCCGGACGATCGTGGAGGAGCCGGGCAACGAGGCGGTGACGGCCGGCTCGCGGCTCTACGAGACCGATCAGCTGGTGACGCAGTACATCGACTTTCACTACGGCGACGCCGTGCCCGGCGGCACACCGCCCCTCGGCGTGCCGAATTTCCCCCGGGCCTGCGTCGCGGCGACGATGCCACACGTGCCGGCCGACCGGCGGCGCCGGTGCCTCGACGTCGGCTGCTCCGTCGGCCGCTCGGCCCTGGAGTTCGCCCGGCACTTCGACCACGTCGATGCGATCGACTTCTCGGCCCGGTTCATCCAGGCGGGCGTGCGGCTGCAGCGGGGAGACGAGGTGCACTACGAAATCCCGACCGAGGGCGACCTGACCGCGCCCCGGGCCGTTTCGCTCGACCAGCTGAGCCTTGCTGCAACCGCCGGCCGCGTGGTCTTCATGCAGGGCGACGCCTGCAACCTGAAGGCCCTGTTCACCGGCTACGACCTGGTGTTCGCGGGCAACCTCGTCGACCGGCTCTATGACCCGGCCGCCTTCTTGCGCGACGTCGGCCGGCGGGTGCTGCCGGGCGGATTGCTCGTCCTGACGTCACCCTATACGTGGCTCGAGGAATACACGCCCAGGGACAAGTGGCTGGGCGGCCGCCGCGAGCACGGCGAGCCACTGCCGACCCTGACGGGAATCACCCGTGAACTGGCGGACACGTTCACGCTCCTCCACCGCCAGGACATTCCGTTCGTGATCCGCGAGACCGCCCGCAAGCACCAGCACACCATCGCCGAGCTGACCGTCTGGAGGCGCGGCGGGGAGCCATCTGCTAGGCTGGGCAACTGACGCGGGCCGGTGCCGAGGGAAGGACCGGTTGCCGCACTCCTTCGTGAATCGACCTGCATGTCCGGCGGCATCGACTTCGACCCCAGTCGTGAATGGCTCGGCATCGCCGCCATCGATCTGTGCGACCCGTTTCGGGTCCTGGGCCTGCCAGCCGACGTCTCCGATCCGGCCATCGTGACCGCGGCTGCGACACGACTCCTCGACAGGCTTCACGGCATCGACCCCGGGCCCTTCAAAATCGCCCACGAAGCCCTCGTGCAGCGGATCGAAACCTGCCGCGACGAGCTGCTCGGGACCGTCGCCGCCCGCAGCTCGCGGTTCGTGCCACCCCCTCCACAGGCCGGCGGCGCGGCGGCCATCCACGCGGCACCGACAGCGGCGCCGTCTGGCTCGCCGCCGCTGGTCGTGCCGGCGGCCATGAACGACGGCTGCCCCGCGGAGCACCTGGCCCCGGCTCCCGAACCCGAAGTCGTCGTCGTCCGCCGCTCCACACCGGTGCGGAGACCGCAGCCGAGTGCCATGCCGGCCCTACTGTCGCTTCTCGCCCTGACGGTGGTCGGCGTCGCTGCCTACCGGTTTTGGCCGCGGCCCGCCGCGGCAGGATCACAGCGGGATGAACCACGGCTGGCCAAACTGCCCCAGCCGCCCCGAAACGGCGGTTCGAATC
>JAJTED010000030.1 GCA_021300535.1 Planctomycetaceae bacterium | reverse complement strand
GTAACGATCATCTTCACGGCCCAAACCTTGCCGTCAGCGACGGTGGACCTCGTGAACTTCGTGTATGCCCAGCCGCCCAAGGGAGACAAGTTGACGGGCAAGGACGAGAGCAGCCCCTTATTCGTGGCACCGCTGACGATCGATAAGGTCGCGGATCCGACGAGCCTGAACGCTGGCGAGAGTGGGGCGTTCACGATCACGGTGACGAACAGCGGTCCGTCCGACGCGAAGAACGTGGTGGTGGTGGACACGCTTCCGGAGGGGTTCGTGCCGACGGGGTACGGTCCGTTGGACCCTGGCCAGTCGGTGTCGTATCCGCTGCCGGGTGCGAATCAGATCACGTGGGACATCGGGAAGCTGAAGCAGGGGACGACTCAGCTGGTGGTGTACTACACGGTCGGCTC
This sequence comes from Planctomycetaceae bacterium, assembly GCA_021300535.1. Classification (GTDB taxonomy): domain Bacteria; phylum Planctomycetota; class Planctomycetia; order Pirellulales; family UBA1268; genus QWPN01. Next base: position 56,917 of record JAJTED010000030.1, on the reverse strand, counting down.
GGACGTGCCCGCGGGTCTGAAGAAGAACGTCGCGACGGTGACGAGCGACACCGCTGGCCCTGCCACGGATGATGCGGACGTGTTGGTGACGACCGGCGTCGATCTCGACGTCAAGAAGGAAGGCGACGAAACGTACAAAGGCGGCGGTCCGCTGAACTTCACGGTGGTCGTCACCAACAATGGCCCGAGTTTCGCGTCGGGCGTCAGCGTGGTCGATGCATTGCCGGCCGGCGTCGTCAGCTGGAGTTGGACCGTCACCTACACGGGCACCGGCTCCGGCACCGCTGACGGCAGCCCTGATTCCGTCACCGACAGCACGGCGGGCATCGACAAGCTGATGAACCTCGCCGTGGATGGGACGGCGACGTTTTCAATCACCGCCCTGACCAGCGATTTCAAGAGCGACATCGTGAATACCGCCACGGCGACGATCGGCGAGGAGGTGGCGGAGGACACCTTCACGAGCGCCTACGACGGTCCGATCAATCCCACGGCTGACGTCGCCGCGCTCGTCATCGGCACCGACGACGGCTGCGGCATCGCCCCGTGGGTACGGCTGGTCGACCCGATCACGGGCACGATCCTGTCGCAGTTCCTCGCCTACGAGCCCGGCTTCCGCGGCGGCGTCCGCGTCACCAGCGGTGACATGGACGGCGACGACATCGCCGAGATCATCGTGGCCCCGGGCCGCAATCGGATCGGCCAGATCCGCGTGTTCACGCCGCAGGGCGTGGAGCTCACTGCGTACCGGACGTTTCCCTTCGGCACCGCCTACCGCGGCGGCGTCGAGGTGGCCGTGGGCGACGTCGATGGCGACGGCAACAACGACATCATCGCCGGCATGTCCACGGGGATTCCGATGGTGCGGGTGTTCGCCGTCACCCCGGGGGCCGGCGATCCCGTGGCCAACGCGGCCTTCCGGTCGTTCCGTGCCTTCCCGGCCCCATACGCCAACGGCACCATGGTCGCAGCCGGTGACTTCGGCACCTACTTCAACGGCGTGAAGACGTCGTCCGCTCCCGACGGGGTCGCGGAGATCGTCACTGGCACCAACGCCGGCATCCGGGCGTGGACGCGGATCTGGGACGTGTCGGTCACGCCAAAGGTCGTCCGCGGTGCCTTCGTGATCGCGCCGGGCTTCCGGGGTGGTGTGACGCTCTCCATCGCACGGTGGGACGGCGACGCCATCGACGACGTGATCGTGGGGGCAGGCGTCGGCGGCAACTCGATCGTCGAGGTCTACAGCGGCGCGACCGGTGGCCAACTGTCGAGGCTGACGGCGTTCTCGTCCTTCGTGAAGACGAATGCCCGCGCGTTCGCGGCGGCCCTCGACCTCACCGGCGACGGCATCGTGGACAACCTGTACGGCGTCAAGGGCCTCAACGGCGGCGGCGGAGCGCGGGGCGTGCGGCAGTATGCCCGGCCGACCGGGATCGTCTCCCAGTTGACCAGCTCGCCGCTCCTCGCCCCGCCGCTCCGTATCGCGCCGATCACGTTGCGCGTGCCGGGTTAAGCAATCCTACCAGCGGGCCTCGAGGCCCAGATTGGCACCGTGCATGAAGATGCCACCGCCCGACGCCAGCCGACTCCCCGCCCCTGTATCGGTGGAGAAGTCGAACTGGTTGGGGGCGAGGGCCAGGCCGTCGATCCAGATCAGGTTGTAGCCCGCACGGATGCCCCACACCTCCGTGAGCCGGTAGATCACCGACGTGTTGATGTCACCCACGAAGCTCACCTGGCCGCCGGTGTCCGACACCCCGGGCCGCTCCGCGAAGCCCGTGTAGTCGATGAGCGGATCCTGGATCTGCTTTTGGGCGTTGCCGAACAGGCCGGCCTTGGCCCAGCCCTCGAAGGCCCAATTCTCCCAGGTCCAACGGCTGCGGTTGCCGATCTGGGCGCCGAAGAGGTTGTTCCGCGTCCGCACGCCGTAGGGCACCGTGGTGAACGAGCCGTCGTCGACGCAGCACTCCGTGGCGATCAGCGCCTGCTCCTCGACGCCGACGTAGCGGAACCCGACCAGCCAGTCGACCGTCAGCCAGCTGGCGGTCGGTGGCCGCCAGTCATAGGACGTGCTGAAGAGGTTGAACTCCGCGCTGTTGATGACGGAGTTGTATTTGAGCGTGGCCAGCTCGCCATCCGCCGTGAGGTTCGGGCCGAGGGAACCGGGCAACTGCAGATAGTCGGGCGGCGTGGCAGCCACGACCTGCGTGGCCGACTGGCCGTAGACGCCGAAGTAGCCGATCTCCCAGCCACCGCGGTCCGGGGCCCGCTGGCCATAGAAGGCCCGCACGCCCTCGCTGAACGGAAACTGCAGATCACGGGCCGTCACGAGCGGCTGGCCCGTGCCCTCTGAAACGACGAGCGGCCGGTTGCTCGCCTGGTTGTCGCGGCCCCAAAAGAGCGCGTCGGTCAGGGCGTATGAGGTCCACAGCGGCGCCGGGAAGGTCGGGCCGCCGCTCCAGGCCACCTCTTGCACGTCGATGTCGGGCGCGAACTGCGGCAGCGGCGGCGGCACGACCGGCTCCTGGGCCCGAATCGCCGTCGCGCATGACGCCGTTTCCACCACCACCGCCGCCACCGCCATCAGCCAGGCCGAGCGAACTCCCGCCGCTCTGGCACCCAATGCCGCTATCATGGAACAACTCCTTCGTGACCGAGTGCGACCGAACCCCCCACCGAAAGATACGCAAGCCACCCGAAGTGGGGGTGCGCTCTGACAGGGTTTTTCGGCCGGCAGCGGCGGCGGCATGACGCCGGCTCTCGGCGTGCGCTTTGCGTCGGACGGGGTGGATGATTCAATCGGGCAGAGTCTGCCGGCGGCCGCCAGGCCGCCCAACCCGCCAGGTTTGCCTGCCGCAACGATGGGCTGCACCTACCACTACGACGTGCTCGTGATCGGGGCCGGCCATGCCGGGGTCGAGGCGGCCTGCGCCGCGGCCCGGCTCGGGGCCCGCACGGCCCTGCTCACGACCAATTGCGACACGGTCGGCCAGATGAGCTGCAACCCGGCGATCGGCGGCGTCGGCAAGGCGCAGCTCGTCCGCGAGGTCGACGCGCTCGGCGGCGTGATGGGGCGGGCGATCGACGCCACGGGCATTCAGTTTCGCGTGCTCAATCGCTCCAAGGGACCGGCGATGCACGGGCCCCGCGCCCAGGCCGACAAGAAGCTCTACCAGATGGAGGTGAAGCGGCTCGTCGAGGAGACGGCGCAGCTCGATCTCCGGCAGGAGACGGTCGACGACCTGCTGCTCGAGCCGGTCGCTGCCGATTCCGGCGAGCCCGCCTGGCGGATCGCGGGCGTACGGGTGCGGGGCGACGCCGAGTACCGCGCCGCGGCGGTGGTGCTCACGACCGGCACGTTTCTCCAGGCCGTGATGCACACCGGCGAGGCCAAGACCGACGGCGGTCGGGCGGGGGAAGGCACCACCTCGGGCGTGAGCCGGGCGCTCCAGCGGGCCGGCATCGCGCTCGACCGCTTCAAGACCGGCACGCCCTGCCGGCTCTCGGCCACGTCGATCGACTTCGCGCGGCTCGACGTGCAGGTGGGCGACGCCGTGCCCCAGCCGTTCTCATTTCTCACCGCCGCGATCGAGCAGGAGCAGATGGTCTGCTGGATCACGAAGACCAGCCCCGCGATTCACGATCTGATCCGGGCCAATCTCCATCGGGCGCCGATGTTCACCGGGCAGATCGAGTCGCGTGGCCCGCGGTATTGCCCGAGCATCGAGGACAAGGTCGTGCGGTTCGCCGACAAGGAGAGCCACCAGCTGTTCCTCGAGCCGGAAGGCCGCCGCACCCGTGAGATCTACGTCAACGGCATCTCCACGAGCCTGCCGCGGGACGTGCAGGACGCGATGGTGCGGATGGTGCCCGGCCTGGAGCGGGCCGTGATCATGCGCTATGGCTACGCGGTCGAATACGACTACTGCCCGCCCGACCAGCTGTTCGCGACGCTCGAGAGCAAGCGGATCGCCCGGCTGTTCTGCGCCGGGCAGATCAACGGCACGACGGGCTACGAGGAGGCCGCCGCCCAGGGGCTGCTGGCCGGCGCGAACGCGGCACGGGTGGCCGCCGGTCGGGATCCGCTCGTGCTCGCCCGGGAAGACTCCTACATCGGCGTGCTCGTTGACGACCTCGTGACCCGGGGCGTGGACGAGCCCTATCGGATGTTCACCAGCCGCGCCGAGCACCGGCTCGCGCTGCGGCACGACAACGCCGACCGCCGCCTCACGCCGCTGGCCGCCACCATCGGGCTCGCCGATCCGCACCGCGTGGAACGGCTCGCGGCCAAGACCGCGGAGATCGAGGCGACGCTCGCCACGCTGGCGGCCCACCGCGTCGAGGGCGTGACGCTCGCCGACCTGCTCAAGCGGCCCGAGGTCGGCTGGGCCGACTGTGTCGCGCGGCTGCCGGCGCTGGCGACGGTTTCGCCGGATGTCGCGACCCAGATCGAGCACGACATCCGTTACGCCGGCTACGTGGCCCTCGACCGGGAGCGGATCGAGCGGCAGCGGAGGCACGCCGAGCGGCCGATTCCCGCCGGCTTCGACTACGCCGGCGTGCGGCATCTCCGGGCCGAGGCCCGCGAGCAACTGGCCCGCATCCGCCCGCAGACGCTCGGCCAGGCCGGCCGCGTCCGCGGGATCACGCCCGCCGATCTGGCGCTCGTGCTCCTCCACCTGGAGGGCACGAAGTGATCACGCCTCCGGAGTTGCTGGCATGAAGATCGTCCACATCACCGCCGGGGCAGGGGGGCGGCTCTGCGGGTCGTGCCTCCACGACAATACCCTCGTGCGGGCCCTTCGCGGGCGGGGGTGCGATGCGATCCTCGTGCCGGCCTACGTGCCCACGACAACCGACGAGGAGAATGTCGCCGAGCGGCGGGTGGTGATGGGGGGCGTGAACGTGTGGCTGCAGGAGCATGTGCCGCTGTTTCGGCACACGCCGCGGTTCCTCGATGCCGCCCTCGATTCACGGCCGCTGTTGGAATGGCTGTCGAGCCGCACCGGCGGCGCCCGGGCCGCGGACCTCGGCCCGCTCACGGTTTCGACGCTCCAGGGGGCGGCCGGCCGACAGCGGAAGGAGGTGGCGAAGCTCGCCGCCTGGCTGGCGGCCGAGGTGCGGCCTGACGTCGTCCATGTCTCCAACGCGCTGCTCATCGGCCTGGCCGGGGCGATCCGCCGGGCGACCGGCGCCCGGGTCGTCTGCACGCTCTCCGGAGAGGACATCTTCATCGACCAGATCCCGGAGCCGCATCGCGGGCAGATCTGGCGGCTGCTTCACGAGCGGGCGGCCGACGTCGATCGGTTCGTGGCCTTGAACCATTTTTATGCCGAATTCATGGCCGAGCGGATCGGCCTGAAGGCGGAGCGGCTCGAGGTGATCCCGCACGGCTGCGATCTGGCTTCCTTTCCTGCGCTGCCGCCCGATCTCGTCGCCCGCCGAGACGCGCGGGGCGGCCGGCTCGTGGTGGGCTATCTCGCCCGAGCCTGTGTGGAAAAGGGGCTCGACGTGCTCGTGCGGGCGCTGCCGATGCTCGCCGACCACCACGACGTGGAGGTCGTGGCCGCGGGCGCGACCGTGGCCACCGAGCGGGGCTACATCGCGGAGTGCGAGGGGCTGGCGACGAGCCTGGGAGTGGGAGACCGCTACCGCTGGCTCGGGCAGGTGGACCGCGCCGGGAAGCTCGCGCTGCTCGGTTCCGTGGACGTGTTCGCGATGCCGACGGTGCATCCCGAGGCGAAGGGCTTGCCCGTGATCGAGGCCATGGCGGCGGGCGTGCCGGTCGTCGCCCCGGATCACGGCACGTTCCCCGAGTTGCTGGGTGACGGAGACGGCGCCCGAGCCGCCGGCCTGCTTCACCGCCCCGGCGATCCCGCCGACCTGGCCCGCGCGATCGGCGAACTCCTCACCGACCCCGTCCGCGCCGCCGCCCTCGGCGGCCGCGGCCACGCGCTCGCCCGCCAGCGACATGCCGCCGATTGCATGGCCGACGCCCATGCTCAGCTCTACGCCCGACTCACGTCACCCTGATGTCGGCTGCGTGATTCCCGGTGCCAGCCCGGTACTGCATGGCATGCGGGAAGGTGTGCGACCCGGAGTCTCCCGGCTTCCGCCGGGGGCTTTTTGGGGGTCGTGGCGGGCGTGACACAAGAAGCCCCGGGCGGGAGCCCGGGGACACCGGGCACGAAAACCACCCCGCTATCCATGCCGCACGACGGCACGCGCCTCCCCCGGCAGGCGCTCCAGTCAGAAAATCCCCAACTGATCCCGCGCCGCTTCCGTCATCCGGTCGGGCGTCCAGGGCGGATCCATCACGATCCGCACCTCCACGGCTGACACATCCGGCCGCGCGCCGACGACCCGCTTCGCGTCGCCGATCAGCTGCGGCCCCGCCGGGCAGGCCGGGCTCGTCATCGTCATGTCGATCGCCACATGCTTCTTGCCCGCGGCCTCGGCGGCGTCGGCGAGCGTCACCCCGTAGATCAGACCGAGGTCGACGACGTTCACGAACAGTTCGGGGTCCTTGACATCCTTGAGCATCTCGCGGACCACTTCCTCGGAGAGTGGCAGCGACGCGAGGCTCCCCTCGACCGCGCCGGAGGCTGCCGGCGCGGTCGCACCGGCCGCGGCGGTGGGAGCCGGGCCGGCCGCCACCACACCGGTGCCCGACGTCGCAGCCGGCGCTGCATGGGCCGCCGGGCCGGTCGCGGCCGCGGCATCCCGGAGCCGCACCCAGACGCCGCCGGCCTCGACCTTCACCTCGTGGGATCGCGTGGGCCTCACGGCCGGCATGGTGAGGGCGGCGCCGGTGCGGATGTCGAACTTCGCGCCATGTCGCGGGCAGGCGATCTTGTGGTCACGGAGCTCGCCGTCGGCCAGCGGACCGCCATCGTGCGTGCAGACGTCGTCGAGCGCGTAGAACTGGCCGTCGACGTGAAACACCGCCACCATCTCCCCCTCGACCTCGACGAGCGTCTTGCCCGGATCGGGCACCTCGCCGACGTCGATCACCCGCTGAAATTCGTGCATCGCAATTGCCTCACGAGTTTTTGGTCAGTTGTCGCCGCCCCATCCGGGGCAAGAGATTGTGCCGCCGTAGGATGCGGCTGCCGTCGACCGGGGAAACCCGCGGCGTTTTCCGCGGTCGACGGAGTGGAAAAGGTCATGGCGGGCTTTTTCCACGGACAGCTAGGCAATCCGCCGGATGCGGCTCGTGACCGCCCGGGCGAGCGCCTCCCGCACCGGCGGGATCGTGATCCGGTCGAAGACCTGCTGGAAGAAGCCTGCCACCACCAGCCGCGCCGCCTCGTCGGCCGTCAGACCGCGGGCCTGGGCGTAGAACACCTGCTCGGCGTCCACCCGGCCGCTGGTCGCGCCGTGCGTGCAGCGGACGTCGTCGGCCTCGATCTCCAGGCCCGGGATCGAGTCCGCCCGGGCCTCGGTGGAGAGCATGAGGTTGTCGTTCCGCTGGTAACCGTCGGTCTTCTGGGCGGCCTTGTCGACCTTGATCATGCCGCGCCACACGAGCCGGCTGCGGTCTTGCAACGCCCCCTTGTAGAGCAGGTCGCTCTTGCAGCCCGGGGCCTCGTGGTGCTGAAGCGTGTTGTAGACGAGGTGCTGGCGGCCCTCGGTGAACATCACGCCGTTCACCTGGGCGTCGGCACCGCGGCCGGCGAGGGCCACATCCTGGGCCACCTGCGAGACCCGGCTGCCGAGGGCGCCGAGCGTCCATTGGAGGCGGCCGTTCTCGTGCACCACGGCCTTCTGCCGTGCAAAATGCCAGACGCCGGTGTTCCAGTTTTGCAGGTTCACCATGCGGAGGAACGCGCCGCGGCCGACGACGATCTCGGTGCCGCCGCAGTGGAAGCCGCCGGCAGAGCCGGCCGGTCCGCCGCCGGCGGTTTCCGTGAGCAGCGTGGCCTCGGCGCCGTCGCCGAGCACGACGAGCACGTGTGAGGTGTCGACACCCCCGGCGCTGATCGCCGACAGCACGTGAAGCGGCTCGGTCACCCGGACGCCGGCCGGCACGTAGAGCACGGCGCTGGCCCGGTGGAAGGCGGCGTGGAGGGCGGCGAACCAGTCGCTCTGCGCGTCGATCACGGAAAACCAGTGCGGCGCCAGGGCCGCGGCGTGGTCGGCGAGCACGCGGTCGGCGGCGCCGAAGACGACGCCGCGGGCGGCGAGAGCGGGGGCGACTTCGTCGCGGAGCACGTGCCCGTCAAGCGACGCGAATCGGCCCGCGAGCGGTGTCGCAGCCGCCGGCCGCGGGGCATCGTCAAAGGAAAAATCCGCCGCCGTCTCGCCCGCGGCGATCGCCGCCGCCAGTAGGCCCTCGGGCATGGCTGCGGCCGCGGCCGGTGCGGCTCGCAACGCCCAGGCCTGCGGCTTGAACATCCGCAGGTCGGTCCGCATCCAGTTTTCGCTGCGGCGATCGGGCAGCCCGAGCGCCGCGAGGGCTTCGAGCGCTGCGCGGCGGCGGCCCGTCACCCAATCCGGGGCGGGATGGGCCGCGAGCAGGGCGTCGAAACCGGTGCGGTCGAAGGTGAGGCCGGGGGCTGGAGCGGTGGCTGTGGTCATCGGGGGAAGGCGGGGTGGCGAAAGGAGAGGGACGTCAGCCCACGGAACCTTCCATCTGCAGTTCGATGAGGCGGTTCATCTCGACGGCGTATTCCATCGGCAGCTCCTTGACGAGCGGCTCGATGAACCCGCCCACGATCATCGTGCTGGCCTCGGCCTCGGAGAGGCCGCGGCTCATGAGGTAGAAGAGCTGCTCCTCGCCGATCTTCGAGACGCTCGCCTCGTGGCCGATGGAGACGTCCTGCTCCTCGATCTCGATGTAGGGATACGTGTCGCTGCGGCTCTTGTCGTCGAGGATCAGGGCGTCGCAGACGACGCTCGACTTGCTCTTCCGGGCGCCCGGCTCGACCTTCACCAGGCCGCGGTAGCTGGCCCGGCCGCCGTTCTTGGAGATGCTCTTGGAGACGATCCGGCCGCTGGTGTGCGGGGCGGCATGCACGAGCTTGGCGCCCGCATCCTGGTGCTGGCCGGCGGAGGCGAAGGCGATCGAGAGGATCTCGCCGCGGGCCCCCGGCTCCATCATGTAGACGGCCGGGTACTTCATCGTCAGGTGGCTGCCGAGGTTGCCGTCGATCCATTCCATCATCGCGTCGCCGTAGGCCATGGCCCGCTTGGTGACGAGGTTGTAGATGTTGTTCGCCCAGTTCTGGATCGTGGTGTAGCGGCAGCGGCCACCCCGCTTGACCACGATCTCCACGACCGCCGAGTGGAGGCTCTCGGTGGAGTACATCGGGGCCGTGCAGCCCTCGACGTAGTGCACCTGGGCCCCCTCGTCGACGATGATCAGCGTCCGCTCGAACTGGCCCATGCTTTCGGCATTGATGCGGAAGTAGGCCTGGAGCGGGAACTCGATCTTCACTCCCTTGGGTACGTAGATGAACGAGCCGCCCGACCAGACGGCCGAGTTGAGGGCGGCGAACTTGTTGTCGGTGGGTGGGATGATGGTGCCGAAGTACTCGCGGAGCAGGTCGGGGTGCTCGCGGACGGCGGTGTCGGTGTCGGTGAAGATCACGCCCTTCTTGGCGAGATCCTCCTGCAGCGAGCCGTAGACGACTTCGCTCTCGAACTGGGCCTTCACGCCGGCGAGGAACTTCCGCTCCGCCTCCGGGATGCCCAGGCGGTCGAAGGTCTGCTTGATCGCGTCAGGCACCTCTTCCCAGGTCTTGCCCTGCTGCTCGGCCGGCTTGAGGTAGTAGAAGATGTCCTGGAAGTCGACACCCACGTGGCCGCCCCAGTGCGGCATCGGCTTGGAGTCGAAGATCTCCAGCGACTTGAGGCGGAAGTCCCGCATCCACGCCGGCTCGCGCTTCATCTCGGAGATCTGGGAGACGATCGTCGCGTCGAGGCCCTTGCGGGCCTTGAAGACCGCCGGGGAGTCGGTGCGGAAGTCGTACTTGTTGATTTCGCCGAGGGCGAGTGTCGCGGAATCGTCGAGGCCGGTGGACATGGTGCGATCTCCTGTGTGCTGGATCAGGCGGTGACCGGCTCGCGGGCCGCCGTCTTGCGGTCATCCATCTCCCGCTCGGCCGCGGCCGCCTCCGGATAGGCGGCGCGAATTCGCTCGTAGCCCCGCTTGTGCAGTTCGACGGCCAGCTCCGGCCCGCCCGACTCCACGATCCGGCCGCCGAGCATGACGTGCGTCTTGAGGGGCGTGTTGTGCTCGAGCAGTTGTTCGTGGTGCGTGATGATCAGAATCCCCATGTCGGCGCCGCCGATGCGGGCGATGCTCTGGCTCGCCAGCCGCACCGCGTCGGCGTCGAGGCCGCTGTCGGTCTCGTCGAGGACGGCGAACTTCGGCCGCAGCATGGCGAGCTGGAGGATCTCGGCCCGCTTCATCTCGCCGCCGGAGAAGCCGTCGTTGACGTAGCGGCGGGCGAAGTCGGTATCCATCGACAATTCACCCATCTTGGCCTTGAGCTCGCCACGGAACTCCTTCATCGGGAGCAGGTCCTGGCCTTCCTTGCGGTTGGGGTTCCGCACGTTGGTGACGGCGTGGCGGAGGAAATCGGCCAGCCGCACGCCGGGAATCGACATCGGCCGCTGGAAGGCGAGGAACACGCCGGCCCGAGCCCGCTGGTCGGGTTCCATCGCGAGCAGGTCGTGCCGGGAGCCGTCGGCCGCGACGAGTTCGATCGAGCCGGCGGTCACCTCGTAACCCGGATGCCCCATGATCGCGTACCCGAGCGTGCTCTTGCCCGAGCCGTTGGGCCCCATCAGGGCATGCACCTCGCCGCGGCCGATCTCGAGGTTCACCCCCTTGAGGATTTCCTGGCCTTCGACCGAGACGTGGAGATTCTTGATGACGAGCGTGTCGCGGGCAGGCATGGCGGATCGGGGGTTGGAGGAACGGGTCAGGCCTGGACCTTCTGGTGGTCGTAAACGAGCGTGTCGGAGGCGACGGCTGGGGCGACGTAGCCGGAGTGGTGCGGGACCGGCAGTTCGTCGGCCACCTTGCCGGCGGCGCCCTTCTGCTTGGCGATCCGCTGGCCGAGGATCTTGTCCTGGATCCGCATCAGGCCTTCGAGCAGGCTCTCCGGCCGCGGCGGGCAGCCGGGCACGTAGACGTCCACCGGGACGACGAGATCGACGCCCTTGACGACGTGGTAGCCCCACTTGAAGTACGGACCGCCGCCGGTCGTGCAGGCGCCCATCGCGATCACATACTTCGGATCGGGCATCAGGTTGTAGAGCCGGCGGACGCGGCTGGCCATTTTGTAGGTCACCGTGCCGGCCACGATCATCAGGTCGGCCTGCCGCGGCGTGGCCCGGAAGGCGCCGGCGCCGAAGCGGTCCATGTCGTAGCGACTGGCGCCGGCGGCCATCATCTCGATGGCGCAGCAGGCCAGGCCGAACGTCATCGGCCAGATGCTCGACTGGCGGGCCCAGTTGATCGCCTGCTCGACCGTGGTGAGGACGAGGTTCTCCTCGAACCGGCCTTCGATCCAGGGCTTTCCTGCCAGGGATGGCTGTGTCATGGTCGTGAACTCCGAGGCGATCCGGGGGGAAACCGCCCGGCATTCGATGGTGTAACCCGTTTGTTTTCAAGTCCCTGCGGTGGGTTCGCCCGCCGCCGCACCGTCGCCGCACGCTGCCCCGGAGCCCGCCGTGAACCGGCAGCAGGAGCTGCCGTCGAGGCGGCATTCCGACAACGCCACGGAGCTGCCGACCAGATCCTGGAGCATGAGCCGCTCCGCGGCACAGATCGAGCGATCCTGTTCGGCGAGGTCAGGATAGGGACAGGAGTAGCTCGTGAGCACGGCAAGGTCTCCCGGGGCGTCCTGAACGTCGCAGGACACGTTCCGCCGCCGCATCACATCCGCCAGCGACCGCAGCCGCTCGGCGGCGTTTTCACCCGAAACTTCCGGCCGGTAAATGTCCGCCATCGCGGAGCCGATGCGGGACAGCAAGCCCTGCCGAACAGCGGGTTCCCGCACGCTCCGCACTTCCCGCCACAGCACCATCGCCAGGTCGCGGAAGTTGTCGCCACCACAGCGGCGACCTTCGGCGGTGAGGCTGTAGGCATGGGCCGGGCGGCCCCGGGGGCGGGCCACCGTCTTCCGCTCCACGAGGCCGGAACGCATCAGGCGGTCGAGACGCTGACGGATGGCCGTGGCCGTGACGCCCAACGCCTCGGCCAAGTCGCCGATTTCCAGGGCGGAATCGACGCGCAGCAGTTCGATCACCGCTGCGTCTGTGGTTCGCTGGTCGTGGTTGCCGGGAGCACTCATCATTCTGCCTTTCCGCACCAAATGTAGCGCCTGCCCGACTTTTGACAACCCTCTATGCGGAAAAATGGGTGGCTGCTCGCGGAAAGCATGTGTCCATGACCTGCAAAAACTCCTCGCGACTGGTGACACGCGAGACTTTTCCCCGGAAATCACGCGCTCCGGGCAGCCCCTGGGCGTAGGAACAGGCGAACTTCCGCATCAGGAGCGTGCCCTGCTCGGCGCCGAAGCGGCGGCAGACGAGGTCGTAATGATGAAGCACGATCTCCCGCTGTTCGGCGAGCGTGGGGTCCGGGGGCGGCTCCGCGCCGCGGAGCAGCGCGGCCGCCTGGGCAAAGATCCAAGGCCGGGCAAGCGCCTCGCGGGCGATCATCACGCCGTCCACGCCCGTCTCGCGCAGGCGGCGGACCGCCGTTTCGGGGGAGTCGATGTCGCCGTTGCCCACCACCGGCATCCGCGAGACGCTCCGCTTCACGGCCGCGATCGCCTCCCAGTCGGCCGCGCCCGTGAAGAACTGGGCAGCCACGCGGCCGTGCACCGTAAGACACGACGCCCCTGCCTCCTCGATCCGCTGCGCCACCTCGAGGGCGGTGCGGCAGGAGTCGGAGCAGCCGAGGCGGATCTTCGCCGTCACCGGCACGCCGTCGCAGGCTTCGACGACGCGGCGCACGATCGTGCCCACGCGGTCGGGATCGCGCAGGAGCCACGAGCCGCTGTGCGCCTTTTCCGTGACCTGGCGCACCGGGCAGCCGAAGTTCAGATCCACCACGCTGACGCGGAAGTCCTGTGCCAGGCGGCGGCCGACGGCCGCCAGGTTGTCGGGGTCGTTGTCCCACATCTGCACGGCGAGCGGCCGCGGCTCGTCACGCACGCCCCACAGCCGGTCGGGATGCTCGCCACGGTTGGTCTCCAGCCAGATCGCGCTGCGGGCCGCGATCATCTCCGTGGCAAGCAGACCCGCGCCGCCGAACTCGCGGACCACCTGGCGATAGGCATAGTTCGTGTAACCCGCCATCGGCGCCTGGAGGATCGGCGGATCGACGACGACCGAGCCGATGGCCAGCGGGGCGACGGCCGGCATCGGCGCGGAGGCGGTCTCGGGCGTCATGGCGTGGCCGGGGCGGCGGGGTTTGCGGGCGCGGTGGCGGGCGGCTGTCGCCACTGGATCGGGGCGCCGATGAGCATCGCCGCGAAGCGGTCGTCGGGAATGGAGAGATCGGCGGCGGCCATCGCATACTCGGCGATGTCGAGGTTGTAGGCCTTTGTGGCCTGGAGAAACTCTCGCTGCTGGCCCACGAGCGCGGCATGGGCTGCGATCACCGCCTCGATCGGCCGCTTGCCTTGGGCATGATCAGCCTCGGCCATCGTCGCCGCCTTCTCGGCGGCCCGCACGGCCGCGGCACGGGCCTCGAGCGCCTCGTGCCGGGCCGGCAATGTGCGGGCGATGGCACGCACGCGACCGGTGGCCGGCCGCGTCGCGAAGATCGCCTCGAAGTGCGTCTGATAGGGGATCGCGAGCGGCCGATCGACGGGCCAGGGCAGTGGATCGGTGACGGGCAGCTTGGAGAGATCGACGAGCTCCTGCTGCGCGGCGCCGAGCTGGGCCCGGGCATCGGCGAGATCGGCGCGGGCGGCGGCCGTGGCGACGTCGAGGGTGGCACGGTCGTGCGGGTCGCCACCGGGGGCGACGAGCTCCAGCCGCTCGATCGCCTCGGTCGCCCAGCGAACGGCGGCGAAAGCCGTGGCCACCTTCCAGTAGGCCTGCGTGATCCACAGCCGCCGGCCTCGGTCGCCGGAGCGATCGAGCGCCTCGAGCAGCGGGAGGGGCCGGGCGTAGAGTGCCGCGGTGCCATTGGTGGCACCGGGCCGGCCGGCGAGCGGCTCGAGCGCCTGGGCGAGCATGTCGGTGGCCAGTCCAGCCTGCGGTACCGCGGGAGGAGCGGCCGGCGGCGGTTGCGACGGTGGGTTCGCCGTCGGTGGCTGCGGCACGAGCACGGACGGCTCCGTGGCTGGCGGCGGTCGATCGGCGGGCACGACGACCGATTGCGTGCCGTCGGCCGCCGGCTCCACGGCGCCGGCCTGTGCCAGCCCGACGACGATGGTTGCGACGCGCAGGAACGTTTCCATCACATGACCTCGGATCACAGGCTCACACGGGAGCGGGGGCTGAGTCAACCCGTGCCCTCCGGGCCTGGCGCTCACACAAAAAGCCCCCGGCGGAAGCCGGGGAGCATGGTTCACGCGAACCTGCGGCGTCGTGCCGCAGTTCGCTTGGCGGGCCTTTGCCCGCTGGTTTCAACCCGGCCTTCCGGGCCTGGCGCTCACACAAAAAGCCCCCGGCGGAAGCCGGGGGACTCCGGGTGGCATGCCTTCCCGGTTGCCATGCGCTGTGGGTTTGAACCGGGAATTGTGTGCCGTCATCCGGCATGGACGGCGGGGTGGTTTTCATGCCCGGAGTCCCCGGGTTTCCACCCGGGGCTTCTTGGATGGGCGACGAGACCGATTCCCAATTCAAAGGATTTGCAAAACAACGGTCGCATGCGGATTCCTGCAGCGGCGACGCCCTGCCGTTCCACCCCCCGCACCATCAAAAGGCGTGAGCCGAGGGCATGTGGGTGGCTTTGAGTGCAGGGACGCGTATTCGCTCATCTTCCGATTCGGGCTTCCCGGCAACCGGGCAAGACGGTCAGAGACCGCTACACAATGAGCCACGCCGCCACCGGTCCGCGGCGGCCACGGCCGCCCGGAGGTGCGGCCGCTTGCCCGGCTGGTCGCACGTTGGCTGCGACCAGCCGGGCAAAAGCCTGCTCGGGCCATGGATGGCCGTGCAGGCGCTGAAGTCAGCTCGCGGCGTCGAGATACGGATCCTGGCTCATCTGGATGTGGGCCTCCGCCCGCTGCCGCTCCACATATTCCAGCAGCCGCCGCTGGCGGACATGCCGCGCTTCCACCCGCTGCTGGGCCCGCTTGAAGACCCGTTCCAGTCCCGCCGTGCTCCCGCCCAGTCGGCCCCTCAGGCCGGCGGCGATCCGTGCGGCCCGCTTCGGCCCGAAGCCTTGCACGAGGATGTCGTCGTCAAGCGCCAGGAACTGCCGCCACGTGCCGGGATCGCCTTGGCGGCCGCAGCGGCCCACGAGCTGGCGGTCGATGCGGGCCGAGTCGTGGAGTTCGGTGCAGACGACGTGCAGACCGCCGAGCTCCTTCACGCCTTCGCCGAGCTTGATGTCGGTGCCGCGGCCGGCCATGTTCGTCGAGACCGTGATCTTCCCGAGCTGCCCCGCCGCGGCGACGATCTCGGCCTCCTTGTCGATGTGTCGGGCGTTGAGCACGACGTGCCGCAGGCCGGCCTGCTCCAGCAGCCGGGAGAGGTCTTCCGACTTGTCGATCGACCGCGTGCCGATCAGCACCGGCCGGCCCAGGGCGTGCATCGCGGCGACGTCGGCGATGATGCGGTGCAGTTTCTCCGGGTAGTCGCCGCACACGACCGCCGGCAGCCGCTCGCGGATCGCGGGCTTGTTGGTCGGCACCACGGCCACGTCCACGTCGTACGTTCGCGCCAGTTCGCGGGCGCTGGTGGCGATCGTGCCGGTCATGCCCGCGAGGTGCGGCCAGCGGGCGAACAGGTCTTGGATCGTGATCCGCGCGGCGTGCCCCGACGGCACCGTAATCTCGATCCCCTCCTGGGCCTCGACCGCCTGGTGCAGGCCGTCACGCCAGGTGCGTCCCTCGGCGGCCCGGCCGGTGAACTCGTCGATGATCACGATCTTGCCGTCGCGGACGACGTACTGCCGGTCGCGGGTGAAGAACTCGCGGGCCCGCAGCGCCCGCTCGACGGCGTCGTAGAGCTCCAGCAGGCTCGTGGAGTCGAGCTCCGGCGGCCGGTCGAGGGCCCGCACGCGGCTCCGTCCCCGGCCGAGGAGTTCGCAGGTTTGCTTCTGCACTTCCTTCTCGAAGTCGGCCCGGGCCTCGAGTTCCCGGGCCGCCCGGGCGGCGAAGCGAAACACGGCCTGCTGCACGGCCTGCGCCTCGCCGGGGGGCGAGGCGATGATCAGCGGCGTGCGGGCCTCGTCGATGAGCACGTTGTCGGCCTCGTCCACGAGCGCGAACCAGTAGGGCCGTTGCAGGAGCTTCGCTGCGCTGCCAGCCGCCGCACCCGTGAGCGTCGCGCCCAGGTCGCCGCGGCCCTCGGCGAGCTCGCGGCCGATGAGCCGGTCCTTGAGGAAGTCGAAGCCGAACTCCTTGGCCGTGCCGTAGGTCACGTCGCAGGCGTAGGCCTTCCGCCGCGCGTCGAAGTCCATCTGCGACTCGACGATCCCCACCGACAGGCCGAGGGCTTCGTAGATCGGCGTCATCCACTCCGCGTCGCGGCGGGCCAGATAGTCGTTGACCGTCGCCAGGTGGGCGCCCTTGCCGGCCAGGGCGTAGAGCACCAGCGGCAGCGTGGCGACGAGCGTCTTGCCCTCGCCGGTCTGCATCTCCACGATCGCGCCGTGGACGAGGGCCACGCCCGCGAGCAGCTGCACGTCATAGTGCCGCATGCCGAGCCGCCGTCGGCCGGCCTCACGGGTGGCGGCGAAACTCTCGATGATCAACGAGTCGGCGGCCTCGCCGGAGCGGGCCCGGTAGGAGAGCGAGCGGCCGAGACGTTTCAGCGCGACGTCGTCGAGGGCTTCCATCTCGGCCGCGAGCGTGTCGATCTCGCGCACGACTCTCCAGGTCGCGGCGGTGATCGCCGGACGCCTCCCGGGCGCGATGCTGCCGAGCCAATCGAACATGCGTTGCACTACAAGCGGTGTGGGCGGAAGGGGGGCCGGATCCAGCGATTGTCGCCTGGCTGCGGCCGCGGGCCAAGCCGTGGTGTGGGGCCGGGTAGGATGATGCACGCGAACCCGCGGCCTCGTGCCGCGGTTCGCTTGGCGGGCCTCCGCCCGCTGGGGATCGACCCGGCCCTCCGGGCCTAGCGCTCTCCCAAAAAGCCCCCGGCGGAAGCCGGGTAGGATGATGTACGCGAACCTGCGGCATCGTGCCGCAGTTCGCTTGGCGGGCCTGCGCCCGCTGGGGTCAACGCGGCCCTCCGGGCCTGGCGCTCTCCCAAAAAGCCCCCGGCGGAAGCCGGGGAGGATGATGCACGCGAACCCGCGGCATCGTGCCGCGGTTCGCTTGGCGGGCCTCCGCCCGCTGTGGATCGACCCGGCCCTCCGGGCCTAGCGCTCTCCCAAAAAGCCCCCGGCGGAAGCCGGGGGCTTCCGGGTCGCACACCTTGCCGGGTGTCATGCGATGCGGGTTCGAAGTTGGGAAGCGCCTGTAGTCGTGCGGCATGGAAGGCGGGATGGCCTCCATGCCCGGTGTCCCCGGGTTGCCACCCGGGGCTTCTTGGACCTGTGAACTCCGGGTTCAACGGGCCGCCTGCCAGGCGGGCACGCAGCGGCCGCAGGCCGCGCTGCGTGCCTCCTCGCCGCAGCTGTGCTGCGGCCACGGTCGCCCGGAGGTGCGACCGCCTGCGAGACGTGAGCTTGCTCACGCCTCGCCAAGGCTGTCGGGGCCATGGATGGGCTCGCTTTCGCGCCGGCGCATCCCTTCGGGCCTGCTTCGGCTTACGCGAGGCTCGCCGGGCTGGCGAGCCATCGCACGCCGCAGCTGTGCTGCGGCCACGGTCGCCCGGAGGTGCGACCGCCTGCGAGTCGTGAGCTTGCTCACGCCTCGCCAAGGCTGTCGGGGCCATGGATGGCCCGACAGCCGTGAAGTCAGTACCGCGGCGGGGCTGCGGGCGTGGCCCGCGCCGGGGGCATCGACGTCGCCGGCGTGGCGAACGGATTCCAGCTCGCATTCGCGGCCGGTGGCTGGCCGGTCGGCATCTGGGCCGTCACCTGCTGCTGGGCGCCATTGACATACTGCTGGGCCTGCTGGCCCGCCTGGTTCATGTACTGATTGGCCTGCTGCGTGGCCTGATTCATGTATTGGTTGGCCTGCTGCTGCGTCTGGTTGGCCATCTGCTGCCACTGCTGGTTCGCCGAGTTCTGCATCTGATTGGCGAACTGTTGCCCCTGGGCTTGCATCTGGTTGCCGAATTGCTGGCCCTGGTTGGCGATGCTCTGCGAGCTCGGCATTTGAGGTGCGGTTGGCATCGCGGGCGCGGCCGGCTGCGGCTGCGCCCACGACCATGTGTTCGGAGCCGGGGCCGCCGGAGCCGAGGCTTGCCACTGGGTCGCGGGGCCGGGCATCGGCGGGGCGGCGGGATAGGCCGCGCCCATCTGTTGCGGCATGACGCCGTAGGGAGCGGCCTGGCCGATCATCCCGGTGGCCGGTGGGGCGACCGTGGTCGGGGCCCGCGCGGTCTGGCAGCCGGCGAGGCCCACGAGTGCCGCGGCCGCGAGTGCCGCGGTCGCCAGGCAGAGATACGAACGGTGTGCGCCCAGGTGCTGGTCGACGTTCGCGGCGCGGGTGGCGTCGCGACGGGACAAATGACAGGTCGACACGGCAGGCACTCCACGAGGGAAGAGTCTTGGGAAACGCCGCGCCCGAGGAGACAATGCCCGGGACGGTTCGGGCCGGGACAATAGCGACTCCACCGGGTGGGTCCATACCAGTTCCCGTCGCCCGCCCCGCCTCGCCTGCTCGGTCCGGCTTCGGTCCGAGCCCGCCTTGCCCAGGTTCTCCCGCCGGCCGCGACCGATGCCAACGCCCGACAGTCCCATGAGCGGCCTCGACGTCCACGCGCTTGCGGCCGCCTTGCGGGCCGAGGCGGCGCGGATCGGGTTTTACCGCGTTGGTATCGCCCCGGCCGTGCCGCCGCCGCATCACGACGCGTTTCGGCACTGGCTGACGGCGGGGCGTGCCGGAGTGATGCAGGATTGGCTTGCGCGGCACGAACCGCTGCGGAGCGATCCGGCGCACCTGCTGGCGGGCGCCCGCAGCGTGATCGTGTTGGCGACGGACTACCCGGCCGATCCTCCCGCGGAGTCCGTGCCCGGCCGCGGCCGCGTGGCCCGCTACGCCCGCGGCGACGACTACCACGACCTGCTGCGCGAGCGGTCGAACGTGCTCGGGGCCTGGCTCGAGGCCCGCGTGCCGGGCTGCCGCACCCGCGGTGTGGTCGATTCGGCGCCATTGGCCGAGCGCGACTACGGCCTGCTCGCCGGTCTCGGCTGGATCGGCAAGAACACGATGCTCATCGACCCGCGTGCCGGGAGCTACTTCTTCCTCACGGCGCTGCTCACCGATCTCGATCTGCCCGCCGACGTGCCGCTCGAGACGGACCACTGCGGCACCTGCACGGCCTGCCTCGACGCCTGCCCGACCGGGGCCTTCGTGGAGCCGCGGGTGCTCGATGCGACGAAGTGCATCAGCACGCTCACGATCGAAGACCACGGGCCGGTTCCCGCATCGCTGCGGGCCGGCATGGGCGACTGGGTGTTCGGCTGCGACGTCTGCCAGGAGGTCTGCCCGTGGAACCGGCACGCGCCCGGGTCGGCGGAACCCGCGTTCCAGCCGCAGGACGGCATGACCACGCTCGACCTCGTGGAACTGCTCGGGTTGGACGAGGCCGCATTTCGCCGCCGCTTCCAGGACTCACCGCTCCTGCGGGCCAAGCGGCGCGGCCTGCTGCGGTCGGCGGCGATCGCGCTGGGCAACCGGCCCGACCCGGCGGCGTTGCCAGCCCTGACGGCAGCCCTCGCCGACGTGGAACCGGCCGTCCGCGAGGCGGCGGCATGGGCGCTCGCGCAATGGCAGGCTGCGGGCGTCGTCGAGGACTTGTAGCGGCGGTCTCTGGCCAAATCTGGAGCGGCGGTCTCTGACCGCCGAAAGCGTTCCCAACAGGCGAGGCACGACCGCCGCTACAGGGGCAGGGCACGACGGTCAGAGACCGCCGCGGCCGGCTTCCTGCGGAGGCTGCCGGTTTCGATGTTTTTCCCGTGTCAGACGCATCCGTGGCCGGCTGTCTGGCGAAATCCTCGGTGCCGCGGGAACCTTTGCAGGGCTTCGCGCCTCTACGTCCTTGAACGCGCCGCCGGCCTTTGCCTGGGGTGGGGCTTGCGCTTGTCGCCCCCGTCACGCTGATCGAAAAGCACGCTGTCGAGATCCCGCTCATCAAGACGCTGGAATCGATTTGCGGCGTCCAACACCGCGAACCCGTCTTACCCCGCCTTCCTCTGGCACCGAGACCCACAATGACGACCGCGAAGTCGAATCTGTTTCTGGTAGCCGTCGCCCTGTTCGTGTCTGGGATGCTGCTCGGCATCGCTCCCGTGCGTGCCGACGAGTTGCCTGCGGACACGAACAAGATCGAGAGCCTGACGCCGGAACGGGCGCGGAAGTTGGCGACGGAGTTTTCGGGGGTGAGTGTGGCGGTGGGGATCGGCGGAAACAGCCCTGCCAACCCGCGGCCCCGTTCCGGTTTCGGAGTGACGGAATCCCGATGCCTGCCCCTGAATGGCCTGAAGTCCATCGACAAGGAGACGGCCAAGGAACTGGCGGGATATTCGAGAGGCCCGCTGCTTCTCGACGGATTGACCACGCTTGACGCCGACACGGCCACGGCGCTCGTGGAGTTCAAGGGCGGTTACCTGTTCCTCCGCGGCCTGACGACGCTCGATGCCGATACGGCCACGGCGCTCGCGAAGTTCAAGCACCGTCTGTACCTCGACGGCCTGACCACGCTCGACGCCGAGACGGCCAAGGGGTTCGCGAATGTCATGTTCCTGAACCTCGCCGGCCTCTCCGCGCTCGACGCACGCACCGCCAAGGTGCTTGCTGCCAACCCGAAATGGGACGGGCAACTTCCCAGCCTGACCAGGCTCGATGCCGACACGGCGCAGGCGCTCGCGGAGTTCAAGTCGGCCGCTTTCTTGCTGTCGCTCTCCGGCCTGAACACGCTTGACGTTGCTACCGCCAACGCGCTCGCTGCTGCCAAACGGTGGAGCGGCCGCCTTCCGAGCCTGACCAGCCTCGATGCCGCCACCGCCAAGGTGCTTGCTGCCAGCCCGAAATGGGACGGGCAACTCCCCAAGATCACCACCCTCGACACCCCCGACTCCGTCGTCGTTGCCAAAGCCCTCGCCACGCGCAAAGGCCCACTTTCGCTCCCCAGCCTCAAGAAAATCTCCCCCAAGACGCTCTCCGCCCTGATCGAAAAGCGCGATGTCGAGATCCCACTCGTCGCGACGCTGGAGTTCATCGCCGAGCCCGACGGCAGCGAGACCGACGACTTCATAATCCCAGCGTGGCTCGAAGAGCGGCAGCGGAGCGGGCGGCCCAAATGAGCATGATCTCCGTGTCGTCATATCCGTGTCGTCGGCCAGGCCCGTCGCGGGCCGTGACGCGAGCTTGCCCAAGAACGAAACCGCCAACCGAAAAAGGAGCAGCAGCATGACGAGCAAAACCATCGCATCCCGCGGAGCCCGGGCCGTGATCGTGATCCTGGCGGCGATCGCCCTGGCCGGTGAAGCCTCGGCCACGAGTTGGGAGGCCATCCCTGTGCGGGATGCGGTGAGCAAGGCCGATGCGATCGTTCGCGGCAAGGTCGCGTCCGTCGAGCCGCTCGACGTCAACAGCGACGTCGTGGTGGTCGAGGTCGCCGCGGTGCTCAAGGGCGACATGCTGAAGGATGCGACGATCGGCGAGATGCTGAAGGATGCGACGATCCGGTTGGTCGCGACCCATCGGGGGGCGAAAGGTGTGCATCGATTCCGGGAGGGCGAGGAGGGAATCTGGCTGGCCACGAAGCTGCCCGACCGGGCATTCTATCCCCCGGACGGCAACCCAGAGGCCATCCGGGGCTCCGACCCGCGGGCACAGGCCCAGGCCATGCGGGAGGCGATGGCATCGAATGCCAAGCACATGCAGCCCGCCGCCCTGCAGCATGAACAGGCCATGGCGGGCGTGAAGACGCTCCGGGCCTGGTGGGCGCAGGCGGCCGCCGCGGGGCCGTGACGAACGCCGCGCGGTGCCCTGTCGCAACGCGACCATCGGTCCGGACAGGCATTCCGAACAGCCAGCCTGTCAGCCCGCTGCGGAGCCGCCGTCGTCGCCGAGCGGATGGCGAAACTTCAGTCCTGGAAAGCGGGCATAGTCGCGGTCGGTCGTGATCCACGTCGCCCCGTCTCGATGGCCAGCGCCGCATGGTACGCGTCGCCGACGAGATTGCCGCGTGCATCGGCCCGATGGGCGTACAAGAGGACGTTGACGTCGACCAGGATCACCGGCCCTCCATGATCTCGATCAGGCTTGCGGAGCTGTCGAGATCGACGCCCGGCTGCAATCCCCTGCCGCGGAACGTCGGTGGCCGACCCGGCTTCGGGCGGGCGCCAGCCTGCTGGCCGGCGAGCGCCTGCTGCAGGGATTCTTCCACCAATGCACTGAGCGTGCACGAGCGGGCCAGCGCCAGCTGCTTCGCCCGTCGCGAGAGGTCGTCACGAATGGTGACGGTCGTTCTCATGCATCAAAACGGAGGCCGCGTGCATCTTGATTTCAAACCAAAGGCCGGGCTGCGGTGGCGGCTTCTTACGAGCCTGGAGCGTCGGTCTCCGACCAAATCTGGAGCGTCGGTCTCCGACCGTCGAATGGGTTCCCGACGGGCGTAACGCGCACATCTCGCTTGCCCCGGCCGACGGAACGGTCGTTTTCGCCATAGGTTTCCTGGGCGCGAGCCGCTGCATGGATGCAGCGATGGTAGATGAAACAGGTGTAGCGCCTCGGAACCAGCAACGCGGTGGCCGCGGCGGCCACGCCGGCGCCGCTGCAGGGAAGTCCGAATCGTCAGATGAGGGAATCCGCGGCGCTCCACGGGAGGCCATCCGCATTCCCTCGGCTCGCGGCTTTTGTTGTTGCGCGTTCTCCAGTCGTGCGCTCGGCTTGACATGCGCGAACGGCACAAAAAGCCCCCGGCGGGAGCCGGGGGACACCGGGTTGCATCTCATCCCGGGTGCCATGCGATGTGGGTTTGAACCGGGAAATTGCGTTGCGTGATGCGGCATGGACGGCGGGATGGTTTTCACACCCGGAGTCCCCGGGTTTCCACCCGGGGCTTCTTGTGTGGGTGCCAGGCCTGGAGGGCCGGGTTGATTCCAAGCGGGCGGCGGCCCGCCAAGCGAACCGCACGATGCCGCGGGTTCGCGTGGATCATGCTCCCGGGTTTCCACCCGGGGCTTCTTGGGACACACGCGAACGGCAGAAAAAGCCCCCGGCGGGAGCCGGGGGACTCCGGGTTGCATCTCATCCCGGGTGCCATGCGATGTGGGTTTGAACCGGGAAATCACGTTGCGCGATGCGGCATGGACGGCGGGATGGTTTTCACACCCGGAGTCCCCGGGTTTCCACCCGGGGCTTCTTGTGCGGATGCCAGGCCTGGAGGGCCGGGTTGACTCCGAGCGGGCGGCGGCCCGCCAAGCGAACCGCGGCACGATGCCGCGGGTTCGCGTGCATCATGCCCCCGGGTTTCCACCCGGGGCTTTTTGTGCGGATGCCAGGCCTGGAGGGCCGGGTTGACTCCGAGCGGGCGGCGGCCCGCCAAGCGAACCGCGGCACGATGCCGCGGGTTCGCGTGCATCATGCTCCCGGGTTTCCACCCGGGGCTTCTTGTGCGGGTGCCAGGCCTGGAGGGCCGGGTTGATTCCAAGCGGGCGGCGGCCCGCCAAGCGAACCACGGCACGAAGCCGCGGGTTCGCGTGCATCACGCTCCCGGGTTTCCACCCGGGGCTTCTTGGACCGGTGACGAGACCGATCGCCTGTGTACGGGTGGTCAAAAATACGATTCGCTGCAGGATCCCTGCAGCGGCGCCGCTCTGTTGAGCTCCTCCGTGCAACAGCAAAACTCGCGCCTCCGGCTTCAAGGAACGGAACCGCCAAACCCGACAGACCGGAACGCAACACCAGTCCCAAGAGGCAGACTGGCTCAACGACGGGGCGAGATGTGCGAGTTACGCCCGTTCCCGACTCGCGAAGCACGACGGTCGGAGACCGCCGCTTCAGAGGGCCCGACCTCAGGCATTGTCAGTCCGACCGCGTGACGCCCAGGCGCGGGCCAGGCGGATCGCGGCGGCGATCTGCTGGTCGAAGACCTCGGCTGTGAGGCCGTCGAGCACCACCTTGCCCGCGGCGTCGAAGGCGGCCGGCGGCAGGTAGAGGAACTGCGGCACGATCACGCAGCGGTGGTCCACCATCAGCGCGTTGGCCAGCGGCAGGGGGGCGAGGAACGAGCGGTCCCCGCCGGCGTTGGCCACGAACGTCACGACCTTGTCCTTCCAGGCGTCGTTGGTGAGCTCAACGAAGTTCTTGGCGGCCGCGTTGGGCTGGTAGTTGTAGACCGGGAAGCAGACCGCGATCAGGTCGGCGGCCCGCACGCGGCGGGTCATGACGTGCACCCGCTCGTCCTGGTAGCAGGTGAAGCCGTCGCAGCCGGGCAGCGGCTCCGTGGCCAGATCGACGAGGTCGATGGACAGGCCCTCGGCCGCGAGGCGGGCGGCGATCGTGTCGGCGGCGGTTCGCGTCTTGCTCCCGGGCTTGAGCGCCGTGGAGACGACGACGGCGTGGAGTTCGGGGGTGGACATGCGGGGCGAGTTCCTCGGCGTTGGATTCCGGTCAGGAGTTGTAACCGGATTCGCTCCGGGACGGTACCAGTTCGCTCGCTGCGGCGGGGCGCCGGCACGCTCGCGATCCTCGCACCGATCCCGTCGCTCGCGCCTCGCACATCGACATGCCGCCGACCCCATCGCCTCCCTGTTCGTTGAATGAGGAATCGGCGACAGGCTTGGGATGGGGTCTCATCATGCCTCGCAGGATGTCACCTCGTTCACGTCGGCGGCGGGATCGCGGCCGGGACCGTCGGCCGCATAAAAACGGTCGAGGACGGACTGCCAGTCGGCGTTGACCTTCACGGCGATGAAGGCGTCGCGGACCGCCAGGTGGTCGGGATGCACGCGGGCATACTTGATGGCGAACTTCCGCATGCTGCGGCCGGCCACCGCTTCGCCGTGGAGTTCCATCGACAGGGCCCAGTGCTCGCGGAGCACCTCCCGCTGCTCGTGGATCGTGGGGGGCGGGGGCACGGGGTGGCCGGCGAGCAGGGCGAGCGTTTGGCGGAAGATCCACGGGTTGCCGATCGCGCCGCGGGCGATGCTCACGCCGTCGACGCCGGTCCGCTCGAGCATCGCCACGCAGGCCGCCGCGGAGAACAGGTCGCCGGAGCCGATGACGATGCGGTCGCCGGCGTGCCGCTTCACCGCCGCGAGAAACTCCCAGTCGCTCGGGCCGACGTACTTCTGCTGCACGGTGCGGCCGTGGACGGTGATCGCGGCCGCGCCGCGGCCGCAGGCGCCGTCGAAGATCGTCCAGAAGTTGTCACGGCTTTCCGCCGAGTCGTCGAGGCCGCGGCGCATCTTGAGCGTGACGGGAACGTGCGGGGGCACGGCGTCGCGGACCCGGGCCACGATGTCCAGGGCCGTGGCCGGCTGCGAGAGCAGGTAGCCGCCGCGGCAGCGGCCCAGGACCTTCTTCACGGGGCAGCCGAAGTTGATGTCGATGACGTCGTAGCCTTCTGCCACGAGCCGCCGGGCGGCTGGCGGGAAGTCGTCGGGGTTCGCGCCCATCAGCTGGCCGCCGACGGGATGCTCCTCGGCCGCCACGGCGAGCCGGGCGAGGTTGCGGCGGTTGGTGCCCACGGTGGCCACGAACTGGTCGAGCAGCACCTCGCCGAGCGCATAGGCCGCGCCGTGGCGACGGGCGAGCACCCGCATCGCCCGGTCGCTGTAGCCGGAGAGGGCGGCCTGCACGACCGGTGAGGCCAACGCCACGCCGCCGATGGTCGGGCCCCGCAGGGCCACGGCGGTTCCGTTCACGTCAGCACCGGGCACATGTCGAACCACGTGCGTCCCTGGGCCGCCATCCACTCGACGCTCGCCTGCGGGCCCCACGCGCCCGGCTCGTAGGCGTCGATCGGCGGCATGCCACCGCTGCTCCAGGCCCGCACGAAGGGATCGATGATCTCCCACGACTTCTCCACCTCGTCGGCCCGGGCGAAGAGGCTAGCGTCGCCGTCGAGCACGTCGAGCAGCAGCGGCTCGTAGGCCTCGGGCAGCCGGCCGGCGAACTCGCGGGAGTAGCTGAACTCCAGGTCGGTGAGCCGCAGCCGCATGCCCTCGCCGGGCACCTTCGTGTGGAAGTGCAGCTGGATGCCCTCGGCGGGCTGGATCTGGATCACGAGCCGGTTGGCCTCGCGGTGGAACGTCCGTCGGCCGGCGGCGAACAGTTCCAGCGGCGGCTGGCGGAAGCCGATCACGATCTGCGTGGTCCGGCAGCTCATCGCCTTGCCGCTGCGCAGGTAGAAGGGCACGCCCTGCCAGCGCCAGTTGTCGATCTCCAGCCGCACGGCGCCGAACGTGGCCGTCTGGCTGTGCGGCGGCACGCCCGGCTCGTCGAGGTAGCCGCGGTATTGGCCGCGGACGCCGGCGGCCGGGACCTCGCCGAGGTCGAGCGGCCGGATCGCCTCCAGAACCTTGACCTTCTCGTTCCTCACGGCGGTCGCCTCGAACCGCACCGGCGCCTCCATGGCCGTGACCATGAGCAGCTGTAGCAGGTGGTTCTGGAACATGTCGCGGAGCACGCCGGCGGTGTCGTAATACGACCCGCGCCGGCCGACCTGCACCTCCTCGGCCACCGTGATCTGCACATGGTCGATGTACCGACGGTTCCAGACCGGCTCGAAGATCGTGTTGGCAAACCGCAGGGCGAGGATGTTCTGCACCGACTCCTTGCCGAGGTAGTGGTCGATGCGGAACACCTGGTGCTCGTGAAACACCCGGTGCAGGTGGGCGTTGAGCTCACGGGCCGTGGCCAGGTCGGTGCCGAACGGCTTCTCGACGACGATCCGCCGCGGGCCGCGGGCCTCGTCGGCCATGCCGTGTGCGCCGAGCGCCGTGATCGCCGGCTCGTAGAACTGCGGCGCGGTGGCGAGGTAGTAGACCCGCGTGGCAGGCTCGCCTGCCTCGAGCTGGTCGAGCCGCGCCGCGAGCCGGCCGAAGTCCTCCGCCTTGCCGATGTCGCCCGGCTGGTAGTGGATGTGGGCGGCGAAGGCGTCCCACGAGGCGGCGTCGAGGGGGCCGCAGTCGCCGTGCTTCGCGGTGGTCTCGTGGAGGCTCGCCCGCCAGTCGGCGTCGCTCATCACCGTGCGCGAGAAGCCGACGATCCGCGTGTCGGGGGGCAGCGACCCGGCCCGCGTCAGGTTGTAGAGGGCCGGCACGAGCTTGCGGCTCGTGAGGTCGCCTGAGGCCCCGAAGATCACGATCGTGTGTGGCATAGATAGCAGGGGTATGGAGTGTACCGTCTGTCGCACGGGGCGTTCACTGCCCGCGGCAGTGGCGCAAGCCTCCAGGCTTGCGAAACCGGTTCCGCGCACCATGCCCCGCATGCGCACACCTGGAGGTATGCGCCACGAGCCGCCAAGCAAAAACCGGCAGGATGCGGGTGTTTTCCCCGCGGTCAAATGCTCATGCCGGTGAACCCGCCGTCGAGTCCGCTCGGGCGAGAGGATCTTGCGGTTCTGCTCGGCGGGGAAGAAGCCGGGGCAGAGGACGTTCACGCGGACCCCCTGGGGGGCGAGTTCGCGGGCCACGTTCTTCGTGTAGTTGACCACGGCAGCCTTCGAGGCCGAGTAGATGAAGACCTTCGAGAGCGGCTTGTCGGCCGACACGCTGCCGATGTTGAGGATCGCGCCGCCGCCGCGGGCCGCCATGTGGGCCCCGAAGATCTGGCAGCCGAGGTGCGTGCTCTTGAGGTTCGTGTCGATGATCTTCGCGAAGTCTTCGTCGGGGATGTCGAAGTAGGGCACCGCCGAGTTGACGCCGGCGCAGTTGACGAGGATGTCGGCCCGGCCGCGGGCCGCGACGGTGGCGTCGAGCAGCGACTTGACGCTCGCCCGGTCGCAGGCATCGACGCTCACGAACGTGCCGTCGCCGCCGGCGGCGCGGATCGCGTCGACACGGGCCGCGCCCCGGTCGGCCCCGCGGCCGGCCACGACCACGAAGGCGCCGGCGCCGGCGAGGCCATCGGCCAAGGCGCCGCCGAGCACGCCCGTGCCCCCCACGACCACGGCCGTGCGGCCCTTCAGGCTGAACAGATTTTCCAGGAACGCGTCGGCCATGAAGGGCTCCTTGTCAGGTCACGGGCTTGCGGAGGTCGAGCCATTCGGAGTGGAACGTGCCCGGCTTGTCGGTCCGCTCGTAGGTGTGGGCGCCGAAGTAGTCACGCTGGGCCTGGAGCAGGTTGGCCGGCAGGTTCGCATGCCGGTAGCCGTCATAGTAGGCCAGGGCCGACATGAAGGCCGGCACGGGGACCCCGATCGTGGCCGCCGTGGCGACCACGTGCCGCCACGCCTGCTGGGCCTTGGCGAGGGCGTCGGTGAAGTAGGGGGCGAGCATCAGGTTCTCGAGATCGGGCTTCGCCCGGTAGGCCGCGGCGATGCGATCCAGGAACCGGGCGCGGATGATGCAGCCGCCGCGCCACATCATGGCGATCGAGGCGTAGTCGAGCGGCCAGTCCTGCTCCTTGGCGGCGGCGGCGAGCTGCACGAAGCCCTGTGCGTAGCTGGCGATCTTCGACGCGTAGAGCGCCTGCCGCACCTGCTCGACGAACTCGGCCTTGTCGCCGCGGTTGGCCATGTCGGGCCCCTGCAGCACCTGACTGGCCCGCACGCGGGCGTCCTTCAGCGCCGACAGGCAGCGGGCGTAGACCGCCTCGGTGACCAGCGTGCTCGGCACGCCCAGGTCGAGGGCCAGCTGGCTCATCCACTTGCCGGTGCCCTTGGCGCCGGCCTTGTCGAGGATCAGGTCGACGAGGAAGGCTCCCGTGTCCGGGTCCTTGGCCGTGAAGATGTCGCGGGTGATCTCGATCAGGTAGCTGTCGAGATCGCCCCGGTTCCAGGCGGCGAACACCTGCGCGAGCTCGGGGTTGGTGAGGCCGGCGCCGTGCTTGAGCAGCCAGTAGGCCTCGCAGATCAACTGCATGTCGCCGTACTCGATGCCGTTGTGCACCATCTTCACGTAATTGCCGGCGCCGCGCGGGCCCACCCAGTCGCAGCAGGGGATGTCGCCCTGGGGGCCGACCTTGGCGGCGATGGCCTGGAAGATCGGCTTCACGAGGGGCCAGGCGGCGGGCGAGCCGCCGGGCATCAGGCTCGGGCCCTTGAGCGCGCCCTCCTCGCCGCCGGAGACTCCGGTGCCGATGTACAGCAGCCCCGCCGCCTCGACCTCGCGGGTGCGGCGATCGGTGTCGGAAGGCAGCGTGTTGCCGCCGTCGATGAGCACGTCGCCCTTGGTGAGCAGGGGGGTCAGCGTTTTGATGAGGTCGTCGACGGCCGGGCCCGCCTTGACCATCATCATCACCTTGCGGGGCGGCTTCAGGGCGGCCACGAGGTCGGCGAGCGTATGGCAGCCGACGACGGTGGGTTGTTTGCCGCGGCCGGAAGTGAAGGCGTCGGTGACGCTCGTGGTGCGGTTGTAGACGGCGATCGAGTAGCCGCGGCTGGCGATGTTGAGGGCGAGGTTTTCGCCCATCACGGCCAGGCCGATCAGTCCGATGTCGCACGTCGCCTGCTGGGTCATTCGGGGGATGCTCCTGGGGCCGCGGCCGGCGGCCGCAGCATGAAAAGGTGGGGGAGTGGCGCGATGCCGCAGACTATATCGGCAGTGACGGCCCCCGACCAAAGGCCGGCCGTGGCGGCCGGAGAAGGAACGGATTGAAGCCCGGGGCCTCCGCTGGCCGATGCCTAGCGTGCCCGGTAGGACCGCCATCCGCGGCAGGACCGGCAGCGTCTTCGCGACGTGCGCAACTTGACCAGGCGGCCCAACCTGCCGTAGCGTAAACGACGATTCATACCCGGCTCCGTAGCCAAGTGGCTAAGGCAGCGGATTGCAAATCCGCCATCGTCGGTTCGACTCCGACCGGAGCCTCTCAACAGAAGACCCCTGCGAAGTCCCGGCTCGGCCGGGCTTTGCGGGGGTTTTTTGCGTTTCAGCCGCGCTCGATGCGGGCAGGTCGGCAGCCCGCCGTTTCGCCACGTAGCCGCGGCACTGAATGGGGCAGATCCGGATGTATCGTGGCGGGGCCAGGTCGGCCGGTCGCCGCGTTCAACGCACCGCCGCCATCGAGCCGGCGTCGTGGTCGCCAGTCGAGGTTCTGTCCAGCATCGACGTTCATGCGCCGTCGGGCGATCCCGCGACCGGACGGATTCGTGGCGAGATCGCAGCCCCTGTGGGCCGCCATTGAGTGTTCGACAAGCTCTATCGCGCAGGCCTGGTGCGGTGCTGAGCGACGCCGCGCGGGCCGTTGAGCAGGCTGCCGATCGCCGTGTGGCGGACGCCATAGCGGTAGCTGAGCAGCAGCACCGGCGTCACCAGCGCCATGACGACGAGAAACTTCAGGTCTGCGGGCATGGGCCACGAGCGGACGATCATCTGCGCCAGCATCACGAGCGGCGGGTGCACGAGGTACATCCAGTACGAGGCGTCGGCCAGCCACGACACGAGCGGGCTGGGCCGGGAACAGAACCGGGTGAACAGCCCGATCAGCCCCAGTGACATCGCCCACGCGTAGGCGGGCTGGAGCACGCTGGCGAGCAGCCGGTCGTGCATCGTCGCGATGCCGACCACGAACAGCGCGACCGCAGTCGGCAGCAGCAGCTTCCAGTGACGGCCGAGTCGTGTGTCGAGGCCCTCCGCGGCGAAGGTCGCGATGCCGAAGAAGTAGAAGCAGGCGTAAAAGGCGAGCACGTGCGGCCGTGGCAGAATCCCGAACGATGTGTCGGGGCCGTAGCCCGCTGTCATCGACATGCCCATCACGAGTTGCGGCACGCACGAGACCGCCACCAGCCACCAGCGGTGGCGGCCCGTCGGCAGGAGGCCCGTCGCGGCGAGGAACGCGAAGGCGGCGACCAGCCAGCAGAGAAACCAGAGGAACCAGAGGTGGTGGAAGACGTTCGTCTGCACGAGGTGCAACGACCATGAGCCGACGTGCACCCGGAGCCATTCCGCCGACAGGATCGCGGACCAGGCGAGCGTCGCCCGGTCGAGCGGCCCGCCGAGCGTGCCCTCTGGATTCGGACCCGTGAGCAGGAGGGCACCCAGCCGCTCGCGGCCGGCGAGAACCTCGTCGACGCCGACCGGATGCATGTCGAAGAGGGGCGCGAGTTCGCTGACGAGATCGGCCGGAAGGCTCATCATCGCCGCCGGCAGCCGGCCGACCGTGTTCGTGGCGGTCGAGTCCGCCCCCCGATCGATCAGGAGCCTGGCCGACGCGTCCCGACCAAAATAGGCGGCATGGTGAAGCGGCGTGTTGCCGCCGCCATCCCGTTCGCTGGGATCGCCGCCGGAGTCGAGCACGGCCGCCACGATTCCTGGGTCACCGCGCATCGTGGCCCACGCAAGCGGCGTGAGGCCCCAGAAGGCGTCCTTGCGGTCGGCCGCACCGGGTGACGCAAGCCGCTGACGCACCGCCGCCTCGTCGCCCGAGAGCATGGCGACGAGGGCGGGATCACGCCGGTTCGTTCGCAAGGCATGGCCCTCGATCGCCGTGTCGAGCGGCACGATCGTGAGGGTGGCGATGACCAGCGGCAGGAAAATCCGCGTGAACCGCTGCTCGAGCAGGCTCGCCAGCCCGCGGCGGCTGAAGACGAGCATCGTGAAATAGCCGCTCAGCAGGAAGAAGAGTGGCATCCGGAAGCCATGCACGGCCCCGATGATCAGGACCAGCAGGTCGCTCCGCTCGGTGTCGCGCACGGGCCAGGGAAACGGCACGAAGCTCAGCGCCGCATGCAGGGCGACGCCCAGCAGCATGGCGAAGCTCCGCAGGGCATCGAGATCGATGCGCCGCGATGCGACGGCGGGTGCATGCGGTGCAGTGGAAATGACGTCGAGATCCGCTGGGCGTGGCCATCTCTCGCGACCGAGACGCCGTCGCAGGATAGGCTGGCCCGCGGCTCACGGGCAAGCGGGTGCCGGGCAGGATCCGGCCTCGGCCGCGCACCAGCGTTGGCTTGGCATGCGCAGGCGATGCGCCTCAGGCTCCTGAGCGGCGCTCTCGAGGCACTGGCCAACGATGCGCTCGACGATTCTGCCGCCGATCACGGCCCCGAGTTCGTGTGCCAAATGCCCGCAGGCGATCTTCCCGTCGGGCCACCAGCCCGCCATGCATTCCCCGGGCGGCCAACGGCCGGGCAAGCTCGGCTCCGATGGCCGAGGAGGCCCCGGTGACAAGACACCAGCGACCCGCGTAGGCTTTCAGCACGATGTGAGACCCGCGGTGGGCCTGGGTGAGCAGCTCGGAAGCAGAGCCCTGCCGACGGCCCGACCGCCAGCGGTCGCCGCGGCGTTTCCGGACTTCGGTCCCGCCTGGATTCGTCGGCATGACCCACCAACCGCCTCCGTTGTCACGCCACGGCCGCTTCGCCCGCCGTGCCTGGATCCTGCTCGACTGGGCCGCCAGCGCGTTCTCAACGGTGCTGATCACGCTCGTCGTGGCCTATGTCGAGAACCTGGTGTTCGCGAAGCATGTGTGGGGCGTCGAGGCCGGGGTCATCTGGGCCTGGACGCTCGCGGCGGCGATGCTCGCGTCGGCCGTGCTGGTGCCGTGGGTCGCCGCCTGGGCGGATCGCCGTGACGGCCACCAGCGGGCGCTGATCATCGCCACCTGCGTGGGCGCCGGGGGCTTCCTCATGCTGGCAGCCGCGCCGCCCCAGGCCCGGATCGCCGTCGTGGCCGCGGTCGTCGCGGCATGTGTCGGGTTCGACGTCGCGCAGGTGTTCACCGGCAGCCTGCTGCGACGCATCGCCGGTGATCGGGATGCCGATCGGCTTTCCGCCTACGGCTTCGCCGCCGGCTATGCGGGCGGCGCGATCGCGCTGGTGATCGCCACGGCCGTCTTCACCGCCCATGCCCGCCTCGGTCTCGACGAGGCGGGCGGCGTCCGGCTCGCCTTCGCCGTCACGGCGGCCTGGTGGCTCGTGTTCTCCGTGCCGGCAGCCGTCGCCCGATTCGACCATGGCAGCGGCGCACGGCATGCCGCCACGCCCGGCCGCGAACTCGGTGCATTCGCCTCGAGCCTGTGCCGCGCGGCGCCCGGTTCCGCGGACCGCGCGTTCGCCGCAGTCCTCGGCGGTGCGATGCTCGCCCTCGGCGGCGTGCAGACGGCGATCGCGCAGTTTTCGAGTCTCGCCTTGCAGCGGTTCGACCTCGACGGCCCCGCGCTCGTGCGGCTCGTGCTCCTCGTGCAGGCGGTGGCTCTGCCCGGCGCGATCATCGTCGGCTGGCTCTCGACGCGGTTCGGCAGGAGGCCGGCCACTGTGCTCTGCTTCGGCGGCTGGATCGGCGTGCTCGTGGTCGCCTGGTTCGTGAACTCGACGCAGCAACTCTATGGTCTCGCCGTCCTGCTGGCGCTGGTGCTCGGGGGCATTCAGAGCCTGCTGCGCGCGGCCGTCGCCGTGCTGGCCCCGCCCGGCCATGCTGGCGTGTCGTTCGGTCTCTTGCAGGTCGGCACGAAGCTCTCGGGCTGCGCCGCGAGCCTCGCATTCGGCGGGCTGCAACTGGCGACGGGCAGCCCGCAGTCCGGGCTCCTCGCGCTGATCGCGCAGCTGGCCGTCGGCTGGTGGCTCATCCGCCGCCTGAGCTGACGCGGCGGTCGCAGGTTTTCTCCCCTCGCGTGACGCGGATCGGTGGCCGTAGCGGCCCGCGATCGAGCGGCCCCCGGTTGCAGAGGAACCATCGACCGGGCTACGTTTTCCCGTGCCTGCGAGCCTCGTTGCTCGG
Organism: Planctomycetaceae bacterium; assembly: GCA_021300535.1. Taxonomy (GTDB): domain Bacteria; phylum Planctomycetota; class Planctomycetia; order Pirellulales; family UBA1268; genus QWPN01. The sequence continues at coordinate 22,824 of JAJTED010000030.1, read as the reverse complement.
GTCTTTCCCGAGAAGGTTCGCGGTGGAGCACGGCCCGCCCCCGCGCCGATGTCGACAGCATCCCGCACCGCCGGCGCCGCGCTGGGCACCTTCGAGGCCTATGTCTCGTCCCGCGACGTCGCCCCGCTCGACGCCCTGAACTGGGACGACGTGCGGCGCTCGGCCATGCGTCGCCTGGCATGGCACTTCTGCACGCTGCGCAACCTCCGCGTCCACCGCGGCCGCTATCTTCGCGACGCGATCGGCTTCGCCTGGGGGGGCATCTACGGGTCGCTGCGGGTCGGCTCGATCGTGACCACGTCGTATCGCAACGAGGGGCACTTCCGCGCCGGTGAGCGGATCTTCGGCACGGGCGACTTCTTCAGCGGTGCGCTCCGGCTCTCGAGAGACGCGACCGCGCTCGAGGAACTCGTGGGGCTTGTCAACCTTCGGCACCATGTCGCGGGCGTGGTGCGACGCGACGCGGGGGGCGTTCGCGTGCTGCCCGGATACGAGGCCGATTACGCCTATGTCGCGACGGCGTTCATCGAGTCGCTCCGGCGGGGCTACGCCGCCTGCGGCGTGCGACCGGACGGCGCTCGCGGCCGGCTGATCGCCACCGAGTTGTGCACGATCCTCTACCAGGTCGCCGGGCTCACCGGCCTCGCCCGCGGGCCCCGCGATCTCGCCGCTCACGAGCGGTTTCGCGACGCGTACGAGCGCCGCCTGGAGGAGCGGCCCCCGTCGCCGCGGGTGCGGCGCATGGGCCAGGAGATCGCCCGGCGGATCGTGCCGTTGACGGCGGCAATGGCCGACACCACGGTCGCCGGCCACGTGGCGCGGCACTTCGATCCGCCGACCCGCGACCTGCTGTTTCCGGGCGGACAGATTCCCGCCGCGCTCGAGGAACAGCGGGTGGATTGGCATGCGCGGCTCGTGCGCACGCCGACGATCTGGGAGCCTCGGACCCGGTCGTCCGCGCGGGACGCGATCCGGCGGCGGCCCGACGTGGCCGCGTTGCAGGCCGCCTACCGCGCCGCCCCCGCCGACCTCACCGCGGACCGCCTCATCGGCGCCATCCTGCTCCACTTGCTCGACGGCGGCGACGGCACGGGCCGCCCGTTCGAGCGTCGCGACATCGACCTCGCCGCGGGCGACGCGCTCATCCGGCAGGGACAGACGGTGGGCGAGATGTACGTCGTGCTGTCGGCTTCATCCCCGCTGGCGGTGATGCGGTCCACCGCCGCCGCGCCCGTGCCGGTTCAGGTCGCGACGCTCGCCGCGCCCACCGTTCTCGGCGAGATCGGCATGTGGCGCGGCCAGCCGGCGGTCGCGACCGTCATGGCCACGGCCGCCTGTCGTCTCGACGTGCTCGCGATCGATGCGGAACGATTCGCATCGCTCAAGGACGAGTCGGGCTTCCGGGCCGCCACGGCCGCGGAGGTTCAGCGGCGGCTGGCGCTGAACGCCGAGCTGGTCGGGACGCTGCTGGAAGACACCGCCACGCGCACGAACAGTCCGCTCCTGGCCTCGATCAACCAGCTGTTCCGGTTTCTCTCTGGTGACACCGACAACCCGCTCGACGCGGTCGTCGGACTGCCCGACGAGGCCACGCCGGCGGAGTGCGTCGAGGCCCTCCGAGCGCAGGTGGACGAGGCGATCCGGGCTGGCGGACTGGGGCCGGATCTCGAGCGGTATCTCGCCGACGTCGTTTCGACCGTCGGCTGAAGGCGGGGCGGTCTTCCGCGGCACGCGGTCGCGCCACCGCGCCGTGGGCTTCCACTGGGCTGTCCGGGCGGGCGCAACCGTCGACGCCTGCACCGACACGATGCGAGTGACGCTCCGGGCGGGGGCGGTGCCGGCGGCCCTGGCCTGACGAGCCGCATCACGGGCGCCGCGGGCGGAAGACCGACATGCTCGATTTGACCACCGTGGCCCGCGTGGCCAGCCGCACGGCGAGCGACACGAGATAGTTGGTCCATCCCGAGACCACATAGTGGCGTCCGGAATCGAAGGCCTTCAGTCCGGTGCGGACCACCGACGTCACATCCTGGCCGCGGTTTCGCTCGGCCCATCCGGGAACCCCAGACTGGTCGAAGAACTCGGTCCGCGTCGTTCCCGGGCAGAGGGTCGTGACCGTGACGCCATGGGCCCGAAGCTCCGCCCACAGCGCCTCGCTGAAATGCAGCACGTACGCCTTGCTCGCCGCGTAGACCGCCATGTAGCCCACGGGCTGGAACGACACGATCGATCCGATGTTGATGATTCCGCCGTGCCCGCGGTGCGCCATCTCCTTCGCAGCCAGAAGCGTCAGCTCGGTCAGGCCCGCGACATTGACCTGGATCAACTCCAGGGCCCGCGCGACGTCGGTCTCATCCAGGGACGAAACCATCCCGAACCCCGCGTTGTTGACCAGCAGCTCCACAGCGATGCCGCGCTGGGACACCTCGGCGAGCAGTTCCCGACCCGCACGGGGTTGTGACAGGTCGGCGGAAACGATCTCGCAGCGGGTGCCGTGGGCCGCCCCGAGTTCCTGCGCCAAGGCCCGCAGGCGATCTTCCCGTCGGGCCGCCAGCACGCAATGCATTCCCCGGACGGCCAACTGCCGGGCAAACTCGGCTCCGATGCCCGAGGAGGCCCCGGTGATAAGACACCACTGACCCGCGTAGGCTTTCAGCATGATGCCAGCATCGTCGTGGGTAGGGGCGAGGAGCCCGAAAGCATAGTCCGGCCCCCGTAGGATAGCCTGATCAATGCCGCTTCCGCCCGCGTTTTCAGGTCGCTGACCGCGCCCGGGTGGGCTCACCTGCAACTCTCAAACCGCGACGCCTGGTCTGCTGGGGAGTTATTCCCGATTTTTTCGCCCAGTGCCGTCGCCTCAGGAGAGGATTGGGGTTCACGATGCCGATGGTTCGTCGCGGCGTCGTCTTGGCCTCCGCCGACGTGATCAAGCCAACGCCGGAGATTCCGAAATCCGGCTCCCGTGGGTTAAAACTCGAAGTTTGACTGGTCACGAGCGGCTCGGTAGTCTCGAGCGAAGGCGGTTGGGCATGATCAAAATCCTGTTCGGCCAGCGGCTCTTATCTGCGACTTCATCACTTCGCGCGGATAACGGCATGGGCGTGGAGCGGCTCGAGTCGCGGGTCAACCTCGCCAGCTCGTCCGTGCTGCCGGAGACGCCGCCGCCCCTGGGCGATGGGCCTGCTCCGGTGCTGCTCGCGGCTGTTGCCCCGCCACGTCCTGGGCAGGTCGCCGCACTGACGACTTCGTCCGCCGCCGTCGTCGCGGCCTTCACGGCGAAGCATCGCGCCTGGACCTCGTCCGTCGACGTCGTCGTGCCGTCGCTCCCCGACGCGACTTCTCTGCGGCTCGAGGCCACGGGTGGCCTGACCTATTGGAATGGCAGGCAGGCGCCGACATTCATGCCCGCGCGGGCGAACGTCCGGATCGATCTTTCTCTCGGCGGCCAGACGGTCGCAATCCGTGGCGGCCAGCCGCAGCCAAGCGACGCTGCGGCGCTATCCCTGGCCGCAGCGGCCACCAACCGCGTCGCGGCGCGGATCACCGTGGCCGGCCAGCCCGCCGGGGCGCCGGCGGCCGGGTGGTATGCCGTCTCGACAAAGGTCGGCGCCCCGAACGGCGGCCCCGAGACGCCGGTCACGCTCCTCTTTTCGACCGGCGCCGTGCGGGCAGGCAGCCGTGCCGCCGCGATCCGGGCCGTCGGTGGCGTGGGGGCCAATCCGTCGGCGATCTCCGTGGGCGTGACCCTGGCCCCGCCACCCGTGGTCGCCCCGATTGCGGTGACGCCCGTGGTGTTCGCTTCGGTTTCGCCAATGGCGATCGTGCCGCCGCCCGCGGCTCAGGCTTCCGTCGTGCAGTCGCTGCCGCCGTTCGTCCTCCCGCCTGCGGTCAATGGGTTCGTCGAGCTGTCGAGCGACCTCACCGGCGACGTGACGTTTTCCGCGGGCGCGATCTACGTGATCACGGCCGAGGTGCATGTGCGGCGGGGCGTGACGCTGACCATCGAAGACGGCGTCGAGGTGCGGATCCGCAACGGCGCAGGACGCTGGCGGCTGCTCACGGCCCGGGCCCTGATTTTCGACGCGGGATCGTCGCTCCGGGCGCAAAACGTCGTCTTCCAGGCGGCCGATGACGCCAACCAGCCGGTGGCGGTGGCCAACAACGGCGGCGTCTTCTTCTGCGGCGGCACGCGGACCGCGACGAAAGACAACGTGTCATCCCAGAACCTCCGCCGGCAGTCGATCAGTTGGTCGTTCGTTGCCGAAAGCATCACGGCCAACTATCTGGGTCGAACGGACCCGCGCGGCGGCGACGGTGACGGCAACACGCGGGACGACATCGACGCCGTGTCGGTGGTCGGCGCGGTGTTTCAGGAGTGGAGGGTCAGGACGGTGACCGTCAATCACTCGGGCGACGACGGCTTCGATCTCACCAACGCGAGCATCGCGATGGAGTCGGTGCGGGTCTTCGCTCCCGTGGAGGACGGGCTCAACCTCAGCACGAGCCTGCTGCAGCTCAGCGGCCGGCTCGAGATCGACATGACCAACAGCACGGCCCGCGATCGTGAAATCTTCGACTTTGAGGTGGACACCGGGCCGGTCCAAATCTGGATCGCCCAGGGGGCCACGGTCGACATCCGCGGCTACTGGGGCAACAGCCCGGGCGACCTCCGCATCGACGTGAAGTCGTCTGACATGCCGCGGCCGTCCCTGCTTGCCCGCGAGTGGTATGCCTTCAAGGGCCCGTTGGTGACCGGGCCGGCCCGGATCTTCTCGATTCCATGACTTCTGGTGGCCGGACGCCCCGCCGCCGTCTTCATCGACCCTGAATCATCGACCCTGCTTTCCCGACCCTGGCAAAGGACTCAGATGCGACCCTCGAAGCTCTTTTCGCTCCTCACCCGCACATCGCGCCGCGCCGCCACCCGTCCCGCGCGGCGCGGGCGGCTCGCGTCCGCAGAACGGCTCGAGGCGCGGCTCAATCTCGCGGCCACGATCGTCGATCTGGCGGCGGCTCGCGCCGCCTCGGGCAGCGTGCCCGCCTACGACCAGTTTCCCATTCCCGCGGGTGCCACGCTCGTGGACGTGTGCGAGATGGGGCGGTACGTGCTGTTCTCCAGCACCGACACCAACGTGATCGCCGGCCAGCAGACCATCCCGTCGCCCAACCCGAATCTGTTCTGGCTCGACACCCAGGCAGGCCTCACGAGGCTCGTCACCCACCGGGCGGGGAGCGTCGTGCAGTCGGCCGGTTATGCCTTCGCCGGGCCCGCCGGCTCCACGTACGTGCCCGGATACGGCCTCTGGCCGATGTTCGAGCCCCTCACGGCCGACCTCAGCGCCGACGGCCAGAGCGTGGTCTTCGACTCGATCATCGCAGCCAACGAATACGACGCCTCCGTGCCGCTGGCCAACGACCAGGCGACCTATCGCCCGCCCCAGTCTGGCGCGGGAACGCCGGCCTGGCAGAACCTCCAGAACGGCACCGTCGACGTGTTCGTCTGGCGGGCTCTCGACGCCGATCCGGCCAACAACATCTCGCTGGTCAGCCGCCTGAATGCGAAGGGCCAGCAGCAGGCCGTGGCGCTCTCGCCGCCCGGCGTGCCCACGCCGATCGTGGGGCAGCCGATGGCCGCCGGCGTGTTTGCCCAGGAGTACTTTCCCGCCCCCACGCAGCAATGGCATGGGTTTGTGGAGGCCGTCGAGTCGCTCACGCTCAACAAGGGCATCAGCGACGACGGCACGCGGGTGCTCTACGACAGCTTCGTTCCGGCCGGCTGGATCGACACGGTGAACCCGCTCATCCTCGATCAGGAAAGCACGAACGTCGACTGGACGCTCGACTGCTTCGTCGCCGCTGCGACCGGCTTCGGTGGCGGCGGGCCGTGGTCGGCGAAAACGGTGAGCGTCACGAGCAACAGCGAGGCTGCCCTCGGCAACTATCAGGGGCCCGTGGCCGGAAACCAGTTCGCGGAGCTCTTCGAGCCGATGTTCAGTCAGATCAGCGGGGCGGGCAACCGCGTGGTCTACAGCACGCGGCGGAAGTCGGGCGACATCGTGGCGGGTACCACCGACTCCGATTTCTCGCTCGACGTGTTCACCAACGACGTCGATTCGGGCACGAACCTGCTCGTGAGCCGGTTTTGGCAGGACCCTACGCAGGCGGCGGGCATCGCCCAGCCCGACTTCTTCAAGGGCTCGGTCGATCCGTTCTTCGACGGCGCTCCGCCGACGGAGTTTTGGGATTCGCAGAACCACTCCGTCAGCAACGACGGCCGCACGATCGCGTTCACCTCGTCGGCCGGCAACCTCGTGCAGGGCTGGACGAACGTGACGGCGGATCTCGCGCCGGTCTCGATCATCGGCGGAAGCGGCGGCCTGAACTGGACGACCTACCAGGCCAACCCGTTCGACATCTACGGCTTCCAGTTCACCTCGGCCAACCCGGCCGTCTCGACCGGCAAGGCCGCGCTCGTCAACTCCCCCGACGGCCTGGCCAACACGAACCGGATCGCCAGCTTCGGCGGCATGTCGGCCGATGGCTCGACGTTCCTGTTCGACACGGCCGCCAACAACTTCTACCAGCCCGGCTTCACCGCGCCCTATCTCTTCACGCAGAATCCGCCGCAGGTGCCGCTGCCGCTGAACTTCATCCTCGGCGGCTTCTCGAACCTCTGGGTCCGGAAGATCAACTGGGCCGCCGCGGCCACGGGCACCACGTCGCTCGTCTCAGTCGGGTTTTCCGCCAATGCCTCGGGCAACAAGGCCACGCTCGGATCGCCCACCCCCGCCGGCGCCCGCGACGTGCTCAGCACGATCAGCGAGAGCGGCCGGTTCGTGATGTTCTCGAGCACCGCCAACAACCTCGTGCAGGGGGTCTACGACAGGGCGTTCAAGGGGGGCGTGTTCGTCCGCGACCTGCAGACCGGCCGCACGACGCTGCTTACCACCACCGCTACCGGGAACGTGCCCTCGGCGGGATTGTTCACCAACTTCGCGCTGGCGACTGATGAGGATCTCACCGCCCGGTTCGCCTCCTACGTGGACGGCACGGGGGCCAGCGACATGCAGACTCGGTTCCGCACCGAGGACGTGGCGCCGGGACCGACGAGCCACGTCTACCGGATCGACTACCCGGCCGTGTCGCAGGCGGCGTCGGCCACCAACCCGGCGATCTTCACGGTCTCCGGGGAGGGGGTGAACACGCGGCCGGTGCTCGAGTTCCGTGATCCGGGCGTGGACGTCATCCCCAGCGTGAAGACCGCGCCCGGCCAGCTCCTGCCGAACTACTTCGGGGAATGGCGGACGGCCACGGGCGACATCAACGCCGACGGAGTCGTGGACTACGTCTATGGTGCCGGCCTCGGCGGGGGAGACACCGTGATCGTGGTCGATGGCAGGACGAACTCGGTGATCTGGCAGGTGGCGAGGATGTTTCCGGTCGTCGCCCGCGTCACGGGGCCGGCGGCTCGGCCCGGCGTGTTCGTGGCCACGGCCGACGTCAACAGCGACGGCTTCGCGGATGTGATCGTGGGTTCGGCCGGTAACCGGCAGAGCCAGGTGACGATCTACAACGGCCGCCGCGGCACGCTGCTCCAATCCTTCCAGCCGTTCGGGGCGGGGGTGCGGGCGGGCGTTCGCGTGGCCGGCGGCGATGTCGACGGCGACGGCTACGGCGACGTGGTGGTGGGCCGCGGCACGGGTGGCCCGGCACGGGTTTCGATCTTCAGCGGGCGGCTCCTGACCGCGAGCAACGTGCCGGTGCCGCTGCAGCAGCCGCAGGCGGCGTTGCTGAGGTCCTTCACCGTTCTCGGGGGCAACGGCGTGTACGTCGCCGCGGCCGACATGAACCGCGATGGTCTGGCCGATGTGGTCGTCGGCTTGGACAACAAGCCGACCGTGAGCATCTACAACGGCCTGACGGGCGCGCTGGTGTCGACCAGGAATCTCGGCTTGGCCTTCAAGGGCGGCGTGCGCGTGGCGGCCCGGGCCGGCCAGGTCTTGGTCGCGTCGGGACCCGGCACGAGCCCGACGATCCAACTGTTCGCGTATGCCGACGGCAGCGGCAACCCCTGGACGCTGCGGTCGACCCTCGTGAACGGGCAGATTCGCGGGTTCACCAGCGGTAACAAACGCGGAGTGTTCGTCGGCTGAGCCTCCCCTCTCCGACCCATGCCCTGAGTCATCGCCACCTCTGAGGAGGCTCGTCCAGCGGCCGGATGCGGGCGGCGAGCCACAGGCTCGCGATGGTCGCACCGGCGGCGAGCATGCCGACGGTCCCGAAATTCCGCAGCGGCTCGCCCGCGCCCCCCGCGACGATCATGCCGCCGAGCGTGGTGCCCAGGCCGCTGGCGACGTGCTGCACCGCCGAGTTGACCGACATGAAACTGCCACGGCGCCGCGGCTCGATGCTCGACATGATCAGCGCCATCGCCGTCACCATCCGGCTCGCGTTGGCCGCCATCAGCACGGCTGCCATCGGGGCCGCCACGGCGATTCCCACCGCGGGCAGATTCGTCAGCACCACCATCATCGCGGCCGACACGGGCACGATGCCGCGAAACACGGATCCGGCACCGTAGCGATCGACGAGCCGGCCGACGAGTGGCGTGCTCACCAGCGCGAGCAGTCCGCCGGCGATGAACACGGCCGGGAGCTGCCGTTCGGTCACGCCCACATTGGCCACGAACGCCGTGCCGATGAAGGGGATGACGGAAAACGCGCCGACCATGAGCAGCGCGATCAGGGCGAAGGCGCGGCGATGGGCGGGAGCCGCGACCGTTTCGAGCAGGTGGGCGAAAGGGTTCCGGCGGATGCCTTCCGCGGGCGTGTCCACGGGGGGCAGCACCCATGCGGCGAGGGCGACGAGCGGCAGCCCGAGTGCCGCCAGGGTGAAGAACGGCGCCTGCCAGCCAAATCTGCTGCCCAGCACGATGCCGAGCGGCACGCCCGCCACCGACGCAACGGCGAAAGCCGACATCAGCATGCCGGTGGCGCGGCCGCGGCGTGCGGGAGGAAACGCGTCGGCCACGATCGCGAGGGCCAGCGCCCCATGGACGCCGCCGAAGCCGCCGGTCACGCACCGCGCGGCCAGCAGCCGCGGGGAAGTGGAGGCGAGGCCGCACGCCGCCGTGCCCGCGAGCAGGCCGAGCGACGACACGATGTAGGCGGTCTTCCGTGGCACGCGGTCGAGCCACGGCGCCGCGAGGAATCCGGCGATGCCGGCGGAGAGCGTGTAGGCCGACACGACGCGGCTGAACTGACGGGCATCGATGCCGAGGTCCGCCAGCAGCTGTGGCCCCAACGGCATGACGATCATGAAGTCCACGAGCCCGATGAAATGGAGGGCCGCCAGCGCGAGCAGGATCACGCCCTCGCGGCCGGCCGTGTCGGATTTCGGGCGGCCGGTGGCGGATGGATCGACGGTGGGCGCGGCGACCACGATGGTGCGGGCTTTCCTTGGGGCCGTCCGCTGCTTGTGGCAGCGGCGGTCGCTGCACTATACCGGAGGCAGTCCGCGGCCTTCGCGTAAGATTGCGCGTTCCGCGACACCCAGGACCCTCGTCCTCATGCTGCAGCACCTGCTGAATCGTTCGGTCGAGACCGACCCCGACCGCCCGATCCTCGAGTGCGACGGATCGTGGACCACGGCCGCGGAGCTCGACCAGCTCGCGTCGCGGCTGGCCTCGGGCCTGGCGGCCATCGGACTCGAGGAAGGGGATCGGGTGGCCCTGCTCTTGCCGAACGGCCTGGAGGCGGTCGCCTGCTACCTCGCCTGCTTCCGGATGCGGCTGGTCGTCGTGCCGCTCGATTACCAATACCACCCGCTGCAGATCGGCTACGCGATCGGCCACAGCGGCGCGGCGATTCTGATCGCCCACCACGAACGCATTGCCGGTCTCGAGGAGGCGGGCGTCCTCGAAACGATGCCCCGGGTGGTCGTCGTCGGGGCCGCGGCCCCGACCGGGAGCCGGCGGCCGTTCGCGTCGCTGCTCGGGGCCGAACGCACGCTGCCCGCCGAGGTTCCGCACGACGACGCTCCGGCCGTCATGATCTACACCTCGGGGACGACGGCCCGGCCCAAGGGGGTCGTGCTGTCGCATGGGGCCCTGTCCACCGGCATCAACAAGTACCTCGCGCGGGTCACGCTCACCGCGGACGACGTCGCGCTGATTGCGTCATCCATCTCACGGCCGTTCGCGCTCCGCTGCCAGTTGCTGCCCACCCTCTGGGTCGGCGGTCGGGTCAGCCTGCTCGGCAGGTTCACCGCCGGCAACTTCGTGGACGCCCTCCGCCGGCCGCCTGCCAAGACGTTCCTGACGCTCACGCCCGCTGGCCTGTCATTGCTGATGGCGAGCCCCGACTTCAAGGCCTGCGATTTCGGCCACCTCCGGCTCTGCCTGGCCGGCGGAGACCGTGTTCCCCCCCGGCTCTTGAAATCGTTCGAGCGACTGACTGGCGTGGCCGTCACCGAGCAGTGTGGCTCCACGGAGACGGGGCCGTATGCCATGAATCCCCCCTTCGGCCGCAAGAAGCCGGGGTCGGTCGGCCCGCCGGTGCACGGAGTGAACGTGGCGGTGGTGGACGAGCACGGTGCCGACGTGCCGACCGGGACGGTCGGCGAAATCCGGGTCAGCGGGCCCGGGGTCATGGACGGCTACTGGAACGAGTCGGCCATGACCCGCAAGACCTGGCAGAAAGGCTGGATTCACACCGGGGATCTGGGTCGCTTCGACGAGGACGGCTATCTCTGGTTCGTGGGGCGGCGAAAGGACGTGATCGTCCGCATGGCGGACGGCCTCGCGAACAAGATCGCTCCGCTCGAGGTGGAGGCGGCGATCGCCGAGCACCCGGCAGTCCGCGAAGCCTGCGTGATCGGTGTTCCCGACGCGGCCTGCGGTGAGACTCCACACGCCTACGTCCTCCTGCAGCCGGGGGCCATCCTCCGGGATGTCCCCCGGGCCGCCACGATCCGGGCCCTGACCGACGTCGAGGTCTACGCCCTCCGCCGGAAAGGGGTGCTCGACCTGGCCCGGTCTCATGCCGACTTCAACCACTACCTCCAGGCTGCCGCACGTGACTATGCGGACGCTGAGCCGGCGGGATCCGCTCGCGGGCACGCGGCTCCGCACGGCGGCCCCACCCCATCCCGGCCCGGCACCCGATGAGCGTCTCCCGTCTGATCGTCGTTCTGCTCGCGGTCGTCGCGGTCATCGCGGCTGCGGTGACGGTGGCGGCGTTCGGCCTCAAGGCCACCGACGCCCTCGTCGCCCGAGCCCAGGAACGCCGGTTTCACAGCGACCGGTTGGCCGAGGAGTTGCTCCAGTCCTCCGAACTCCTGACGCGGTTTGCGCGGGCCTACGCCGCCACGGGCGACGCGCGGTTTCGCCGGTTCTTCGACCAGGTGCTCGATATCCGCGACGGCCGGCGGGCGGTACCGCCAGGCTACGAGAGCGGCTACTGGGACCAGGTCGTGACCCGCGCCGTGGAAGAGCCGATGAGCGCAGAGGGTGCCAGGTCGCTCGAGCAGCGGCTCATCGACGCCGGAATCACGATCGAGGAATACGCTCTCCTCAAGGACGCCAAGGTCGAGTCGGACCAGTTGGCGCGGATCGAGGCGGCCGCGATGAAGGCCGTGGACGACCGCGGCGACGAGGCGGCTCGGGTGCGGGCCACGGCCACCCTTTACGACGCCGACTACTTCGCGGCGAAGGCGCGGATCATGCAGCCCATCGGCCGGTTTCGCGACCTGCTCGCGAACCGCACCGCCCGCGAACTGGCGGCCATCAGCGACTGGTCGGACTTTCTCATGTGGTTCCTGATCGTCAGCTCCGCCCTGATGCTCGCGACGTTCGGCGGGCTCGCCGTGGTGCTCTCCCGCCGGTTCATCGCGCCGGGCCGCCGGATCGTTGAAGCCGCAGTCAGGGTCGCAGCCGGTGATCTCGCGGCCCGCAGCCGGATCACCGGTGCGGATGAGATCGGCCGGCTCGGCCAGTCGATCGACGGCATGGCCGACGCGCTCTCGGCCGCCCTCGACACCGCCCGCATGCAGACCGCGACCGCCGAGGCCCGGGCCGCCGAGCTCGACGAGGAGCGAGACCGCTCGGAGAAGCTGCTGGAGAACATGCTCCCGGTGCTCATCGCCGACCGGCTCAAGCGCGGAGAGTCGACGATCGCCGAGACGTTTCCGGAGGTCACGGTGCTGTTCGCCGACATCGTCGGGTTCACGGAGCTGGCGACGCGGCTCCCGCCACGGCAGCTGGTGGACATGCTCAGCGACGTGTTCGGTCGGTTCGACGAGTTGGCCGCACGGCACAGGCTCGAGAAGATCAAGACGATCGGCGACTGCTACATGGTGGTGGGGGGCGTGCCCGACCGCAGCCCCACCCACTGCCAGCAGGTGGCCGAGTTCGCGGTCGAGGCGTTGGCCGCGATCGCGGAGAGTGCGGCGGTCTCGGGGCTCGACCTGCGGCTGCGGATCGGCATGCACACCGGCACCGTCGTGGCCGGCATCGTGGGGCGGCGGAAGTACAGCTACGACCTGTGGGGCGATGTCGTGAACCTCGCGTCCCGGATCCAGGGTGTGGCCGAGCCGAACGGGATTCAGGTGACCGACGCGGTGCGGGTGCGGCTGCAGGACGACTATCTGTTCGGTGATCCGGTGGCCGTGGAGCTCAAGGGCAGGGGGACGGTGACGAGCTACGCCCTGCGCGGGCGGAGGTCGGGCTGACCGTCCGGCTCGAGGTCGTACACCACGCCCGGCCGAGCCAGTTCCACGCCGGGCAGGCCGAGTGCCGCAAGCTCGCGGGCGATCGTGGCGGCGTGGCGGGCCTTGCGGTGCATCGCGAAGCAGCGGACGTCGGCCGCCAGCCGGGCCCGCTGGGCGGCGAACGTGGTCGGGCAAAGATGCCCGATGCGCGACGCGAAGTCTCCGAGCATGTCGGGGAAACTGCACTCCAGGAACACACCCCGCAGCGTCGGCCGGGCGGCGAGTTCATGCCACAGGAGGTCGGTCGGGCCCGTGTCGGCGGCGAAGGCCACGCACGACCTGCCGTCGTCGACGATCATCGCCAGCGTCTCGCAGGAGTGCGTGACGGGCACCGGCGTGATCCGCAGTCCCGCCCGCTCGACCGCCTTGAGCGGCGCGAGCGGCGTCGCCCTCAGGAAGGCGTCGTGCGGCGTCGAAAGCCGGAAGAAATCGGGCCAGATTCGGTCGTTGAAGAGATCGCGGCGGATGCTGCCGAGCGTCTCGGCGGAGCCGAGAATTTCGACGCACTCCGGCCCGGGCTCGTACACGTTCTCGACGAACAGCGGCAGGCTGGCGACATGGTCGAGATGAGCATGGGTGAGAAACACATGCCGCACGGCTCGCTGACGATCGACGTCGGCGAGCAGGCCGACCGACCCACCGTCGATGCAGACGGCGTCGTTCACGAGATAACTCGAGAGAAACTGCGGCGCGTCGGCGCCGGCGGAGACGCTCGATGGAAGCAGTTCGATCCGCACGGCTGTGCTCGCAGAGGAAAGGGGAAGACCCTGCCCGGCCGCCGCGGGGGCTGAGCCGGGCGATCGGGTTCAGGTCTTGACGCGACACGACACGACTGCGGCAAGGACGGTTCGAAGGATAAGACGGTCGACAGCAGTTCAGCAAGGGACCGGCGGCTGACGAGCCATCAATGGGCGGTCGGTCAGGGTGATTCGTGGAGCCACCTTCCGCGGCGGTGGCGAGTTTTCGGGACGGTCGCACGACGTCGCCGTCGGAATCCCAACACACCCGCGTGGCAACCGGAGGTGCATCGCCCAAGAACACGGTTACACTCTGGGATCATGACCCTCTCCGGAGACGAATTCCTGCGGCTCGAAAGCCTGATTCATCGCCCGGTCTCGACCCGCCCGGACTGGCTCAAGGCCTGGCGGAACGAGGCCAACTACCTGCTGTTTCTCGCCCGCCGGGCCGAGGACGACGAGAACGCGGAACTGCTCGAGGAACTGGAAGATCAGGCCAAGGAAATGGCTGACATGGTTGAAGCCCGGTGGCGGGCGGAAGGGCTGTGAACGGAACCCGGCGGACTCGCACATCTCCGTCGCTGCACCGGAAGCCGTCGCCCGTTCCTTCGGCCCGTGCCGGCGACGCGGGCTGCTGCTGACCCGCCTCACCCGGTCTCGTCGGCGATCGCACCGCGGCCCAGATCCGTCACCACGGAAAAGCCTTCGACCGTGAACCAGCGGGTGAAGAGGTCGAAGTCGGCGGTGTCGGGCCACAGCTTCTCGTCCGGCTGCCAGGCCGCGAGTTCGCGGCGAAAGATCTCCTCGAAGAGGTCGGCGATGACCTCCTCGATCTCCTCGGGAAAGTGGCAGCCGGCGATCAGGTAGACGGTCTTGTCGGCGATCTCGCGCCGGGCGGCGATCGCGTCGCCGGCGACGCCCGCCGTCTTCAGCCAGCCGTAGAAGGCCGGCTCGTGGCCGATGACCACGGCGCTGCGGTTGAGCATGGGTATCGCCGCCTGTGTGGTGCGGCGTCGTGCCCCTGTGCCCTGCCGCCGCGTGCGGCGGCGAATCCGGTACGGGAACCCTACGCATGGCCGCCGGAAAAGTGAAGACCGAGTAGACTGCCGGCCATGATTGACACGCATTCGCGGCCGCACCCGGATCAGGCTTGCGGCACCTGCATGTTTTGGCGGCCCGACCAGGATGTCGGCCACGAGGCCGGCTGGGGCCGGTGCCGGCGGATGCCCCCCGCGCTGCCGCCGATCCGCGACGACAAGCTCGTCCACGTCGGGCTCTGGCCCCACACCGACGAGCGCGACTGGTGCGGCGAATGGCAGCCGTGGAACGAGGCCGCGGCACGCCGCCCGTGAGTGGCAGCGCGGATTTCCCATGACGCCCGACATTCCCCTCGTCGTCGCGACGGTCGCCTCGGCCGCGGCGGGCTTCGTCAACTCGATCGCCGGCGGTGGCGGTCTCGTCTCGGTTCCCATCCTCCTCGGCTTGTTCCCGGCGGCCCCGCCGGCCGCCCTCTTCGGCACCAACAAGGCGGCGATGGTCTGTGGCACGCTCCAGGCGGCAGGGTCGTATGGCCGGCACGTCCGTCTGCCGTGGGGCATGCTCTGGCCGGCCATTGGGGCGGCGATTGTCGGCGGGCTGGCCGGCGCCGGGCTCGTGACGATCGTCTCCAGCGACTGGCTGCGGCCGCTCCTGCCGGTGATGCTCGGGCTGGTGCTCGTGCACACGGTGCTCCACCACAAGGCGGGCCGGGTGCACGCGCCGTGGCTCGCGCCGCGGGCTGAGGCCGCGGCCGGCACCGCGATCGCGGCCGGTCTCGGGCTGTACGACGGCTTCTTCGGGCCGGGCACGGGCAGTTTTTTCATCCACCTCTTCGTCCGCCTGCTGGGCTTCGACTTCCTGCATGCGGTCGCCGCCGCCAAGATTCTCAACGCGGCCACGAACCTCGGCGCGTTGGCGACGTTCGCGTGGACCGGGAACGTGTGGTGGAGCCTCGCGCTGCCGATGGCCGTGGCGAACATCGCCGGCAGTTGGGCCGGATCGCGGCTCGCCCTGCGGCATGGCGCGGCCTTCGTGCGGGTGGTGTTCGTCGCGGTGGTCGCGGCCCTCGTGCTCAAGACGGCCTATGACTCCTACCTGACGCCGCCGGCCCCGACCGGGGTGGCTTCGTCGTGGCGGGGCACCGCGAGGATCGCTTCATGAACACGGACCCGTCCGCGACCATGCAGCCGGTGCTGATCGACGGAGCCTGGCGGCCGGCCGCCGCCGTCGATTCTTTTCGGGCCTTCGATCCCACCGCGGGCGCGGTCCGCGACGCGGTGTGGCCGGTGAGCGGCTGGTCCGACGTCGATGCGGCCCTCGACGCCGCGGTGACGGCCGCGGAGGTGATGACGCGGCTATCCGTGGAGGCGAGCGCGGCTTTTTTGGACCGCTACGCCGCGCGGCTCGCCGCGCGGACCGACGAGATCGTGGCCGCGGCGCATGCCGAATCGGGCCTGGCGATCCGCCCGCGGCTGCTCGAAATGGAACTGCCGCGGACGCTCGACCAGCTGCGGCAGGCCGCCGCGGCATGCCGCGAGCAGACCTGGCGGATGGCGATGATCGACACGGCGAAGAACATCCGCTCCCTGGCCGTGGGCCTCGGGCCGGTGGTCGTGTTTCCGCCGGCCAACTTCCCGCTCGCCTACGGCGGCGTGACCGGCGGCGACTTCGCCGCGGCCATCGCGGCCGGCAACCCCGTGATCGCCAAGGCCCACCCGGGCTGTCCGTCCGTGTCCCTGCTCACGGCCCGCGAGGCGCACGCGGCCGTGCATGAGGTTGGCCTGCCGCCGGCCACGGTGCAGCTGCTCCATGGACTGTCGCCGGCCGACGGTGAGCGGCTCGTCGCCGATCCGCGGGTCGGGGCCACCGGCTTCACCGGCGGCCGCGAGGCCGGGCAGAAGTTGTTCGCGGCGGCCAGTGCCGCCGGCCGCGTGATCTGGGTGGAGATGGGCAGCGTGAACCCCGTGGTGCTCCTGCCGGGCGCGCTCGCCGAGCGCGGCGGCGCGATCGCCGGCGAACTCACCGCGAGCGTGACCGGGTCGGCGGGGCAGTTCTGTACGAAGCCAGGGCTGGTCTTCTTCGTCGACGACGCGGCTGGCAAGGCGTTTGTGACGGCAGCCGTGACCGCCTTCGACGGGATCGGCGCCCAGGTGCTCCTCGGTCCGACGGGCCGTGACCGGCTCCGCGCGGCGCTCGGCCGGCTGCGGGCCGCGGGGGCGCGGCTGCTCGGCGGCGACGGGGCCGACGCGGTCGATGCCGGCGGGCCGTGCACGCAGTGGCCGACGCTGCTGGAGGTGACGGCCGCGGAGCTCGTCGCCGATCCGGAACGCCTGATCGTCGAAGCCTTCGGCAATGCGACCGTGCTCGTGCGCTGCGGGTCGCTCGAGGAACTGATCCGGGCGGTCGCGTATGTCGGTGGCGCGCTGGGAGCGAGTGTCTACCTCGCCCGTAGCGGCGCCGACGACGCGGCCTGGGCCGCGGTCGGGCCTTTGGTCGCCGCCCGGGCCGGCCGTGTGATCGAGAACCGCATGCCGACGGGGCTGGCCGTCGTGCCGCCGATGCAGCACGGTGGTCCGTGGCCCTCGGCCGGACCGCCATTCTTCTCGGCCGTCGGCTTTCCGTGGACGCTCCTCCGGTTCGCCCGCCGCGTCTGTTTCGACGGCGTGTCGCAGTCGCGGCTTCCGGAGGTGCTCCGCGATCCGCCCCCCCCGGGTCGGCCGTGGCGGTTCATCGATGGCGGCTGGACCCGCGGGTGACGCGGCGGCCGAATCCGGGATTGCCGGTCTGGGCCGCACGCGTCACGCTGCCGGCATGACTTCCGCCGCTGCCGTCACCGGTCCGAACGTCGCAGCCGAGCCGCCTCTCGCTCCCGGCGGCCACGTCGACGTCGCCATTCTCGGCGCGGGCTTCGCCGGCCTGTGCATGGCGATCAAGCTTCAGGCCGCCGGCCGCCACGACTTCGTCGTCTTCGAGAAGGCCGTGCGGCTTGGTGGCACGTGGCGCGACAACACCTATCCCGGCTGCGCATGCGACGTGCCGGCGCATCTTTATTCCTATTCGTTCGCCCAGAACCCGCGCTGGTCGCGGACCTACGCGCCGCAGCCGGAGATCCTCGCTTATCTGGAGGACGTCGCCACGCGGCACGGCCTGCACCGCCGGATCGCCTTCGAGACGCCGATCACGGAGCTCGTCTGGGACGAGGCGGCACGGCACTGGCGGCTGACGGCCGCCGACGGCCGCTCGTTCACCGCCCGGGTCGTGGTCTCGGCCGTGGGCGCGCTTCACGTGCCGGCCGTGCCCGACCTGCCCGGCCTGGAGCGGTTCGCCGGCGCGGCGTTCCATTCGGCCCGCTGGCGGCACGACGTGGAGCTCGCGGGGCGGCGGGTGGCCGTGATCGGCACCGGCGCCAGCGCCGTGCAGTTCATCCCCGAGATTGCCCCGCATGTGGAACGGCTGACGGTCTACCAACGGACGCCCCCGTGGGTGCTGCCGCGGCGCGACCGGCCCGTGCCCGTCGCGATCGGCAGCCTGTTCGCGTGGGTCCCCGGGCTGCTGCGCGGCTGGCGGGCGGTGCAGTATTGGCGGCGCGAGGCGATCGCCCTCGGCCTCGCCTACAAGCCCAAGCTGATGGGCCGCGGGCAGAAACAGTCGGCCCGGTTCAAGGAGCGGGTGATCGCCGACCCGGACCTGCGGCTCAAGCTCAATCCCTTCTACACGCTCGGCTGCAAGCGGATGCTGCTCTCGGACGACTTCTATGCCACGATGGCGCGGCCCCACGTCGAGCTGGTCACGACGCCGATCACGGAGGTGCGGCCGGATGCGTTCGTCACGGCCGACGGCGTCGAGCGGCCCTGCGACGTGCTGATCTTCGGCACCGGGTTCAAGACCTTCGATGCGTCTGCGGGCCTGCGGGTGCAGGGCCGCGGCGGGCGGTCGCTGGCCGACGATTGGCGGCGCGGCCCGGAGGCTTTCCGCGGGGTCGCCGTGCATGGCTACCCGAACCATTTCCTGCTCGTCGGCCCCAACAGCGGCCTCGGCCACAACTCGATCGTGTTCATGATCGAGGCCCAGGTGCGGTATGTGCTGCAGTGCCTGCGCTGGCTCGACGAGCGGCGGCTGGAGGAGGTCGAGGTGCGGGCCGACGTGCAGCGGGCCTACAACGAGGCACTCCAGAAGCGGTTCGAGCGGACCGTGTGGCGGAGCCGGCCGGGCAGCGCCTGGCAGCTGCCGTGCTCCAGTTGGTATGCACCGGACGACGGCCGCAACACCGCCCTCTGGCCGGGCCTCTCCGCCGGCTACTGGCTGGCGATGCGCCGCGCGGAGATCGCGGACTACATGCCGGCGGCCACCGGCGCGGCATCTGCGTCGCTCGGGACCGCGGCGGCGGAGTCCGAGCGGGTCGCCTGACGCTGCGGCGGCACGATGCGGAAGCACAACGCCAACAGCGCGGGCACGAGCACGAGCGTGACCAGCGTGGCGAAGAGCAGCCCACCCAGGAGGACGGCGCCGAGGCCCCGGTACAGCTCGCTGCCGGCGCCGGGAAAGAGCACCAGCGGCAGCAGCCCGAGCACGGTGGTGAGCGTGGTCATGAAGATCGGCCGGAGGCGGCTGCGAACCGCCTCGAGCACGGCCTCGGTCGGGGCGGCGCCGTGGTCGCGGACCAGTTGCAAGGCCCGCTCGACGATCAGGATCGGATTGTTGACGACCGTGCCGATGAGGATCACGAAGCCCAGCATGGTGAGCACGTCGAGCGGCTGGAAGATGCCGAACGGCCTGCCCAGGAGGTTGAGCGCCGCCAGGCCGACGAGTCCACCGGCGGCTCCGAGCGGCACGGAGGCGATGATCACCGCCGGATAGAACCACGACTCGAAGAGCGCGGCCATCAGCAGGTAGGTGATCAGGCCCGCGAGGACGAGGTTGAACCACAACGCCCGCCAGGTGGCCCGCAGCTTGTCGGCCGTGCCCCCGAGGGTGATCGCGTAGCCGCCGTCGAGTGCGCCCGACTCCACCAGCGGCGCGACCACCATCTGCTGGATCCGTTCCTGGGCTTCCTCCAGCGGCATCCGCGGCGGTGGCGACACCTGGACCGTGATCGCCCGCTGCCGCTCGCGGTGCAGGATTTGCTCGGGGCCGCTGGAGAACTCCCGCACCTCTGCCACGCTCTCCAGCGGCACGAGCTGCCCGCCCGGAGTCACGACCGGCAGGGAGCGGAGGTCCTGGGTGCGGCGCACGAATCGGTCCTCCCCCTTGATCACGAGGTCGATGCGGTCGCTGTCGAGGAAGTAGTCGGTCGCATAGCCGCCGTCGACGAGGCAATCGACCATGTAGCCGAGCTGGCGGGCGTCGAGCCGCATGTCGGCGGCCTGCTCGAGTCGGGGCACCAGCTGCACCTCGGGGCTCGACAGATCGAGCGAAGGCTTGGGCAGATTCTGGCTGCCCGGGGTCGCTTCGGCCAGCCGCCCCATCACCTGCAGGCCGAGCTGGACGAGCTTGCCCAGGTCGGGGCCGGTGATCTCCACGTCCACGGTGCGGCCGGCGCCGATGCCGCTCTCGAACAGGCTCGACTGCTTGGCGATGGCGAACGTGCCCGGGAGCCCGGTGGAAGCCCGCTTCACGAGCGGCACGAGCCGCGCCGCCTGCGTGGGATCGAGCGCTCGGACGCCGATGAACACGCTCTTGCCCCGCGCGGTGAAGAACAGGTCGCCGAGAATCGGGGCGTCGAGGGCCGCGGCTTCCGGCGTGCCAGGATCGACGTCCCAGTAGGGCAGCAGCCGATCCTCGACCAGGTCGCCCATCCGCAGTAGCTCGTCGAGGTTGTAGCCGGGGGGCGGCAGGAGGATGCCGAACACCAGGTTGCGGTTGCCGTCGGGCAGGTATTCGACCTTGGGGAGCAGGGCCCAGGCCGCTGCGGTCGCCAGACCCACGATCGCCGTCGCCGCCCCGAACTGCCGGGCCGGGGTCGCGAGCAGGAAGCGGTCGATGCCGAGCACCGCGGCGGTGAAGCCGCGGCCGAGGCGGACGGAGAGGGGAGGGGCCGCCGTCGGATCGGGCCGCCGGGCGGTCCGCAGGAGCAGGGCCGAGGCCATGGGGACGACGAGCACCGACACCACCAGCGAGAGGAAGACGGCGGCGCTGATCGCCAGGGCGATGTCGCCGAACAACTGCCCCGCCTCCTCGCGCACGAAGAGCACGGGCAGGAAGACGGCCACCGTCGTGAGCGTGCTGGCCAGCACCGCGCCCCACACCTCGCCGCTGCCCCGGATGGCTGCCGTGCGGGCGTCTTCGCCGGCTGTCCAGCGGGTGTAGATGTTCTCCAGCACGACCACCGCGTTGTCCACGAGCATGCCCACCGCGAAGGCCATGCCGGCCAGGCTGATCACGTTGAGCGTCCGGCCGGCGGCCGCGAGCACCAGGAACGTGCCCACGACGCTGATCGGGATCGCCAGGGCGACGACCAGCGTCGAGCGGACGTTGCGCAGGAACACCAGCAGCGTGATCACCGTCAGCAGGCCGCCGACGACGATGTTGTCGCGGACGAGACCGATCGCCGAGTCGATGTAGGTCGTCTCGTCGTAGACGAGCTCGAGCGCCAGGCCGCGGGGCCGGAGACCGCGGTCGATGTCGGCCGTGACCGCCCGCACGCCGCGCATCATCTCGAGCACGTTCGCACCCTGCTCACGGGCGATGCGAATGCCGATGTTGCTGGTGCCGAACCGGCGCAGGAGCCCGTCGGGCTTTTTCTTGCCGAGTCGGACCTGGGCGACGTCGCGCACGTAGACCGGCTTGCCGTCGCGACGCGTGATGATCGCGCCCTCGACCTGCGCGGGGGAACGAAATTGGCCCAGCGTGCGGATCACGTACCGGCGTTTTCCTTCCCACACGTCGCCCCCGGAGGTGTCCTGGTTCTGGTTGGCGAGCGCCATGCGGAGGTCCTCGATCGTCAGTCCGCGGGCGGCCAGCCGCTGGGGATCGATGATGACCTGCAACTCGTCGGCCCTGCCGCCCACCAGGTCGGCGGTCGCGACGCCCTCGATCCGTTCGAGGCGGGCTTCGACCTCGTCCTCGGCCATGCGACGCATCGACTCGACCTCCTGTTCCAGCGGACAGAAGGGGGCGAGTTCCGGATGCGCGGCCACCAGACGCCGCATGCGGTAGAGAGCGAGGTTCGGGGATCGGGCCCGCAGCACCCGGTCGAGGTCGGCGGCCAACGCCGGATGCAGCCGCTTGGCCTCGGCCAGGCGGTCCGGGTCGGGCGGCGCCTGGCCGAGGATCAGCCAGGCGGCAGGACGGTCATTCACGTTGGCGGTCTTGATCACCGGCCGGTCCGCATCGATCGGCCAGTCGCGCACCTGCTGCACCCGCGTGTTCACCTTCACCAGGGCCTGGGACATGTCGGTGCCCACGGCGAACTCGAGCGTGATCGAGCCGCTGGAGTCGGCACTCTCGCTGGACAGCTTGACGAGCCCTTCCACGCTGCGTAGCTGCTCCTCGAGCGGCTGGACCAGTTCCCGCTCCACCTCCTGCGGGCTGGCGCCGCGCCAGCGGGATTCCACCGTGATCGTCGGAATCTCCACCTCCGGGGTCAGCTGCACCGGCATGGCGACCAACGCGAGGCTGCCGAACAGGGCCAGCAGCAAGACGCCGACGGCGACTTTCACCGGGTTGGCGACGCAGGCCGCGATCAGGTTCATGGCCGTTCCTGCCGTGCCGGTCGTTCAGTTTCGCGGCAGCTCGAACGCCACGGCCATCCCGGGCCGTAGCCGCTCGTTGCCACGGACCACCACGAGGCAGCCGGCGGCGAGGTCGCTGCGCACCACGACGTTGCCGCCGACGGCGACGCCGAGTTCGACCGGAACCGCGCGGACGGTGCCGGTCGAACTCGGCGCCACGGGGTTCTGTCCATCGACCACGAAGACCATCGGCGCGGAACCACCCAGCACGAGCGCGTCCTTTGGCACGACCGTCACGCTTTCCGATCGGCCGACAGGCAGCCAGGCGCGGGCCAGCATGCCGCCACGCAGCACCGGCGCACCATCGACGACGGAGTTTTCCAACGCGATCTGCACGGGAAAGCTGCGGCTCAGCACGTCGGCCTGGGGCACGATTCGCGCGACGCGGCCGATCCACGTGTGATGCGGGGCGGCGTCGAACTCGAGCCGCACGTCCACGCCGGCCTCGAGGCCGGCCACGGAGATCTCCGGCACGCGGACCTCGACCTCTACGGTGTCGAGTTCGGCGATCCGCGCCACGAGTCCGCCGCGGGCGATCCACTGGCCTTTCT
>JAJTED010000152.1 GCA_021300535.1 Planctomycetaceae bacterium | reverse complement strand
ACGGCGCCCACGCCGCCGGCCGCCTCTACTGCACGTCGCTGGCCACGATGATCCTCGAGGTCTACTACCGCCACCTGCCGATCTACCGCAACCAGGTGACGGAAGAAGATTTCAAAGAGTAGCGCCCGCCGGGCCATCCATGGCCCCGGCGGGCTTCCGCAGGCGGAGGGAAAGCCAAGGTTTCCCTCGCCTGCGATGGCTCGCCATCCAGGCGAGCCGAACGCAAGCCGAAGCAGGCCCGAAGGGATGCGCCGGCGCGACAGCATCCGCCATCCATGGCCCCGGCGGGCTTCCGCAGGCGGAGGGAAAGCCAAGGTTTCCCTCGCCTGCGATGGCTCGCCATCCAGGCGAGCCGAGAGGTGCGAGTTGCGCATGCACGCGGCGCGGCCTGCGGCTGCGTGCTGGCCCAAGAAGCCCCGGGCGGAAGCCCGGGGACTCCGGGGAAGAAAACCACCCCACCGTCCATGCCGCAGGACATCCCCCAATCCACTTGTGCGAACCCTCATCGCATAGCAGCCGGGATGGTATGCCACCCGGAGTCCCCCGGCTTCCGCCGGGGGCTTTTTGTGTGAGCGCCAGGCCCGGAGGGCCGGGTTGACTGTCAGCGGGCGCAGGCCCGCCAAGCGAACTGCGGCACGATGCCGCAGGTTCGCGTACACCATGCTCCCCGGCTTCCGCCGGGGGCTTTTTGTGTGAGCGCCAGGCCCGGAGGGCCGGGTTGACTGTCAGCGGGCGCAGGCCCGCCAAGCGAACTGCGGCACGATGCCGCAGGTTTACGTACACCATGCTCCCCGGCTTCCGCCGGGGGCTTTTTGTGGGGTGGTCAAGCACCAAGGCGCGACAGCATCTGCCAGCCATGGCCCCGGCTCACGCGCGGCGCGGCCAGACTGCCTGACCGGCAAAGTCGCCGTCAGCATCCAGTGATCCACCGCCGGCGGCCGATGACGACGGCATGGCAATGCCCGATGACACGCCGACCGGCATCCAACGGCTGATCACCAATCCGGCTGTACGATCTGGCTACACCAGCGCCGTCGCGCACCTGCTGGTCCTGATCGGACTGGCACTTTTGTGGATCGACCGCAGCAGTCCGCCGCGTCCCCGGCCGATTGTGATCGCGTTCGCCGCCACCGCGGATGCCGCCGATGAGATCGGCGCGGCCGCCGCCGAGGCGGTCATGCCAGGCCCGCCAGCCGCCGCCCCACCACCGGTCGCACCGCTCGCCAAATCGGAGTCTGAATCGCCCCTCGTGCCCGAGCCGAACGCAGCCCCAGAATCGACCGTGCCGCTGGTGCCCGTCGAACCCGTGGCGGCCGTCGTCGCCAAAGCTGCCGGCGTCGTCGCCCGACCGGCCTCGCTCACCCAGCCCACGCCGGCCGGCACGGCCACCGGCGACGCGATCGCCGCCGCATTGGCCCGCCGCAGCGGCCTGGACCGGGGCGCGGCGGTTCGCGATCGCGGCGGCTCGGCGGCCAGCGAGGCGGCGGTGGAGCGCGGCCTTGCCTGGCTCGCCCGGCACCAGGCCGCCGATGGATCGTGGCGGTTCGACCTCTCCGGCTGCCAGTGCGACGGCGGCTGCCGCGATGCCGGCACCGTGTCGAGCACGACGGCGGCCACGGGCATCGCCCTCCTGCCGTTCCTCGGCGCCGGCCACACGCAGGCCGCCGGCGCGTATCGCGAGACGGTGACCCGTGGTCTCTATTACCTGATGAGCCGCATCCAGCCGACGCCCCGCGGCGGCGATCTCGCCGAGGGCACGATGTATGGCCAGGGAGTGGCCACACTCGCGTTGGCCGAGGCGCTCGGGATGACGAAGGACGAGATGCTCGTCCGACCGGTCCGCGACGCGGTGCGGTTCATCGTCACCGCGCAAGACGCCTACGGCGGCGGCTGGCGGTATCTGCCGGGGCAGGCCGGCGACACGACCGTCACCGCCTGGCAGCTCGCGGCCCTCAAGAGCGCGGCGCTGGCCGGCCTCGAGGTGCCATCGCCGACGTTCGACGGCGTCTGCCGGTTTCTCGACCGCGTGGAGACACAGGGGGGCGCCGCCTACGGCTACCAGAGCCCACAGGCCCGTTCCTGTACGTCGGCGATCGGCCTCCTGTGCCGGCTGTACACCGGCTGGGACCGCGCGGAGGTGCTCGACCGCGGCCTCGCCGCGCTCGCTAAACCCGGACCGGCGGCCCAGGGCGTATATCAAAACTTCTACCTCTCCCAGGCATTGCTGCAGCGCGACCATCCGGCCTGGCCGCGCTGGAACGCCCGCAATCGCGACCAGCTCGTCGCCCGGCAGGGGGCGATCGGCCACGAGGCGGGCAGCTGGTTCTTCGCCGACCCCGAAACGGCCCCCGGCGGCCGCCTGGCCCACACGGCCCTGGCCGTGCTCACGCTCGAGGTCTACTACCGGCTGCTGCCGATCTACGGCCACGCCGCCGTCGCGGGCTTTTGATCACTCCGCCCGGCCACGCCGCACCGGACTACAATGCCGGTCGAGGAGTCTGGCGGATGCGTCCGGTGACCTATTCGTGGCTCGTGGTCGTGGTCGCCGTGGCCTGCGCGGCGATCGGCTGGCTGGGGATCGCGGGCTGGCTGGCCCTCGTGGTCGCGGCGGCGAGCGTCGGCATGCACGTCGCCGGCAACGCCATCGGCACGCGGCTCCGCGCGGCCACCGACAGCGATCTGCGGCGGCACCGATCGCGGATCGAACGGCCCGCCCTCCCCAGCGCGTCACCGTCGCTCCTCGAACGGCGTTCCGACATGGGCCGTCTGGTGCGGATCTCCGCCGGGATCGGCGCCGCGTGCGGCGGCGTCGCCGGCACCGCGGCACTGCTGGTGCTCGCCGCCAGCAGCCCGGCCGGCGCCGTGCTCGGCGGGCTCTCCTCTGCCGTGATCGGCGCGATCGTCGGATTCCTCGGTGCGAGTTTCGTGGAAATCGTGCGCACGAGCCTGCGGGAGGCCATCGCCGCCGAGCGGGGGCGGTGAAGGGCGGTGGAACGACGGGGGCGGCCGTGGTACAACCTCGGTTTTCCCAACCCCAGCCCTGCAGCCCCCCGGACAATCCATGGCCAAACCGCACCGCGGCCTGAAGAAGGCCAACCACGGCGCCCGCCCCGCCAACAGCAAGGCCCGCAAGGCGAAGCGCAAGCACATCCGCACCTGACATCCGTCGGCGCGAGGCAGCCGCCGGCTTCTTCGCGCCGAACGACGGGGGAACGAGCCGTCATGGCCCCGCGTGACTACATCATCCATCCGAGCGAGTACGACCTCGACAAGGTCATCGCCGACATCCACGAGATCCGCCGCTGGAACATGCAGCGGTTCGAGATGGAGCAGCTCACGGCGATCGTCCACGAGGACCAGTCCCGCTGCCTGTGCGTGGGCTACAAGGACGTGACCCGCGACGAGTTCTGGATCCGCGGCCATTTCCCGGTGATGCCGCTGATGCCCGGCGTCATGATGTGCGAGGCAGCGGCCCAACTCTCCAGCTACTTCACGCAAAAGCACAACCTCCTTGACGCCAAACTGGTCGGCTTCGGCGGCATGGAAGACGTGCGGTTCCGGGAGCCGGTGGTGCCGGGCGACCGGCTCGTGATCACGGTGGAGCGGGTGCGGGTGCGGCCCCGGGCGATGATCGTCTGCCGCTTTCAGGGACTCGTCCGCGAGAACATCGTGGTGGACGGCGTGATCAAGGGCGTGCCACTGCCCGTGGACGCGCTGGCGCAGGCCACCGGTGGAGCCGCGGGCGGCTGACGCCGGCGGGTTCGACCCATGCCCCGCCGCCCTCCCAAGAAGCCCGATCCCGCCGTCGATCTTTCCACCCACCTGCTCGCGGTGGCCGCCCTACCGACGCCATGCGACCCCCGAAGCCTGTTTCCGGCGCCGCTGCCGGTGGAGCTCGAGGTGGGCAGCGGCAAGGGGCTGTTCCTCGCCACGGCCGCGGCGACCCGGCCCGACCGCAACTTCCTCGGCATCGAGATCGCCGCCGGCTACGCGCGGCTCGCCGCCGGCAAGCTCGCCGCCGCGGCCGCGACCAACGCGCGGATGATTCACGGCGACGGCACGGCCCTCGTCCGCGACGTCCTGCAGGCCGCCTGCCTGGAGGCGGTGCACGTCTACTTCCCCGATCCGTGGTGGAAGGCCCGGCACCGCAAGCGCCGGGTGCTGTCGGATGCGTTCCTGCGGCAGGTGGCCCGCGTGGTCGTGCCGGGCGGCCGGCTCCACGTATGGACCGACGTGGAGGAGTATTTCAACGAGACGCTCGAGCTGGCCGCGGCCACCGGCCTCTACGCCGCGCCCGTCGCCGAGGCGGCGAAGGAGCCGGAGCACGATCTCGACTACCGCACCCACTTCGAACGCCGCACGCGGCTCGCCGGGGAACCCGTGTGGCGGGCGGCGCTCGGCGTGCTGGGGTGAGGTCGCCGCACAAAAACTCCCCGGCGGGAGGCGTGCACGCCCGGTGTCCCCGGGTTGCCACCCGGGGCTTCTTGGGATGCGCCACGCCCACAAAAAGCCCCCGGCGGAAGCCGGGGGACTCCGCGTCGAACACGAGCCCGCGTGCCATGCGATGCGGGGTCAAAGCGGCGAAACGCATGCCGTCCTACGGCATCGACAGCGGGGTGGTTTTCCCGCCCGGTGTCCCCGGGTTGCCACCCGAGGCTTCTTGGGATGTGCCACGCCCACAAAAAGCCCCCGGCGGAAGCCGGGGGACTCCGCGTCGAACACGAGCCCGCGTGCCATGCGATGCGGGGTCAAAGCGGCGAAACACATGCCGTCCTACGGCATCGACAGCGGGGTGGTTTTCACGCCCGGTGTCCCCGGGTTGCCACCCGGGGCTTCTCGGGATGCGCCACGCCCACAAAAAGCGTCGTGGCGGAAGCCGGGGGACTCCGCGTCGTGGCGGATACCGTTCACCACTGCCGCCCTACGTCACCGCCTCGTATGTACGGCCGGCGACGCCGCGGGACGCTTGGCTGACGGCGATCTCGTAGAGCCGCTCGCCGGCCGGCGTCGGATAACGGCCCGTGAGGCAGGCCTCGCACAGGTCCGCCGCGTCGAAGCCGATCGACCGGGCCACCGCCTCGACGGGCAGATAGCGGAGCGAATCGGCCCCCAGCCGGGCCGCCATTTCCGCCTGCGCGGCCTCGGTGAGCGGCCCGCCACGGAGAAACTCCGGCGCGAACAGCTCGTCGATCGTCGACATGTCGATGCCGTAGAAGCACGGCGCCACGATCGGCGGACAGGCGACCCGGACGTGGATCTCGCGGGCCAGGCCCAGCGACCGCATCCGCCCCAGGAGCACCTTCATGGTGGTGCTCCGCACGATCGAATCCTCCACGAGGATCACCCGCTTCCCCTCCAGCACCTCGCGGAGCGGCGTGTATTTCCACCGACGGAATGCGGAGGCGGTAGGCCATGGCGTCGGCGGCGGCCTTGCTGGTGTCGGGCACCGGCACGACGACGGTGTCCTCGTCGATGGGCACCGTCTCCAGCCGCGCCAGCTCCTCGCCGAGCCGCTTGCGGGTGAGGTACACGCTCCGTTCGTCCATCGTGCTGGCGACGTTGGCGAAGTAGATCCACTCGAAAAAGCAGTGCGCCCGCCGCGGGCTGTCCGCGAACCGCTCCACCCGCACGGTCGCGCCGTCCACCACCAGCGCCGTGCCCGGCTCCAGCGAGTGGATCGACTCGGCCGGGAAGCCGAGGTTCAGGAGGGCGACACTCTCGCTGGCGGCGGCCACGAGCGGCCCGAGCCGGGCGTATTCCATGGGGCGGATGCCGAGCGGGTCGCGGGCCACGATCAGCCGGCCGCAGGCGTCGAGCAGGGCGATGTTCCAGGCGCCGTCGAACCGCCGGGAGATCGCCGCGAGGAGCTCGACGGGCGTGGGGTTGGCGTCGCCCGAGAGCTCGCGGCCGATGGCGTGCATCAGCACTTCGGTGTCGTTGTCGCGGGCGAGGTGGGTGTCGTCGGCGGCGAGGATCTCGGCCCGCAGTTCGGGATAGTTCGCGAGCTGGCCGTTGAAGCCGAAGGCGAACCATTTCCGCTTCTGGATGTGCGGCCGCTCCAGCGGCTGGGCATACGCCCGGTCTTCGGCGCCGCAGGTGGCGTAGCGGACGTGGCCGATCGCGGCCCGGCCCGCATGCTGCTCCATCAGGCTCTCGTACTTGCCCCGATGGCTCATGCGAAACACCTCGCTCACGCTGCCCACCTCCTTGTAGGTGGCGAGGAGGCTGCTGCGAGCCGGGTTCCAGACCGTCATCCCCGCGGAGAGCTGGCCGCGGTTCTGAATGTCGAGGAGCATCCGCGGGACCAGCCGCGACACCTCCTCCTGCCCCTGGGCTGGCGCCAGCGGGCTCGTCTCGGCGGTCGGCAGGTGATAGATGGCCACCAGGCCACACTCGTGATGCAAATCGCTCATGCGTGCGGCTCCGGCGGCGTCTGGGCCGCGCTCCTCGCGGCCGGAAGGCGAATATACGGCTCGGCGGCAGCCCTCCTCAACCGACCACGCCGGCGCCGCCGGTTTCGGAACCATGCCGGTGGTCCGGAGCGGCGCGGCGCGGGTAGGATGTGCCCGGTCTCGTTCCGCCGGCCGCGCGACTCGCGGCGGCCAGTCCCCCTGCCGCCACCATGACCGATTCGGCCCGACTCGACCTCGCATCCGCGGCCCGGCTGATCGTGGTGAAGGTGGGCACCCGCGTGCTCACCCGTCCCGACGGGCTGCTCGACACGGCCCGCATCGAGGCACTTGGCCGGCAGTTCGACGCGGCGCTCGCCGCGGGCCGCCGCATCGTGCTCGTCAGCTCGGGCGCCGTGGGCGCGGGCATGGGGCGAATGGGCCTCACGGCCCGGCCACAGGAGCTCGCCAGCCTGCAGGCCGTGGCGGCGATCGGCCAGAGCTGCTTGATCGAGGCCTATGAGCGGGCCTTCCGCGGCCGCGGCCGCCACGCCGCCCAGGTGCTGCTGGTGGCCGACGATCTCCAGGACCGCTCCCGCTACCTCAACATCCGCAACACCCTGCGGGCCCTGCTCGACTACGGCGCCATCCCGGTGATCAACGAGAACGACACGGTGAGCGTCGAGGAACTGCGGACGTCGTTCGGCGACAACGACCGCCTGGCGGCCCTGGTGGCGACGCTCCTCGGGGCCCCGCTCCTGCTGCTGCTCTCCGACGTCGACGGCCTCTACGACCGCCATCCCGGCGAGCCGGAGGCCGCGATCCTCCGCCACGTCCCGCGGATCGACGCGGGCGTGGAGGGGCTGGCCCGCGACCGGCTCGGTGGCCTCTCCAAGGGGGGCATGGCCAGCAAGATCGCCGCCGCGCGAATCGTCACCGAGGCGGGCGGCAACTGCATCATCGCGTCGGGCCGCAACGACCACGTGCTCGACGAGGTGTGCCGCGGCGCCGACGTGGGCACGCTGTTCTCCAGCCGCGCGGCGGCGGTGCCGGCCTGGAAGCGGTGGCTCGGCTGGTCGGCCGAGCCCCGCGGCAGCGTCGTGGTGGACGCCGGCGCCCGCGAGGCGGTCGTGGACGGCGGCCGCAGCCTCCTGGCGGCAGGCGTCGTCTCGGTCGCCGGCCAGTTTGCGGCCGGCGACGTCGTCGCGCTCACCACGGGCACCGGCCGCCCCTTCGCCCGCGGCCTCGTCAACTACGCCGCCGACGAGCTGCGGCGGATCGCCGGCCTGAAGACGGACGCCATCGCCGCGATGCTCGGCTCGGTGCCCTACGAGGAGGTGATCCACCGCGACAACCTCGCCATCGTCTCCCGCGAGGAAGCGGCGTGCTGACGGAACTCCTCATCGTCCTCGCGCTGATTCTCGCCAACGGGTTCTTCTCCGGGGCGGAGATGGCGATCGTGGCCAGCCGCCGTGGCCGCCTCCGCCAGCTTGCCGACCAGGGCGACACCGCCGCCCGCTTGGCGTTGGAACTGGCCTCGAGCCCAGACCGCTTCCTGCCCACCGTGCAGATCGGCATCACGCTGGTGGGCACGCTCGCCGCCGCCTACGGCGGCGATCACCTGGTGGACGACTTCGCCGGCTGGATCGAGCGGCACGCTCCGCCGCCCATCGCCGCCGCCAGCCGCACGATCGCGCTGACCGTGTTCGTGATGGGGCTGTCGTTCGTCACGCTCCTCCTCGGCGAGCTCGTGCCCAAGCGGCTGGCCCTGCGGAAGGCCGAGTCGTTCGCCCGGATCGCCGCCCCGATCATGCAGGTCTTCGCCCGCGTCGCCAGGCCGCTGGTGTGGGGCATGAGCACGGCCACGTCGGCGGTGCTGTTCCTCCTCGGGGCCCACAAGCAGGAGGGCCCGAGTGTCTCCGTGGACGACATCGAGCACCTCCTGGAGGCGGGCCGGGCCGAGGGCGTGCTCGAGGCGGTGGAGCAGTCGGTGGCCGCCGAGGCCCTGCGGCTCGGCGAGCGGACGGTCCGCGACATCATGCGGCCGCGGATCGACCTCGACGCCCTCGACATCGAGACGCCGGCGGGCGAGATCCTCGGCGCCATTGCCATGGCGGGCTACTCGCGGCTCCCCGTCTACGAGGGCTCGCTCGACCACATCCTCGGCTACGTGTCGATCAAGGACGTGCTGCGAAACACCTTCCTCGGCTGGCCGATCGAGCTCAAGAAGATGCTCCACAAGGCGGTGTTCGTGCCGGAGACGATGCCGCTCGACCGGCTGCTCGAGCTCTTTCAGAAGGAGAAGAACCAGCTGGCGATCGTGCTCGACGAATACGGCGGCACGGAGGGCATGGTGACGCTCGAGGACGTGCTCGAAGAGCTCGTCGGCGAGATCCATGACGAGCACCGCCGCGAGGAGCAGCACGCCTTCCTGCAGCGCGAGGACGGCTCGTGGCTGGTCGATGGCGGCGCGAGCGTCGAGGATCTCGCGAAGCGGTTCGAGATCAAGCTCGGCGCGACGTCCCGGGAATACTCGACGGTCTCCGGCCTCGTGCTGGCGGAGCTGGAACGGATCCCCGTGGCGGGCGACGTGGTCCGCTGGCAAGGGCTGGTCGTGGAGGTCGTCGACATGGACGGCCGCCGCATCGACAAGCTGCTCGTGCGACGGGCATAGCGGGCGGCGTCAGTCGCTGGCGGGGCCGGCCCGGTCGAGGACGTCCTGGAGCACGAACGGCTTCGGGAACGGCTCGTCGAGCTGCTCGAGCAGTTTCCGGTAACGATTCACGACGTCGCGCATGTCGTCGGCCGTGAGCTGGTCCTCCCGCAGCACCGGCGACGCGTCGAGCACCTGTCGCCACGCGGCGAAGGCTTCCTCGAAGGCCTTCTTCGCCGTCTGCAGGCGGGCGTTCTCGAACTCCCGGTCGGCCTCCCAGATCTTCTCCCGGGCCAGGAGGGCGGGCTCCGTCACCTCGACCTCGCAGGCCGCCCGCCAGAAGTCGAAGTTCACGATGTCGCGGTAGCGATCGATGATCTCCGCGGTCTCCTGGGCCTCCACGTACTGCCGGGCCAGCTCCTTCGCCTTGGCCTGCACGTCGGCCGGTGCCTCACGCGCCACCATCGGCCAGGTGACCCGGAGGGATGCTTCCGCCTCGGCGGCGAGCTGCTGCTGGGCGTCGCTGCGATCCAGCGGCGGCGTAGCCAGGGCCTGCTGCTGCGCGGCGGAGAGACCGGCGCGGAGCCGCTGCTCGAGGGCCGCGAACCGTCCCGGCAGCAGGGCCTCGAGCTCGGCCGCGATCCGCGTGGCCCGGGCCAGCTCGTCCTCCCGCAGTCCGAGCCGGATCGGCACCTCCCAGCTCGTGGGAATCTCCCGCATCGCGAACTTCACCATCTCGTCACCGGCCAGCTTCCACGCCTCGCGGGCGGCGGCCCCGAAGGTGCCGTCCTCCTCGGTGGCCCGGGCATAGTTGATGGCCGCCATCATCGGCTCGCTGTGGAAGATGAGCGCGGTGGTCTTGAGCGGCGCGCCCGAGTCGGCGAGCCGCTGGGCGGCGAGGTACTTCTGCCGCGACACCAGCCAGTTGTCGCGTTCGGGGAGCGTGCGATCGGGGTCGTCGCGGTCGTGAAAGTCGTCGTCGGCCTTGAAGAGCCGCCGAAACTGCCTCTTCTCGTCCGACTTGCCGATCTTGTGGCCGATGAACCAGCCCATCCGCCCCAGGAGCCGCGGGTCGCGCTGGTTGAGCGCGATGCCCTGCCGCAGGAACTCGATCCCCTTCATCACCCAGGCGTAGCGGTCGTGGTAGTCGTCGAACTCGACCGAGATGTTGTAGGACAGATTGTGGGCCTGGAAGTCCCAGACGGAGTAGAAGTTGGGCTGGAGCTTCGTCATCTGCTCGAGCGCCGCCGAGAGGTTCGTCCAGTCCTCGACCTTCTTGTAGTGATTGACGCGGTCCCAGAGCAGCGTCACCGCGACGTTCTTCAGCCCCAGCGTGGCCAGCCGCATCGTCTCGCTGGTGGGATCGACCGCGCCCAGGCTGGCCTGGGCCAGGCCGGAGGCCGTCCGCAGCCGCGCCAGCTTGCCGCCCGGGCTCGACGAATCCGCCGGCTGGCTCAAGGCCGAGAGCGGGATCAGCAGGGCGGCGATCGCCACCAGGGCCAGGAGCGTGCCCGGCCGCAGCCCCAGCCACGCGGCTCCCGCCCGGCCCGGTCTGCCACGCTCCGCTTCTCTTCGCGCGTCGTCGGTCACGATGCCACCTCCCGGGCCCGCAGGCAGAAGCTGCCGGCGACGAGGAACGCCAGCACGTATCCCAGCGTCTCCATGCCGTTGGCCGCCAGCAGATCAAAGGGGATGTCGAAGCCGTCGGCCACGAAGGTGCTCGTGCCCAGCGACGAGAGCGACGGAAACAACCCCGCAGCCAGCCGCATCGGGGCCAGGAGCAGCGTGTCCACCGTCTTCATCACCTGCACGGCCGGGGTGGGATCGAGCGGCAGCGTGATGCTCGTCTGGGTGACGATCCGGTAGAGCGATTCGA
>JAJTED010000151.1 GCA_021300535.1 Planctomycetaceae bacterium | reverse complement strand
GGCGACGACCGGGGCGGAGTAGTTCTCGCTGCCCAGCCGGACGATGAACCGCACGTTCTTGGCCGTGGCGGGATCGAATCCCAGCCGGTCGCGCTTCTTCTTGCCGGGAAAGAAAGTCTCGGGGATGCCGGTCTCGGCCGAGGCCATGTTGCGGCTCGACGTGCCGCCCCACTGCGGCCAGTCGGCCGCGCGGGCGATCCCCGCACCGACCCATGCTCCCACGCTCCAGCAGAGCAACGCCGCCCACGCAGCCTGCGAACAACGCATCGCGATTCCTCCCGGGTATCTGACGGATTGTTGATCGCTTCTCCTTCCGGGTCCAGACTCGGGCATCCCCGTTCCGGCCCTGCCATCGCCATGCACCCGTCATCACCCGCACCGGCCGCACAGTCCGCCCCCCTGCCCGAGGCAGCCGACGTCGTCGTGGTCGGGGCGGGCGCCGCCGGCCTGTTCGCCGCCACCTGGGCGGGCCGCACCGCGGCGGCGGCCGGACGCCCCCTCGCCGTCGTGGCCGTGGACGGCGCCCGCAAGCTGGGGGCGAAGATCCTGGTCGCCGGCGGGGGCCGCTGCAACGTGACCCACGACGCGGTCCACGAAGGCGACTATGCCGGCAGCACGCCGCCGGCGATCCGCAAGGTGCTCCGCCGCTTCGGCGTGGCGGACACGGTGCAGTTCTTTGCCGCCGCGGGCGTCGCGATGAAGCGCGAGGAGACGGGCAAGCTGTTTCCGGTCACCGATTCGGCCCGCACCATTCTCGAGGCACTGGTCGCGGCCGCCCGCGCGGCCGGGGTGACGATCGTCCACCCGGCCCGCGTGACCGAGATCATGCCCACGGCCGGGGAGTTCGTCACGGTCACCAACGCGGGCACGATCCGCAGCCGGGCCGTCATCCTTTGCACCGGCGGCAAGTCGCTGCCGAAATCGGGATCCGACGGCGGCGGCCTGCTGCTGGCCACGGCGCTGGGCCACACGCTCACCAGCCCCGTCGTGCCGGCGCTCGTGCCGCTGGTGCTGCCGACGGAGCACTGGATCACGGCGCTCTCCGGGCTCACGTTGCCGACGGAGATCGTGCTCGCCTCCGCCACCGGGCGACGGCTCTGGGCGACGACGGGCAGCACGCTGTGCACGCATGTCGGCCTGTCGGGACCGGCGGTTCTCGATATCAGCCGCCACTGGCTCGTGGCCCGGACGGCCGAGCCCGATGTCCGCCTGTCCCTCAACTGGCTCCCGGGCACGACGGCCGAAGCCACCGATCGCTGGCTGGTCGCGGAGCAGGGCCGGGGTGCGCTGGCGACGCTCCGCGATCGGCTGCCCGACCGCCTCGCCCGGTCGCTCTGCGAACTCGCGACGGCTCCCCCGACCGGCGACCTGCCGCGGGACGCCCGCCGCCGGCTCGTGGCGCTCGCCACCGCCACCCCCTTGCCGCTAGTCGGCGACCGCGGCTTCGCCGTGGCCGAAGCAACCGCGGGCGGGGTGCCGCTGGCCGAGGTGCGGCTGGAGACGATGGAGAGCCGGATCTGCCCGGGGCTGTCGTTCGCCGGAGAGGTGCTCGACGTGGACGGCCGGATCGGGGGCTTCAATTTTCAGTGGGCGTGGGCCAGCGGCTTCGTGGCCGGCACCGCCGCCGCCGAGCGGCTCACGACCGCGTAGTTGAACGCGCCGTCGCGCAGGTCGATCGTGCGCATCACCGGCGGCGGATCGGCCGGGCGGGCCCGGCGGGCCGGCAGGAGGCCGGCGACACACCCGATCACGTCGGCCACCGGGATGTCGTCCATCGACGCCCGGCCGGGGGTCCAGCGCAGATGCCGCTCGCCGTGCGGCCGCAGCCAAGCCCGCAGCCTTGCCAACGGGCCGCGGACGACCCGCGTCGAACGCACCACCGCGCTGTGCGTCATCCACGGCGACCACTGGTTCGGATCGGTCGGCCCCACGAGCACCGCCACCGGCACGCCGAAGGAGGCGGCGAGATGCACGAGCCCCGTGTCGACGCCGATGCACAGGTCCATGCGGGCCACCAGGCCGCCCGCCTCACGCAGCGGCACCGCCCGGGAGAAGTCGTGAACGTGCGCGGCGACTGCCGGGCCGACGGCGGCCTCCAGCCGGCGGTGCGCGGCGGCGTCGAGCGGCGCGCCGCAGAGCACGATCTCGCAGCCGCGTTCGTGGACGAGCCACTCGACCAGGCGGGCCCACCGCTCGAACCGCCAGAACCGCAGCGCATCGGTGCCGCGCACCGCGAGCAGCACGCGCGGTCTGTCGGCAGGGAGGGCCGCCAGCAGAGCGGCGCTGCGGGCGGCGACCGGCGCGGGCACCCAGTTCTCGTTACGACCGTCGTCGACGGCGACGCCCTCGGCCCGCAACTGGTCGAGATAGGCCTGCACCTGATGCCTGCCGCGCGGCACGGATACCGCCTTGGTGAGCAACACGCGGCCGACCTCGCTCGCGAAACCGACCCGCCGCGGAATGCCCGCCAGCCAGGCCAGCAGCGCCACCGATGTCGATCGCTTGAGCAGATAGGCCCGTGAGTAGCCGCGGCCGCGGAGCCAGGCAGCCGTCGTCCGCAGTCCGGCCAGCGACGCGAACCACCCGCGCCGCGACCGCTCCCAGGGGACGAGCTCGTCGTGGTAGGGGCAGGCGGCGAGCACCTCGCGGGCGGCCCGCTCGGCGAACACGTCGATCACAGCGTCGGGATGGGCGCGACGCAGGTTTCGCAGGAAGGGAATTGCGAGCACCGTGTCGCCCACGTAGCGGGTGCAGACCACGAGAATCCGCTCCCGCGTCCTGCCGGCGCCATCCTGGCGATCCCGCTCATCCATGCCCCGCATCATAGGCCGACAGGCAACCCCGCCGCAGCGCGAGTTCAAGCCGGAAAATGCCGTCTTTGGCGCCGGGCCAAGCCCGCGGGGGACTGTGTTTCACGCCGACGCATCCCTTCGGGCCTGCGGCGCCCTTCGGGCCTGCGGCGGCTTACGCGAGGCTCGCCCGGAAGGCGAGCCATCGCCAGGCTGGTCGCACCGCGGCTGCGACCACGCCGGGCCAAGCCTGCGGGGGCCATGGATGGCCCCGCAGGCGTGAAGGTTACCGCGCGAAGCCCACGAAGAAGCTGAACACCTGCCGGTTGTCGTACGGGGCGTAGACCACCGGGAAGGCGAAGTCCAGCGCGATCGGCGCCGGCCCCATCGCCGGAAGCGTGATCCGGAAACCGAAGCCGGGCGCGACCCGCATGTTGTCGATCGAGACGTTCGACTCCACGGTGCCGAAGTCGGTGAAGAGGACGCCGCGGAGCGTGTCGTCGGCGGTGATCGGATACATGTACTCGACGGTGTTGAGCCACTGGAAGGGACCGCCGATGATCGCCAACTGGCCGTTGGATCCGGCCTGCCGCGGGCTCGCCCCACGGAACGTGAAGCCGCGGATCGTGTTGTAGCCGCCCGCGAAGAAGTTGTCGTAGGCGGGCGTGTTCGGGCCCGAGATGCCAAGCACCGAGCCGATGGAGAGCACGTGGCGGCCCGAGCCGTCGGGCCGCTCGTTGAGGAGGAAGTATTGCCGCGCCTCGGCGATGCCGCGCGGATAGATGAAGGTGCCGATCACCTGCTCGAACTCGAAGGTCGCCAAATGGCCCTGCGTGGGCAGGAAGGGGCTGTCCCGCGTGTCGTGGATGATGCCAGCCGAGAAGCCATACAGGCCGTTGGTGCCGAGCATGTTGTCGATGGCGGGCACGCCCGGAATCCGCGGATTGAACACGTCCACGCTCTCGCCGCGGAAGCCGGCGTTCACCGAGAGGTCGGGAGCGAAGGCGAACTGGTAGCCGAGGCCGATCCGGCCGCCGGTGCGGGCCTCCGCCCAGTCGTAGAAGAACCGCGTGTAGTACGACGCCGACAGCGACAGTCCGATCCGCGTGTCGAAGAGATACGGCTCCTGGAAGGTGGCCATGTACCGCTGCAACTGCGTGCCGGGCGCGGCCTCGAGCCGGAACCGCTGCCCGGCGCCGCGGAAGGCCGTGCCGTTCTTGATGTCGTCCCAGCTCCGCG
The DNA here is from genome assembly GCA_021300535.1 of Planctomycetaceae bacterium. Lineage (GTDB taxonomy): Bacteria > Planctomycetota > Planctomycetia > Pirellulales > UBA1268 > QWPN01. The sequence goes on along the minus strand of JAJTED010000151.1, from coordinate 4,497 downwards.
GCAGTCGCAGGATGTCGAAGTTCTGCTCGTCGACGACGATGTTGCCCACCAGGCCGGCATTGGAGTTGACGCCGGCACCGATCATGAGGCGGCCGGTCTGCGTCTCTTCGGCGTCCACGTCCACGATCACGTAAGGCTCGTTGCCCGGAAAGACGGGCAGCCCTCCGCCCCCCCCGAAATCGGGCAGCGCGGAGGGCTGGAAGCCGGGCGGCTGGTTGGGGTCGAACTGGCCCACGGGCTGGGCGGCGAACGGCCCGCCCCCCGCCACCGCCGGCTGCATCATGCCGGGCTGGCCGACCGCGGGGCTCATCGCCGGCGTGACCTGCTGCTGCACGGTGTAGACCGGCGCGGGGCCGCCGGCAGCCACCGACGGCGCGAGGCCCCAGCCGGCGGGCGGCGGCTGCATCGCTGGCTGCGGCGCGAACGGCTGAGCCGCCGGCTGCGGGGGATAAAACTGCGGCACCGGCTGCGGCGCCGGCTGCGGCACGCCCGGCTGCTGGACGAACACGGGGGCGAGCGGCTGCGGGCTCTGGCCGCGCCACACCGGCTGGTCGGCGATGTGGGCCGGCCGCGGGGGGGCGGGCACGGTCCCGGCCGGCGGCGCGGCCGGCTGCGGCTGGGCGGCGTCGTTCCACGTGCCGTCGACGACGAGATCGATCACCGCCTCGCCCTCGGCACCGTCGGGGCTCTGGCCGCGGAAGCCCGGCCGGTCGGGATCGTTCGCCATTCGCTTGCCGTCGTCCTCGGGCTTCGAGAACACGATCTTCGGCCCCGCTCCCTTGGCGGCATCGGCCAGGAAAAGGCTGCTCGACTTCAGCCGCCGCTCGTCGTCGCGGAGCTTGCGGATGTCGAGGATGTCGCCCGGCCGCAGCGAGAGCCGGTTGAGCACGGTGCTGTGGCGAGTGTGCGGGTTCTCGCCCCGAATCCGCACGTTGATCTTGCCGACGCGATACCGCTGCCCCTCCGCCACGCTATAGACGAGGTCGAGTTCGCCGGGCTGCTCGAGGAACCGCGGGTCGGCCTTGATGTCGGCAAACACGAAGCCCCGGCCGCCGTAGATGTCGCGGATCATGTTCAAATCCCCGTCCATCTTGGCCTGGTTGAAGTGCTCGCCCCCCTTGAGCTTGAGGTCGCGCTCGAGGAACTCGGTCTTGAACTTGCTGTTGCCGATGAACGAGACGTTGCGGACCTTGTACCGCGGGCCCTCGTTGATCACGAAGGTGAGGTACGTCCAGTCCTTGCGGCCCTCGTGGACGACCTGCACCTCCCGGCCCACCTTGGCCTGAAAGAAGCCGAGGCTGCGGTAGTAGGCCGTGAGCTTCTCGACGTCGTCGTCGACCACGGAGCGGTCGACGTCGCCGCCGAACACCCAGAGGATGCCCGGCTTCGACTTGATCTGCGTGAGCAGGCGGGCATCGCTGGCGATCGTGTTGCCCACGAACCCCGTCCAGGCGACCTTGCGGCTGCGGCCCTCGTCGATGAGGAACACGGCCCCCTTGTCGCCCGGCTTGCTGCCCTCGACGGTCGTCACCCGGGCCGCGTCGTAGCCCTTCTCGTGGTAGTACGACTCGATCCGCCGCCGGGCCTCCTCGACGACGTACGGATCCATCGAGTCACCGACGTCGATCTCGCTCTTCTTGCGGAGCGTGCGGGTGGTGACGTGCTTGTTGCCGACGTACTTCACGTAGCGGAGCATGGGCCGCTCCACCACCTGGAAGATGACGACGACGCCCTCCTGGACGCGGACGTACTTGGGGTGCACGTCGACGAACTTCCGGGTCCGGTGCAGGGTGCGCACGTCCTGCTCCACGGCCTGGGGATCGAAGATCTGCCCGGCCCGCGTGACGAGCTGCGGGAGCTTCGAGACCTCGGTGGCGTGATTGCCCTCGATCCGCACCTCCACGATCCGGTTGGCCTCGTCGGCGGCGGCGGGAGCCACCGGCGGCAGCGCGGAGACGGGCGGCGGCAGCGGCTCCTGCGCGGCCGCGAGCACCGCGGCGCAGGCGAGGGCCACGGCGAGCGGCCACGGTCGGGCCGGGGTTCGGGAGAGCACTGCGCGCGAGGCCATCGAGGGTGCCGATGCGGGGGAGGCGGCTGCGGAAGCGGGGAGGGAATAGCGACAGACCCGCCGGCGTCACAAGCCGAAAAGTGTCCGCCGGCGAGACGGGCCTGCCGGAGCGGGCAACAGGGGCTTGCCCAGTCGACGATCCTTGACTGGACCCCGCAAATCGCGGTACTTTTGCGGGTTCGATCCGCTTGCCAGCCGTTCACCCTTCAGTTCCGGATCGGCTCCCCCGGTCCACGGCCGCGCGACGCCGCCGGCTCATCCCATGCCGACGACGGTGATCGATCTCCGCCGCACCGAAGACGCCCGCGACGTCGTGCACCGGGCCGTGCAGGCGCTGGCCGAAGGCCGGCTCGTGGCCTTTCCAACCGAGACCGATTACGTGGTGGCGGCGAGCGCCCGCGAGCCGCAGGCGGCGGCGGCGCTGCGCGAGCTTTCCCCGCAGCGGGCCGCGGAGCCCCGCCTCACGCTGGCGCTGAAGAGCGCCGACGAGGCGCTCGACTGGGCACCACGGATGACACCGATCGGCCGGCGGATCGCGCGGCGGTGCTGGCCCGGCCCGGTGGCGATGCTCGTGCCCGACGACCATCCGGAGAGCCTCGTGCATCGCCTGCCCGAGACGGCCCGGACGGCGCTGGTGGGGGACGGCAGGCTGCGGCTGCGCGTGCCGGGGCATCCGATGCTCGCCGACTGCATGCGGATGCTCGCCGGGCCGGTGGCCCTCGCCGAGCCGGGTGCGGAGGCTCCCGCGGTCACCGCGGCGGACCTGCTCGACCGCGTTGGGCAGGCCGTGGCGATGGCGATCGACGACGGGCGGGCGCGGTACGCCCAGCCGGCCTCGACCATCGAGATCGCGTCGGGCTCGTTCCGGATCGTGCGGCCGGGGATCGTCTCGGAGGAGACGCTCCGCCGGCTCTCCAGCCTGATGGTGCTGTTCGTGTGCACTGGCAACACCTGCCGCAGTCCGATGGCCGAGGCGCTGTTTCGCCGGCTGGCAGCCGAGCGGCTCGGATGTCGCCCCGCAGAGATCGAACGGCACGGTGTGGTGGTCGCCAGCGCCGGCATCTCCGCCTGGGCCGGCACCCGCGCCAGCGCCGGCGCCATCGACGTGATGGCGGAGATGGGGGGCGATCTGGGTGGCCACGAGAGCCAGCCGCTCACCGAGGACCTGGTGCGGCAGGCGGACGTGATCCTGACGATGACGGCCGCGCATCGCGCCGCAATCCTTGCCCAGTTTCCCGAGGCCGGCGGCCGCGTGACGATGCTGTCGCCCGACCGGCAGGACGTCCTGGACCCGATCGGGGGCAGCCTGGACATCTACCGCCGCTGTGCCAGACAGATCCACGGGCATCTGGCGGCCCGGTTGGATACACTCGGAATCGACCCGGCGGGCGGCTGACCCGCCGGCAGGCCATCGTTTCAGGAGCGTGCGGATTCATGCGGATTGCCATCGGCAGCGATCATCGGGGCCTGGCGGCGCGGAAGCGCGTCATCGGCCTGCTGGAACGGCTGGGTCACGAGGCGATCGACTGCGGCTCGCACGGCGAGGAAGCGGTCGATTATCCCGACATCGCCGCCGACGTGGCCCGCCGCGTGAGCGACGGTTCCGTCGATCGCGGCATCCTCCTGTGCTGCACGGGCGTGGGCATGGCGATCGCCGCCAACAAGCTGCCAGGCGTCCGGGCCGCCACCTGCCACGACGAGGTGACGGCCGAGATGAGCCGGCGGCACAACGATCTCAACGTGCTCTGCCTGTCGGCGGAAATGATCGGCGCCGAGGTGCAGGACAAGATCATCCGCACGTGGCTGACGTCGCCCTTCGAAGGGGGGCGGCATGCCCGCCGGGTTGCCAAGATCACGGCGCTCGAGCCGAAATGCTGAACCCGGGCAAACCGGGGCGGCGCGGCGGGCCGCGGGGAGTCGTCGCGTCGTAGCGGTCGTATCGCCACGGCCCGGCGCAGGCCCGGGAAAAAGGCGGCCGAAATCGTTGAATCGCCAGGCCCCGTTGCTATCGTCGGTGGTGGACAGACGGAGGTGCGGCGGTCCGGCACGGGTCGGCACGGTGCACCTCCAGCCGCCTGGAACCCGCCGGCATGCCCCTCGCCCGCCACCCCGATCCGGAAGAAGTCGACTGCCTGATTCGCAACGGCGAGTTGCGAACCGCCATCGAGCCCTACCTGGACGAGTCCATCTGGGAGATCGACTTCCGCGGCCTGCCCACGCCCGTCGAGAACCGGTTTCTCGAGTCGATGCTGGCCTGGGAACTGGCGCCACTGGTGCCGATCGCCCGCTGGTTCGACCCGCCGCTTGCGCTGCAACCCGCCTGCACGCTCGACGACGAGCAGCTCCGCGAGCGGCTGTGGGGGATCATCGAGCAGCTGTATGCGAAGCGGATCGTGCTCGACTTCACCGACCATCTGTCCGACCGGGAG
>JAJTED010000150.1 GCA_021300535.1 Planctomycetaceae bacterium | reverse complement strand
TGAGCGTGCCGTAGACCGCCGGCAGGTGCACCTGGGCATCGAACGCGTCCTTCACGACCATCCGCACGGGTCGCCAGATGAGGTCGAGCGGCCGCTCCGGCGGCGCGAACTCGATCAACTCCACCCGCCGCATCTCGATCCAGTAATACTTTCCGGTCTGCGTGAGCACCTCGAAGACCTCCGCCGTGATGTCGTCGAGGTCGCGAAAATCGCCGAACGTCCGCTCGCCATCCTTGGCCAGCGTGAGTGTGCCGGCGAGCGCCGGCCGGGCCTTTTCGGCCCGCTCGACCAGCTTCCCCGCCTCGGCCGCCTGCCCCGCCCGCAGCAGCACGAAGGCCTCGAGCCGGTCGCGAACCTGCTGGTCGGCGCCGTCGAGCAGTTCGGGAACGCGGCCCTCGTCGTAGAACTGCCTCCGAGCCGCCTCGGCCCGGAGGAGATGGCGGATCGGGATGGCCGCCACCGCCGCGCGGGGCTCGACCGCGATCAGGGCGTCGAACTGGGCATCCGCGCGGTCGTGCTGGCCCGCGAGGATCAGCAGCTCCGCGAGCAGCCAGCGGGCCTCGAGATCCTTGGGCTTCGCCTTGACATCCGCGGTCGCGGCCTGGATCGCCTCGTCCAGATTGCCCGTCGACAGGAGTTCTCCGGCCGTTGCCATCGGTGTGCCTCTTTCTTTCGGCGCTAGCGCTTGTCGGCGCGTCGCACCTGGGTGACGAGCCTCAGTGTCGCATCGAGCCGGTCGAGTTGGAAGTGGGGCTGGAGCCGCATGACCACGCGGTAGGCCCCGGCGGAGCCTGGTTCCTCGCGGACCTCGACGCTGGCCGCCCGCAGCGGCATCTTGGCCCGCGTCTCCGCCGACGCCTGGTCGTCTGGGGTGACGTATTGGTTCACCCACTCGGAGAGGAACCGCTCGAAGCTGGGCGCGTCGGTGAACGCCCCCACCTTGTCCCGGCCCATGACCTTCAGGTAATGAGCGAACCGCGATACACAAAGCACGTACTGCAGCATCGACGAAATCCGCGCGTTCGCGGTGGCGATGGCCGACTCGTAGCGTGGTGACGCATGGAGCGAGGCGTTTGTATGGAACACCGCCCGGCCGTCGGCCCCGGAGGCGCACAGGGGGATCAGGCCGGCGCCGTCGAGATCCATCTGCACCGGTTCGGTGACGAACACCTCGACCGGCCCCCGGGTCGCAGCATCCCGGTCGAGACCCGTGAAGCCGTCGACGGGCAGGCCCTCCACGACGCCCCCTCCCTCCAAACCCCGCGAGCCACCCCGGATGTCGGCAAACCATCCCGACCGGCCGAACTCCCGGATGACGACGCCGGCCAGCGGCCAGACGGCACCGTTCCAGAGCCTCCCGGAGCCGTCGGCACGGTCCGCCTCCTCGTGATAGCGGAAGCCGCGGTTCGCCCATGAACGCTCGTCGGCCGCCGCACCGTCCGGCCGGCCGATCCAGCCGTCGTAGGGCAGTCGGCCCAAGACCCGCGGCAGGGGCAGGCCGATGAACCGCGATTCCTCGCGATCCCGCAGCGCCCGCCACTTCACGAAGTCGGGGGACGACTGGTAGGTGTCTGGGACCGGCAGCGCATCGAGCCGCTGGAACCGATCGAGCCCCAGCAATTCGGCGGCGGGATTGACGAGCAACGGCGCGAAGGCCGCCGCGGAAACCTCCGCCAAGCCCGTCAGCAGGCTCACGTCATCGGGATGGTGGCTGAACTGGTAGTCGGCGACCAGGAGCCCGTAGGGCGTGCCGCCCGCGGTGCCGAACTCCTCTTCGTAGATCTTCCGCCACATGACCGAGCGATCGAACTCGACGGCATCCGAGCGGTCGCGGGCCAGCTCCCGCTTCGTCACGGACAGAATCCGCACCTCGACCCGCGACCGGCCGTCCGCGGCGTCGTTGGCATCGAGCGTCTGGCCGACCATCCAGGCGAGGCCCCGCCATGACGATTCCAGTTGCTGAAACTTCGTGTGGTGCAGAATGGCGTCGAGTTGCCGCGACAGGGCGACGTCGATGGCCGCGATGTCCTCGCCCAGCCGGGCGAGCAGCGTCGACAGCGACAGCCGCTCACCGAGGCCCACCCGGCGGGCCGCCCACGCCCGCAGCGTCTCCGCAGGTGTCTGGGCCTGCAGCAGGTCGGCCACGCCCCGGTCGGGCGTTGCAGCGACCGCGATGTCGCGAATGAACCCGGATGCCGGAGCCGACGGCCGCCGTTGGCCCGAGGGCTCGCGGAATGCGGCCGAGGATCCCACCGCCGCAGCCGACGTCGATGTGGCAGCCATTCAAGCCCACCTCTGTCGGCGATCCGCAGCCGCACCGCCGGGCGTCAAAACGCCCACGACACGGCGGCTCAACCGCCCTTCGCCGCCGCCGGAATCTTCGCCACCATCCGCAGGCTGGTGGTGAGTTCCTCCAGCTGCAGCCATGGCCGCAGCCAGGCGACCGCGTTGTAGCTGCCCGGAGCACCGGGAATCTCCTCCACCTTGATCTCGGCCTCGGCCAGCGGATAGCGAGCCTTGACGTCTTCGGACGGGTGCGGATCCGACGAGACGTAGTTGGCGATCCAGCGCTTCAGCCACTCCTCGCAGTCCTGCCGCTCCATGAACGAGCCGATCTTGTCGCGGGCGATCACCTTCAGGAAGTGGGCGATCCGCGAGGAAGCCATGATGTACGGCAGACGCGACGAGATGGCGGCATTGGCCGTCGCCTCGGGCCGGTCGAACTTCTTCGCCTTCTGGACCGTCTGGGCGCCGAAGAACACGGCATAGTCGGTGTTCTTGTAGTGGCACAGCGGCAGGAAGCCGAGCTTCGAAAGTTCCGCCTCCCGCCGATCGGTGATCGCGATCTCGGTCGGGCACTTGAGGGCCTTGTCGCCGTCGTCGCAGGTGAACACGTGGGCCGGCAGCCCCTCGACCTTGCCGCCGTTTTCGGCGCCGCGGATCGCCGTGCACCAGCCGGTCTTGGCGAAGGCGTCGGTGAGACGTCCCCCGAGCACGTAGGCCGCGTTCATCCACGAGTAGTGGTCGTGGGGCACGGGCTTGGCGTCCCCCTTCTCGTCGAGTTCGACCTCCTCGAAGTCGAACTCGTCGACCACCTTCGTGTTCTTGCCGTACGGGAGCCGCGAGAGTGACCGCGGCATCGTCAGCACCACGAACCGGGCATCGTCGGAATCGCGAAAGCTCCGCCACTTCGTGTAGGTCTCGTCGAGGAAGATCTTCTCGAGGTCGCGGGGCTTCGACAGCTCGGAAAAGCTGTCCATACCGAGGAGCTTCGGCGAGGCGGCCGAGACGAACGGGCAGAAACCAGCCGCCGAGATCTGCGACATCTTGGCCAGCAGGTCGACGTCTTCAGGATGGTTCGAGAACTCGTAGTCGCCGATCAGGGCACCGTAGGGCTCGCCGCCCGGCGAGCCGAACTCGGCCTCGTAGATCTTCTTGAAGATCTGGCTCTGATCGAACTCCACGGCCTTGTCCAGATCCTTGAACAGATCCCGCTTCGAGATGTTCATGACCCGGATCTTGAGCTGGGCACCGGTCTCGGAGTTCATCACGAGGTGATGCAGGCCCCGCCACGAGCCCTCCAGCTTTTGGAAGTCGGCGTTGTGCATGATCGCGGCCAGTTGCTGCGACATGGTCGCGTCGATCGAGGCGATCGCCCGATTGATGGTCTTGGTGATGCTCTTGTCGAACGCCACCGTGCCCTTCAGCGACTCCTCGACGAGCGAGCGGATGAGTTCGTCACGACGCGGCTTCTCAACCGCCCGAGGCATCATGCTCGTGATCTGATCCAGCAGGCTTCCCGCGGCTGCGGCCGATGCCGCCTCTGGCTGCTTCGCGGATTCTCCGGCGGTACTCATGGGTGCTCTCCGTCCTGGGCAGCTCAGGCTTCAACGCCCGGCAGCGGTATGAAAGGGTGATTCGACTCGTTTGATCTGGAAGTGGACACGCGGCCGCCGGGACGATCACGTGCCTTCGGGCTCGACGCCCAATTCGCCGGCAAGTTTCTTGACCTGCTCTGCATCCTGCAGCAGCTTCTCGAGCTCACCCTCGAGGCCGTCGGCGCGATCCACGGCGCTGAGTAGTTCCCGCAGGCGGTTGCGGGTGTCGAGGAGCTTTCGCAGGGGCTCGACCTGCTCGACGATCTTGGCCGGCTCGAAGTCCTCGATCGAAGAAAACTTCAGCTTCACGGCCATCTCGCTGCCGTCGCCCGCGAGGGTGTTCTCGACCTTCATTTCCACGCCCGGGGTCATGCGCTTCATGACCTCGTCGAAAGAATCGCGATCGATCGACACGAACTTCCGGTCCTTGAGCGGCTTGAGGGGCTCAGTCGGATTGCCGGAGAAGTCGCCCATCACGCCGACGACGAAGGGCAGTTCCTTGACGACGGCGGCGCCTTCGGTCTCGACTTCGTAGGTGATGTGCACCCGCGGCTTCCGAACGCGGGACAACTTGCCGTGCACCGACTCTGGCATGATTTGGCTCCTTCGACCCCTGCAAAAGTGCGCTCAAAAACCCCGGGCGTGGACGAGGATAGCCCAACCCACCGGCCCGTGTCAAAGAGGCGAGAAGAATACGGCCCCGTATCAGCCGCTGCTATCGGCCCCGCCATAACCGGCACCATCGCCATCCATGCCCGCGGCCCGGAACAGCAGCGACAGGGCGGCCTCGTCACGCAACAGTTCACGGTAATAGGCTTCCCGCGGCAGCCGGCCCAGCCGCACGACGTTGCGAATCTGCGCCCCGACGAGGCTGTGGGGGTCATGCCGCTCGAAAAAGTCGGCGATCGATTCCAGCTGGCTCAAGGCCTCCGCGCGGCTGGTGGGTGCGCCCAGCCGCCCACCACCGCCCTCGGCACCGCCCCCGGCCCCCGGTTCATCGGTGGTAGCATCGCCGCTCTCGTCGCCCGTCGGCTCCGGCGGTGGAATCGCGGCCGGGGCGAAGGTCCGGATCGCCGCATCGCATTCCTCGAGGAGGTCGCGAATCGGGCCGGCCGGCAGCACGGCGGCCCCGCCGGAGCAGCTCGACACGGCGTTGGACAGCAGTTCCCATTGCTCCGCGGCCTCACGGAGTTCGAGGAACACCTCCTTGAGGTGCGGCAGCGGCGTGGAGGCGACGGCCTGTTCGAACTGCGCCGGCGAGACCGCGCCGCGTTCGACGGCCAGCTTCAACTTTTCCTCGTTCTCCTCGTGCAACAGGTCGCGGCTGCTCCGCCAATGGCACAGGGCGTACTGCTCGTCCGAGCGGCTCTGCGTGAGCGGGATGTGAAGAATGGCGGGCGTCAACAGCCCCTCGGAATCGATCCCCACGAGCCGCTGCAGCGGCAGGGTCCGCTCCTCCACGATGGCGTCGTCGTCCGTGGGACCATCCTCCGGATCGGGAATCGGAAACAGGTCGTTCCAAGACGTTTCCACCATCGTCCGCACCATGGCGAAGCCGGCCGCCAGCCCGATGAAGCCGTCGGTTCGGGCCAGCGCCTCGATCGTCATCGCCGCGATGTCGAGGTCGCGGGAGCGGTTCCTGAGGATCTCGAGCCCTCCATCCCGCACATCGTCCCAGACGCCGCGGGCCGCGGGCCAGCCACCCTCGGAACTATCGCCCTCGTCGGCTCGACGCTCGATCCGGCGCGCCTCCTCGCGAAGATCTCGGAGGGCCGACCGCACT
>JAJTED010000149.1 GCA_021300535.1 Planctomycetaceae bacterium | reverse complement strand
TCACCTCCTCGCCCGTCGTCGGACTGATGTCATGGTGCACGCTGATCGGCGCGGCGCCGGCCGCGTCGCGGACCAGCGACTCGAGCATCGGCCGGCCGGCGAGCACCAGGTGGCTGCGCAGTTGTCGCAGCAGCTCGGCGCCGCGGCCGTTGCCCTGGCCGGCGATGAGCCGCTGCTCTGCCGCCGTGAGCACGCCCTGGAGGTGGACGAAGAGGCGGTTCTCCACCAGGTGGGCGTGGACGCGGTTCGGTCCCCGGCCCATGTACTCCAGCTGGAACCGCGACACGGCGTCGCAGACGGCCGCCTCGATCTCGCCTTGCGATTTCAGGTCCATCGGGGTCTCCCGTCGGTCGGGGATGCCGCTGCCATGCCTCCGGACGTTGGCTCCGGCCCTCCGGGACTCCGCTCACGGCATGTCCGCGGCGCTCCGCCAACCATGGCTGCGATCGCTTCCATATTCCGGCGACATGGCAGGGGCACCCCTTCCGCGATGATCTCACGCTGCGATTTCATGCTCCGTCTCCGCGGCCGCTCCCGGGCGGAGCCGGCGCCGGTGGAAGCTTCCCTGCTGCCCCACCGACGCCGCACCCGCCGGGCACCGAGAACCCCTCTTGGGTGGGGTTCCGTGTGGGGTTTTTTCGGCCGCCATGGCTGTGTTCCGTGAGTCGGTCGGCGGATTTCAGTCTGGAGAAGTTTGGCGGGTTGGGTGGCGTGCGGGCAGGTCGCGCAGGTGTCCAGTGCCGCGGAACCACGCGCTGGGGCCGTGAATCGGGCGATTTCGCCAGGTGCGGCCGTCCGGCCGTCACGGCCCGATGGCGGCTCCCATGATGCCGGCGAGGGCTTTCCCGCCAGGAAAGTTTCTTGCGGAACACCACGTTCCGGGCAGGGATTCGCAAGCCTTTTTCACGCAAGGAAGCACCGGCATGAAGGCCGTCGGAGTGGACAGTCGCCGCGGGATGCGGCGGGCGTCGACCTGGGAAACCCGTGGCGTTTCCGGCGGTCGATCGAGCGGAGCCAGGCCGTGGAGGGCTGTTTCCGCCGGCAGCATGGAATGGCTCGTGCGGCCGGCGTGCCGTCGGCAGCGCACCGCCCGCCCGCTCTCGGCACCCGAGCCGCTCGAGCGGCGGGCGGTGCTGTCCGGCGCTACGGATGCCGGGGTCGACGGCCTGATCGTGCCCACGGCCCTGCCGAACGACCCCTCGTTCGCCCAGGAATGGAACCTGCAGAACTGGGGGCAGTCGGGCGGCACCGCGGGCATCGACATCAACGCCACGCGGGCCTGGGACATCACGACGGGCTCGCGGAACGTGGTGGTCGCCGTCATCGACTCGGGCATCGACCTGAAGCACCCGGATCTGGTGGCCAACCTGTGGACGAATCCAGGCGAGATCGCGGGGAACGGGATCGACGACGACCGGAACGGCTTCGTGGACGACATCCACGGCTGGAACTTCGTCGACAACAACGCCAATCTGCAGGACGGCTACGGCCACGGGACGCACGTGGCGGGAATCATCGGGGCCGTCGGCAACGACGGCGTCGGCGTGACCGGCGTTGCCTGGCGGGTGTCGCTGATGGTCCTGCGGGTGCAGAACGACTCGGGGGCTGGCACCACGAGTGCCGTCATCGGCGCCCTCCGCTACGCCACGACCATGCGGCGCGACTTCGGCATCAACGTCGTCGTCACGAACAACAGTTGGGAGGCCGCGGCCGGCTACTCGGCGGTCATCGAGGGGCTGATTCGCGAGCAGGGAGCGGCGGGGATCACGTTCGTGGCGGCCGCCGGCAACCACGGCACCAATAACGACGTCACGCCGCGCTATCCGAGCAACTACGACCTGCCCAACGTGATTGCGGTGGCGTCGCTGGCCTCGGCGGGAGTGCTGGCGGGCAGTTCCGACTACGGGCCCACGACGGTGGACCTCGCCGCCCCCGGCACCTTCATCCTCTCGACCTGGAAGGGGGGCGGGTATGCCGCGCTGTCCGGAACGTCGATGGCCGCCCCGCACGTCTCCGGCACCGTGGCCCTGCTCGCCGCCGCCAAGCCGGGGATCACGGTGGCCGAGGTGCGGGCGGCGATCCTCGGCACGACGGCGCCGCTGGCGTCGCTGGCCGGCAAAACCGCGACCGGGGGGCGGCTCGACGCCTTTGCGGCGCTGGCGTCGCTCGGGGTCGCGGCCGCGCCGCTGCCGCCAGCCACGACTCCGCTGCGAACGGTGGTCGTCTCCTCGGCCGTGCCGCTGCCATTCAGCGATGAGTTCAACGCCGCGGGTGCGCTCGGGACCAACTGGACGCTCCGCATCGGCGGCTTCGACACGGCCGCCGGATCGGCAGCCTCGATCGGCACGGGCGCTTCCATCGCCACGCTTCGTGGCACGGCCGTGAAGAACTCCGTGCAGCGGGCGCTCGTCAGCCTGGGGACGGGCCGCAGCGTTGGGCTCGTGGCCCGCTACTCGGGCCCTGGTGACCAGTCGATGTACCTGGCACAACTCACCCGAGTTCAAACCGGGTTCATGGTGCAAATCTTCCGGCACACGGGCGGCCGGTGGACCTTGCTCTCGGCGGGCAGGGTGTATGCGAGCCGGGGATGGCTGCGGTTCGACGTGATCGGCGGCCAGTTGACCGCGCGGTTCAACGGCCGCGTCGTGGCGGCAGCCGTCGATGGCACGCTCGCGGCGGCAGGCAGTGTCGGCATGCGGGCGGTGGGTGTCGGAGCGCGATACGAAACCTACACGGCAACGTGATCCGAGCCCTCGGGGACCGCGCCGGAAAATCTTGCTTGCGTTCCCTAGATTGCCCAATATAATCCCCTCGGTCCAGCGACTCGGCCGTCGCAAAACGCGGCTGAAACGCTGGATTTGCTCGTAAAAATTGACGGAAGACGAGTCGAGGGGCAGTCCGGCGGCCAGGGTCGCTGGAAGGTCCGTCGCAACGTAAGCCGGCGAGAGAGAACGCCTTCGGGCGGTCTTTCCCGCCGGCTTTTTTTGTTGGTGCCCACGACGACCGCCCACGGTGACCATCCGATGACGCAAGCATCCGCCGCCCGCCTCGCCCGCCAGGTGGCGCACGCTGCCGGCACCTTCGAGCACCTGCTGCTCGGCCGGGCGCCGGCGAGCGTGACCGTCGTGGCCGCCGCCGGCTGCATGGTCGTGAACCTGCACGAGTCGTTCTCGACCTTCGAGCGGCGGTTGGCCGCCGACGAGCAGGGGGCGGATCGGGTTCGCGAGTTTCACCAGTCCCTGTTCGATCGCTCGCTCGATTCGCTCGTGGGCCACGTCCGCCGCAGCACCGGCGTGACCCTCCAGGGGGCGATCGCCCACGTCGACACCGCGACGGGCAGCGTGCTCAAAACGTTCACGACCGCGGCCGCGGTCGATCTGTTCCTGTTGGGGCGTGGTCTGCCGGCACTCGGTGTGCCGGTCAACGACCATCGGCATGCCACGGCCCGGCAACGAGTCGAGATGGCGGGCGGCAATGGAGCCGCCCGTCGGTAGAGGAAACCGCCCGGAGGGACCCGTAACCATGAAGAAGGTGAACCATGTTGGTGCTGACGCGCAAGAATCGGGAGAGCGTGGTGATCGGTCGGCCTGAGGACAATCAGGTGGTGTTGCAGATCACCGTGTTGGACATCGAGGGGGGGCGGGTGCGGCTTGGCTTCGAGGCCGACCAGAAGATGCCGATCCATCGCCGCGAGGTGTGGGACCGGATCAGCAACGGAAACGGCGACGGCAAGGCCGCCGGTCTGGTCGCACGGATGGAGGATGCCCGCCGTGCCGGGGGCTGAGCATGAGGTCCCAGGGCGAGATCGAGGCGGCCGTGTGCGACGGCGTCTCCCGGTTTCAGCAGGAGTTCGTCGGCCGTGGGCCGCGGGACATCCGCGCGTACCTGCTCGGCGGGCTGCTGGTCGTCCAACTCCAGGGGGTGCTGACGCCGGCGGAACGCCAGCTCATCGCCCCCCGGGGGGGCGGCGGGAACGGCCATGGCGATGGGAATGGGAATGGCGATGGCAAAGGCAACGGCTTCGACCATGACGGTGGCAACGGGCGGGCGCTCCTCAAGCAGGTGCGCGCCCACATGGTGGCCACGGGAAGGCCGCGGCTGGAGGAGGTGGTCGAGGCCGCGACGGGCGTGAAGCTCGTGAGCGTGCATCACGACATCTCGACCGTCACGGGAGAGGAGGTCCTCGTCTTCTCGTTGGCCGAATCCCCGGCGTGCCGGCCGCGGAAGAAGGTCTGAGGGGTGTGGTAGCATCGGGCTGATCGACCCGTTCCCGCCCGGCCGGCCCGACCATGCCCGTCGCTTCCTCGACTCCACGCGGCCCCACCGTCCTCCTCGTCGACGATCAGCCGATCATCGGCGAGGCCGTGCGGCGGATGCTCGCCGGCGAGGAGGGCGTGGCCTTTCACGCCTGCAAGGACGCCCCGGCCGCGCTGGAGACGGCGGCCGCGGTGCAGCCGACCGTGATCCTTCAGGATCTGGTGATGCCGGAGATCGACGGCCTGGAATTGGTGCGGCGGTTCCGAGCCGACGAGCGGTTTCGGGACGTGCCGATCATCGTGCTCTCCACCAAGGAGGAGCCGGCCGTGAAAGCAGAGGCCTTTGCCCTGGGGGCCAATGACTACATCGTCAAGCTGCCGGACCGGCTCGAACTGGTCGCCCGCATCCGCCACCATTCGCGCGGCTACGTGGCGCTCGTCGAGCGGAATGAGGCCTTCGCGGCCCTCCAGGCCAGCCAGCAGATGCTCGCCAACGACATCGCCACGGCGGCCAGTTACGTGCGGTCGCTGCTGCCGCCCCCGCTGGAGGCGGGCGTCGTGCGGGCCGACTGGCGGTTCATTCCGTCGGCGGCGCTCGGCGGTGATGCCTTCGGCTACCACGCGCTCGACGCGGATCACTTCGCCGTCTACCTGCTCGACGTCTGCGGCCACGGCGTGGGGGCGGCGCTGCTCTCCGTCTCGGCGCTCAACGCGATCCGCAGCGAGGCCTTGCCCCAGACCGATTTCCACGAACCCGGTGCCGTGCTCGCCGCTCTCAACAAGGCCTTCCCGATGGAGCGGCAAAACGACATGTTCTTCACCATCTGGTACGGCGTGTACCACATGCCGACCCGCAGGCTGCGCTGGGCCGGCGGCGGTCATCCGCCGGCCGTCCTCCTCGGTCCGGACGGAGCGGCGCCGCGGATGCTCGAATCCGATGGGCCCCTGATCGGGGCCGTGGATGGCCTCGAGTTCGATTCCAGCGAGGCCGAGGTTCCCGTCGGCGGCCGGTTGTTCGTGTACAGCGACGGGGCTTTCGAGATCAGTCGCCCCGACGGCTCGATGTGGGCGTTCGCCGACTTCCTCGCGGCCCTGACGGCCCCGGCGGCCGGGCCTGCCAGCCCGATCGACGGGCTGGTGTCGGTCATCCGGGGCGTGTCCCAGCGGGATGATTTCAACGACGATTTTTCGATGGTGGAACTGGGCTTCGGCTGATCGGATAGTCGAAAATCAGCGGAATTTCGCATAGTTTCGCGGTTTTGACCGGCCGCTAGCGTAGCTCAATTGGCAGAGCAGCTGATTTGTAATCAGCAGGTTGCGGGTTCAACTCCCGCCGCTAGCTCAGCACGACCGCGCCGATTCGGTGGCGGCGTCGAGTGGCCGAGCGGATCGGGCGACCCGCTGCAGCCCGTGCATGTCGTTCAACCGGCATGGTCCGCACCGGATCGCGAGAGAGAGTCCGCCTTCAGCCGAAGACACCGAGCCGATCCTTATCAGGAGCACACACCGACAACCCAGGGGAGTTTCCCGAGCGGTCAAAGGGGTCAGACTGTAAATCTGATGGCTATGCCTTCGCAGGTTCGAATCCTGCACTCCCCAGTCTCATCCCTGCCTGGCCGGCGCGAGTCCCGCGTCCGGCGGGTGGCACGTGACCTGCGGGTGTAGCTCAATGGTAGAGCAATAGCCTTCCAAGCTAAAGACGAGGGTTCGATTCCCTCTACCCGCTTCGACGAGTCTCGGCTCCCCGCCCCACCGCTTCCCGTCGCATTCCGAAACACGAATCAAGAAAGCATCCACCGCCCAGCCCATGACCGCGGCATCCGCCAGCAATTCGCTGCTGTAGCTCAGTTGGTAGAGCACGTCCTTGGTAAGGACGAGGTCAAGGGTTCAAGTCCCTTCAGCAGCTCTTCCACGGGCCAGTGCATGGCCCGCGGTCGACGACAAGCAGTTCAGTTTTCATTTCCGAGGAGAAAGTAGGAGAAAGCATGGCTAAGGACACGTTCACGCGGAGCAAGCCGCACGTCAACGTCGGCACGATCGGGCACATCGACCACGGCAAGACGACCCTCACGGGCGCCCTGGTCGCCGTGCAGGCCGCCAAGAACCTCGCCGTCGCCAAGAGCTACGCCGACATCGCCAAGGGCGGCACCGTCCGTGACGAGACGAAAACCGTGACCATCGCGGTCAGTCACGTCGAGTACGAGACCGACAAGCGGCACTACGCCCACATCGACTGTCCGGGCCACGCCGACTTCATCAAGAACATGATCACCGGTGCCGCCCAGATGGACGGCGCCATCCTGGTCGTGAGTGCGGCCGACGGCCCGATGCCCCAGACCCGCGAGCACATCCTTCTGGCCAAGCAGGTCGGCGTGCCGGCCCTGGTCGTGTTCCTCAACAAGGTGGACCTCGTCGACGATCCGGAGCTCCTCGACCTCGTCGAGATGGAGATCCGCGAGCTGCTGACGAAGTACGGCTTCCCGGGCGACGACGTGCCGATCATTCGGGGTGCCGGCAAGCCGGCCTACGACAGTCCGGCTGATCCGGCGAAGAACAAGTGCATCGCCGACCTGCTGGCGGCGGTCGATTCCTACATCCCTGAGCCTGTCCGTGAGCTCGACAAGCCGTTCCTGATGGCGATCGAGGACGTGTTCTCGATCGAAGGTCGTGGCACCGTGGCCACCGGCCGTATCGAGCGCGGCGAGGTCAAGGTCGGCGACGAAGTCGAGATCATCGGCCTCAAGGAGAAGGCGGAGAAGACCACCGTCACCGGCGTCGAGATGTTCAAGAAGCTGCTCGACAAGGGCCAGGCCGGCGACAACGTCGGCTGCCTGCTCCGCGGCGTCGCTCGCGACGGCATCGAGCGTGGTCAGGTGCTGGCGAAGCCGGGCTCCATCAAGCCCCACAAGAAGTTCGAGTGCGAGGTGTACGTGCTCTCGAAGGAGGAAGGCGGCCGTCACACGCCGTTCTTCGCCGGCTACCGGCCGCAGTTCTACTTCCGCACGACCGACGTGACCGGCTCGACGAAGCTGCTCGGCGGCGTCGAGATGGTGTCGCCCGGCGACAACGTCAAGATGGAGGTCGAACTGATGGTGCCCATCGCCATGGACGACGGCGTGCGGTTCGCCATCCGCGAGGGCGGCAAAACGGTCGGCTCGGGCGTCGTCACGAAGATCCTGGATTGATTTCGAGGGGAGGGGGCCCGGGCCGGGCCCCCTCCTTCTCCACAGGGGCGTAGCTCAACTGGCAGAGCGCTGGTCTCCAAAACCAGAGGTTGCGAGTTCGATCCCCGCCGCCCCTGCAGGCAGAAGGTCGTCGCGTCG
>JAJTED010000029.1 GCA_021300535.1 Planctomycetaceae bacterium | reverse complement strand
AAACGCTGAAAGCATATAAGCGTGAAGCCCGCCCCAAGATGAGGTTTCGTAGGGTTTAACCCGAAAGTCCCCTGGAAGACGACCAGGTTGATAGGCCGGACGTGTACGTGCAGCGATGCATTTAGCTTACCGGTACTAACGGACGAACGCTTGACCACTCGTATCCAGTGCTTGCGAGCTCGATGCTCGCGGCATGCCAATTACCACGACCTTCCGCCGCGAAAGCGGCGGTACAACCTTTCGCCGCTTCGGCGGCGTCACGGTATTTCCGGTGAACATATCTGGAAGGTCACACCCGTTCCCATCCCGAACACGGTAGTTAAGCTTCCAGAGCCGATGGTAGTGCCAAAAGTGCGAGAGTAGGTATTGCCGGAATCTTTCAAGAACTGCCCGCACGGCCGCAAGGTCGTGCGGGCAGTTTTTTTGCGCAACCTTGGGAGAGGGAAGGGGTGCCCCTGCCATGTCTCCGGACGTTCGCATCGGCCCTCCGAGGCCTCCGCTCACTGCATGTCCGCTGCGCTCCGGCATCCATGCCTCCGCTTGCTTCCATAGCCCGGCGACATGGCGGGGGCACCCCCTCCCGGAAATCACGGTTCGATTGGGCTTCGCTGGCCACCTACGCCGGCTCGAGGGCACGGGCAGCCCCGAGCGGGTCACTCTGCGTGGACACCAGATTCAAGGCTGCCGAGCATCTGGCGGACGAGTTCCAGGGGCAGGCCGACCACGTTCGATTCGCTGCCCGCGACCAGCCGCAGCGGGAGCCGCTCGTCCTGGTAGCCGCAGGCGCCGGCCTTGCCCTCCCACAGGCCGCTCGCCAGGTACCAGTCGAGGAACTCGGCGGTGAGCGGCTCCATGGCCAGGAGGCTTTCGCAATCGGCAAAAACCGGCTCGCGGCCAGGACGGTGCCACAGGCAGACGCCGGTGACGACGCGGTGCTTACGGCCCGAAAGCGCCAGCAGCATGCGGCGGGCGTCGCTGCGGTCGGTCGGCTTGCCGAGGACGGCCCCATCCACCTCGGAGAGCGTGTCGCAGGCAAGGATTGTGCCCGTGACCCCGGTGGCCACTACGGCGGCGGCCTTGGCGGCGGCCAGACGTCGGACGTAGGCGGCGAGTGACTCGGTCGGGCTCCGTGGCGGGGCGTCGGCTTCGGCGGTTTCGGGCGGCTCGACGACGGTGACCTGCCAGCCTTCCCGGCGGGCGAGTTCCAGCCGGCGAGGCGATCGGCTTGCAAGCACGATCGACCGAGGCGACGCTGCATGCATGAGCGACATGTCCGACGGTATCGAGGTGATCTTCGAGGACGATCAACTGATCGGGCTGGTGAAGCCGGCCGGTCTGCCCACGGCGAACGCCCCCAAGGGGGCCGCGAGCGTCTACGAGTGGCTCCGTCGCCGGCTGGGGCCGGCGGCCTTCGTCGGAATTGTAAGCCGACTCGACGCTCCGGTTTCGGGGGTGCTGGTCGTGGCCAAGACGTCGGCTGCGGCGGCGGATCTGGCCGGCCAATTTCGGGATCGGTCCGTGCTCAAGGAATACGTGGCGGTGGTCGCGGGGCGATTTCCGGCCCCCCTTGGGCAATGGGTGGACTGGCACGATCTGATCGCCCGCCGGGCGAACGAGCAGCGTTCCACCATCCGGCTTGCGGCTGCCGAAGCCGGTGGGGCGGACGCTGCCGATGACGACGAGAGCGATCCGGCCGGGTTCGCCGCCCGGCCGGCCCACGTCCGGGCCCGCGTCGTCCGCCGCGCCGGTGAGGTGTCGCTGGTCGAACTGGAGCCGTCGACCGGGAGGCGGCACCAGCTGCGGCTGCAATTGGCCGCGCGAGGATGTCCGATCGTCGGCGACCGGCTGTACGGCTCCCGCCTGCCGCATCCCCAGGGGATCGCCCTGCACGCCCGCAGCCTGCGGCTCGAGCATCCCCTGAGCGGTGCCCCGGTGCGGTTGGCGGCCGACTGGCCGGGTGTTTGGAACATGCGATTCCCGCCGTTGTGTCGCCCGGCTCGCTGACCGTCGCCCGTGCCGATGCGGTTGGTACACTCGTCGTCTTCCGCTTCGACGCTGCCCACCGGCGTTTCCATGTCGTCATCCGATTCGGATCCTGCGACCGCCCCGCCCACG
The DNA here is from genome assembly GCA_021300535.1 of Planctomycetaceae bacterium. Classification (GTDB taxonomy): domain Bacteria; phylum Planctomycetota; class Planctomycetia; order Pirellulales; family UBA1268; genus QWPN01. The sequence goes on along the minus strand of JAJTED010000029.1, from coordinate 19,353 downwards.
GCCCGCTTTCGCGAGACGGCGCTGGCCAGCGGTCTGGTGCAGTCCGGGCAGGTGGAGGCGGCCGAGCGGGAAGTTCGGCTCGTGCTCGACGAGGCGGCGGCGGAGCCCGGCGTATGGGATCAGGCGGTGGCCGACAAACTGGTCGCCCAGGGACTGCTGACGAAGTTCCAAGCCCGCGAGATGCTCGCGGGCCGGCGCCGGTTCCGGCTCGGGCAGTACACCGTGCTCGACGAGCTCGGTCGTGGTGGCATGGGGCAGGTGTTCCGGGCCGAGCATGCGATGATGGGCCGCGAGGTGGCGATCAAGGTGCTGCCCCGCGCGAAGTCGACGCCGGAGTACGAGGCCGCCTTCCAACGCGAAATCCGCATGCTTGCCCGGCTGGATCACGAACATCTCGTCCGGGCGCTCGACGCGGGGCACGACGCCAAGGTGTATTACCTCGTCACCGAGCTCGTGCCGGGGCTCGACCTCCGGCGGCAGGTGCTCAAATACGGTCCGCTCGACGAACTGGAAGCCGCGTCGGTGATCACCCAGGCGGCCCAGGGCCTCGCCTATGCCCATGAGCAGGGACTGGTGCACCGCGACGTGAAGCCGGGCAATCTGCTGGTCACGCAGGACGGTCGGGTGAAGGTGCTCGACCTGGGGCTCGCCGGCTCGATGCTGGACGCCGAGAACACTACCGCGGGCCGGGTCGTCGGCACCATGGACTACATGGCGCCCGAGCAGATTCGCTCTCCTGACACGGTCGGGCCCGCGGCCGACGTCTACGGCCTCGGCTGCACGCTCTACTTCGCGCTCACCGGACAGGTTCCGTTTCCGGGCGGCACCCGCAAGGAGAAGGCGCAGCGGCAGCTCACGGAATCCCCGACCCCACTGGCGCAGCTCGCCCCCCACATCGACGCCGACTTGCGGCGGGTGGTCGACGACATGATGAAGAAATCGCCTGCCGAGCGGATTGGCACGGCCCAGGAAGTGGTGCAACGCCTGCGGCCGTGGACGCCGCGATCGGCCGTGCCGATGCCCCGCACTCCCGTCTCGGCCGGCGATCGCCGGCCCGCGGCCGCGGGCCGCCCGCTGCCGCCCCCGCTGCCCGCCGTATCGTCCTGGCAGGGCGATCCCTCCACCGCCGACTTCTTTCCGGGGTCGTCCGGCCCGGCCGGGGCGGTGACGGTGGTCGGCGGTTGGCCGATCGTGGTCGAGCCGCATGGCAACGATTTCAAATCACTGGCGGGTTTTGCGAACGGCCCCGGTGCGGCGACGGCCGGTCGCAGGAGCCCCGGTTTGGTGCCGACGCTGCGCGGCTCGGCCGGCAGACGCCACAAGCTCATGGCTTGGGCACGTGCCATGGGGATCGCCGCTGCGGCCGGCATCGTCGTTGGATGGGTGCTCGCCATCAATGGTGAGCGGTTGGTCGGCCTGTCGCCGTGGGCGGCGGGCTGGCTCGCGTTTTTCATCCTCGTGGGCGCCCAGGCGGCGGCGCTCGGTGCGGGGGGGCCGCGTCGGTGACCTGCGTCGGCTCCGCACGCGGCGCCCGCGCGTTGACATCGGACCGGCCGCATCCTACGAAAGAGGCTGCTGGAGGCCCTGTTTTGCGGGGCGTGTGGCTCCGGACGGGTAGCTCAGTTGGTAGAGCAACGGACTGAAAATCCGTGTGTCGCCGGTTCGATTCCGGCCCCGTCCACTTTTCGTCAGGCACCGCCGCAGGCATGCGGCCTCGTGCGGTCTCTGACCGTCGTCTGTTGCCGGGGCACGGCTCGGGTCTGCCCTCGCCCTCTCGCCGCACGTCTCCGTCGTGGCCCTTTGAGCGGGAATTTTTGGGGCAACGTCCAAGAAGCCCCGGGTGGAAACCCGGGGACTCCGGGTGTCAACACCATCCCGTCGTCCATGCCGCAAGCCGGCACGCGCTTCGAACCCGTATCGCATGGCACGCGGGAAGGCATTCCACCCGGAGTCCCCCGGCTCCCGCCGGGGGCTTTTTGTGTCGGTCGCGCGTGGTCCAAGAAGCCCCGGGTGGAAACCCGGGGACTCCGGGTGTGAACACCATCCCGTCGTCCATGCCGCACGACTGCATGCACAAAAAAAGCGGGCGGTGTCGGATGACACCGCCCGCCTGATGCTTTCCAGGATTGGGGCAGCCGGTCGGCCGATCAGCCCGAAACCATGGCCTTGAGGTTCTTGAGGGCCCGGACGCGGACCTTCACGCTCGCCGGCTTGGCCGGGCGATCCTGCAGCTCGCCGGTGAAGGGATTCTTGACGCCCTTCTGAGCCGGACGGGCCGGAACCTTGCGACGCTCGATCTTCACCAGACCGGGGATCGAGAACACGCCGATGCCCGAACCCTTGAGGGCCCTGGTGATCTCGTGGGTCAGGGCCTCCATCACGGCCACGACGTCCTTCTTCTGCAGGCCGGTCGTCTCCGAAATGCTGCGCATGATCTCGGTCTTCGTCATGGGCTTGCTACCCGACTTCTTCGCCATCGCCGACTCCTCCAAAAAACGGAAAGGAAAATGGTGTGCGGCAGAACCCCCACCGCGCCTCGAAAACTCGGCTGAAAACGCCGAACGCGAGCGTGATTAGACTTTCGGAAAAAGAAAATGCAAGGCAAAAAGTTTGGTTTGGAGGCCGGAAACCAGCTTTTTTGCCGGCAGGGCCGGAGGTTTTCGGCCGCCGGCCCGGTTTGTCGGCGGGCCAAGAGCCGCCGTAAGATGAGAGCGGATGGCGGATTACGAACCGCAATCGGGGCACGAATCGCCCGTCCCGGCGACAAGGCCGGGCCACGCGGCGATCGTCCGCCAAGCCCGGAAACACTCCATGTCTGAACGCCTTGCCGGGACAGTTTCACGTCGGAAGTCACCGGTCTGCAGTCGGGCGTGGGCATGGCTGGCGGCGGGCATCGGCATGTTCGCCGTCGCTCTCGCCGTGCTCGGTGAGCCGGCCGTCCGTGGCGAAGAGGACGGCGCGTCAGCCGCTGAACCGGCCGACGGCGAGGAACTCGACAGAGGCGTCGATCTCCCGACCGATCGTCAGCAGGAGCGATTGCTCGACCGGGCCCGCCGCCTCGTGGCCGACAGTGGTTGGAGCGACGCCGCGACGTTGCTCGACGAGATTCTCGGCGCGGAGCAGGACTTTTTCGTCAGGTCGCGACCGCCGCGCGCCGGCGGCACCTGGAGCAGCGTCAAGGCGGAGGCGGCGCGGTTGATCCGGTCGCTGCCGCCGGCCGGCCGGGCGGCGTATGAGCTCCAGTTCCGGGCCCGCGCGGAGCGGCTGCTCGCGGACGCGATCGCGGCCGACGACTCCACGGCGATCGTGGCCGTCGCCCGCCGATGGTTCGCCACGCCGGCCGGGCAGCGGGCGGCGCTGCTGGCGGCGGTCGAAGCGCTCGAGTCTGGTCAGTCACTCGCGGCCACGGCCTGGCTCGACCGGCTGGCCGATGGCGATGCAACGATCGCGGCGTCCGTCGCCTTCATGCGGGCCTATGCGCGGGACCGCGCCGGCGATGCGACCGCAGCGGCGGCCATTTTGGAACGCGGGCGTGCGGGTGGACGCGGAACCGCGCGGATCGCCGGCCGCGAGGTCGCGATTTCATTTCCTCAGGGGCGCGGCCTCGAGTGGCTGCGGGAACTCGGCGGCATCGCCGGCCGGCCGACCGGCGAAGCCGAATGGCGGCAGCCCCGTGGCGATGCCGGCCGCAATGCCCTGGCGGTCGCCTCGCGGCCGTTGCTCGTGCCCCGGTATCGCGTGCCGCTGACCCGGCATCCCGAGGAGAGCCGGCGGCTCGACCGGATCCGTCGCGAGTTGGCCGACCAGGGAATGGCCCAGTGGCCCGCGGCCGCGCCGCTGACAGTCGGTGGGACGATCCTCGCCCACGCGCCGCTCGGCCTGCTGGCCATCGATTTCCTGACCGGAAAGCGAATCTGGCTCCAGCCGGGCCCGCGGGGCGGAGTCGACGTGACGGCGAACGAGGGCCGCGAATCCCTCGGCCGCACCTTCGACGACTTCACCAGCGGCGGCATCTCCAGCGATGGCCGACTGGTGTTCGCCGTCGAGGCGTATCCGGCGGCGTTCGCCGGCCGACCGTTGCCCGGTGACCCGTTCATGCCCCCGCCGCGGGAACCGTCCTGGCGCGGAGGCAACACGCTGTCGGCTTACGAGATCGGCGCCGGCGGCAGACTCGCCTGGCGGCTGCCCGCCCGCCACGCCGATGGGGTGGGCCGCACCGGCGGCCCGGCTGCCGGGGCGATCGATTCAGCGTCATGGTTCACCGGGGCGCCGCTCGTGGCCGGAGACAGACTGTACGTGCTCGTCGAGCAGGCTGCGGAACTGCGGCTCGACGTGCTCCATGCGGCGGATGGGCGGTTGATCTGGTCGCAGCCGCTGGCGGCATTGGACGAGGAGCATGCGATCACGGGCCGCGAGGCTGTCGGTCGTCGACTCGGTGGGGCGACGCCGGCGCTCGGCGACGGCGTGCTCGTCTGTCCGCTCGGAGCGGGTGCGGTGGTCGCCGTCGACGTGTCGAACCGGACGTTCCTCTGGGCCTACGATTACGCCCGCAGTTCGGAAGAGGCCGATCAAGCGGCGGCCCTCAACGGCCGCCTGCGGGGATTCCCCGCAGGCCTGCGGGGGGCGGCGCTGGCTGATGGTCAGCCCCGTCGGCAACGCGCCGGATGGGGCGACGATGCGCCCATCATCGCGGCCGGTCGCGTGCTGCTCACGCCGCGCGACTCCGACGAACTGCACTGCCTCAACCTTCAGGACGGCGGGCTGCTGTGGAAGGCGCCGCGGGCGAGCCGCCTCCAGGTGGCGGGGATCGTCGACGGCCGGGTGGTCGTCGTGGCCCGCGACAGCGTGGAGGCTCTGGACCTGGACGCGGGCCGGCCGGTGTGGCGGCGGGCGTTCGACCCCGGGGTCGCGCCCAGTGGCCGGGGCATCATCACGGCCGATCGTCTGTTCCTGCCGCTCGACGTGCCGGAGGTCGTGGAGATCGCCTTGGCCGACGGCACCATCCAGGGGCGGTCGCCGGCCCGCGGCGGCGCGGTGCCCGGCAATCTCGTCGCCTATCGGGGGGAAGTGGTCTCGCTGGGCGTGGATGCAATCGACGTCTTTCATCAGGCGGCGGCGCTCGAGGCCCGGATCGAGACGGCCGCCCGGGAGGCGACACCATCGGCCACCAAGGCTTTCTGGGAGGCACAGCTCCTGCTGGAGGGCGGCCAGGTGCGGGCGGGCCTCGAACGGCTGCGCGACATGGGGCGGAGTGGCGGGCAGCGGCAGCCGCCCGATGCCTTGGTCGCGGCGCTCGCCTTTGCGCTGGGGCGTGATTTCGCTGCGGCGGTGCCGCTATGGCGGGACTGTCTGCCGGCGGAGGGATTGACGCCCGCGGCGCACGCCGCCATGCGCGTGGTGATCGACGGCTGCCTCGACGCCGGCAATCTCCCCGAAGCGTGGGCCGCCTGGCAGGAGCTTTTTCGGCGCGGCCGCGCCGCCGCGGCCGGCCCCGTCGCCGATGGCGGTGACCCGCGGTGCGTCGTGGCGGAGGCGCGTTGGCTGCGGGGCAGGCTCGACCGCCTGTGGCGGCGGGCCGACGCCCCGCTCCGCGCCGAGATCGACGCCGCGTTGACTGCCGAACTGGCCGCCGCGACGGCAGCGGAGCGAACGCTGGAGCGGCTCGCCGCGGTGGCCGGACCGATGCCCGCCGGGATGGCGGCCCGCGAACGGCTCGTGGCCGCGCTGTCGGCGACGCTCGATGCGGCGGTCGACAACGACGACGCGTCGCGGATGAGCGCGGTGCGGCGGGATTTCCTCCTCATCGACCTCGCCCGATGGGGCGATCAACGGCAGCGGGCCGCGGCCCACGATGCGATCGCCGTCCTGCGTCGCGGCCTCGAGCCCGATGGCGACGCCCGATCAACCGCCGCAGCCGCCGCGTGGCCGCTCGGCCGCGTCACCGTGCGGCGTGCGACCGCGGAGCGAACCGCGGCCGATGAAACCCGAGCGCGGCTGGTGCCGATCCGCATCGATGAGGTGACCGACTCGTTCGTGCCTGGGCTCGCGGCGGCGTGCGATGCCCAGCAGGGGCGGCTGCTGTTCGTCGATCAGTTCGGCAGGCGGCTCGGCGATCCGGTGACCGTGAACGACAACGGACGGTTCGGCGTCCCGATCTTCGACCAGACGGGACTCGGGGCGACCGCACTTGGCCGCGTGGTCTTCGTGCGCTCCGGCGGCTCCATCACGGCGCTGGATCTCGCGGGACGCGGCAACCGCCGGCTGTGGACGACGACCGATGCCGGCCGCATGGCCGCGCGGTTTCGGGGGCCGGGTCCCGTCATCCCACGGAACGCCGCCGTGCCGTTGGGCATGCGAATCGTGGAGCCCGACGCCGCGGCGCCGACGGCGGCGGTCTGGGGCCGCCCGGTCACCGGCGGCCTGCCGGTGTTCGCGGGGCGTTCACTCGCCGTGCTCGATCCGGCCACCGGGGACGTGCTCTGGGAGCGGCACGGCCTGCCGGCCGCGACGGATCTGTTGAACGACGACGACGTGGTCTGTGTGGGCACGGTCGACGGCCGCCGCTCCCCCGTGCTGTCACTCGTCGACGGCCGCATCCTCCATCACGTCGATCTGCCCGACCGCCGGCGGCGGCTGCTCGAGTCCGGCAGCCGGGTGCTCGCCATCGCCGCGACCGACGATCCGGCCGCAGGGAGCATCAGCGAGACGGTGCGGCTGGAAGTGCTCGACGTGGTGGACCGATCCACCGCGACACTCGGCGAGTTCGCCGGCGCGGCGCGGGCCTGCCCGTTCGGACCGGGGCTGGTGGCCGTCGTCGACCCGAGCGGCGGGCTGGCGGTGATCGACGTCGCGGCGCGGCGGATCGCATTCCGTGTGCAGCTGCCGGCCATGCCGCCGAGCATCGATCTCCTGGAGGTGCGGCCCTGGGAGGACCGGCTGCTGGTGTGTGTCGGCCGCCGCGCGGAACCGGAAGCCGCCGAGAACGATCGGCACGCGATCGCGCCGCTCCAGCAGGCGCTGATTGCCGGCGTCGCCCACCAGCCGATGGACTTCAGCGTGTGGGCGGTCGACGGCGGGTCGGGCGCCGCCCTGTGGGCCGTGCCGGCGACGGTGGCACGGCATTGCCTTCTGGCGGGGCAGCCGGCCGGCCTGCCGGTGCTCGTCTTTGCCCGGCAGATCCAGCGGCATCACGACCGCGAGAACACGTTTTTGAGCGTCCTCTGCCTCGACAAGCGGACCGGCCATGCGGTGCTCGAAGACGATCGGATTCCCGCGCAGCCGCATCTCCTCTTCGGCTGCGACGTGGTCGGCGACCCCGGCCGGCACCGGATCACGGTCCGCGAGCATGGGGGCGATCCGCAGCGGGTGATGCTCGAGTTCACCGGCGGTCCGCTGTCACCGCGACCGCCGCATCAGGGCATCGGGCGGCCGGTGAAGGCCCGCGGCCTGTTCGAAGACTGGGGCCGCTGGATCGAGCCCTGGCTGCCCGGGCGGGGATCCTGACGCCGTGCACCGCCCGCCTGCTTCATCGTGTCCGCCGGTCCGCCACGCCGCCCGCCGTCGATGGCGCGTGGCCGTCGTCGTGGCCCTCGTGTCGTGGCTGCCCGCCGCGGAGCCCGCCGTCGCGGCCGAGCCGCGGGTCGCGGAGACGGTCACCAAGGGGCTCGATTGGCTGGCGGGTCGGCAGTCGCGGCGCGGGAACTGGGCGGCCAACGAGGGCCGCTATCCCACGGCGATGACGGCCCTGGCCGGCACCGCGCTGCTGATGGAGGGCTCGACGACGACCCAGGGCCGGTATGCCGAGCCGGTGCGGAACGCGGTGGACTACCTCGTGGCCCGGGCCCGGCCCAACGGCCTGATCGGCGACCCGAAGAACGACGACCGCTACACCTACGGCCATGGCTTCGCGATGCTCTTCCTCTCGCAGGTGCTGGGCGAGGAGGAGGACGAGCGGCGCCGCGAGGAATTGGTGCAGGTGCTGACCAAGGCGGTGGAGTTCTCGGGGCGGGCGCAGACGAAGGATGGCGGCTGGGGATATGTGAGCGCCAAGGACGGCCACGATTTCGACGAGGGTTCGACGACGATCACCCAGGTGCAGGGGCTGCGCGGCTGCCGCAACGCCGGGATTCCCGTGCCGCGGGAGATCATCGCCAAGGCGATCGCCTACATCCACGCCTGCACGCTGCCCGACGGCGGCGTGCAGTACAGCTCCAAGGGGGGCGGCGGAAGGCCGGCGATCTCGGCGGCCGCGATCGCCTGCCTGTTCAACGCGGGCGAGGAGGACGACACGCACGTGCCGCGGATGCTCGCGTACGCCGACAAGCACCTGGGCAACATCGCCAACAACAGTTTCGGCCACTGGCACTACGCCCACTTCTATTACGCGCAGGTCATGTATCGCGAGGGCGGGAGGAAGTGGGAGGCGTATCGCAGCCAGATGGAGAAGCGGCTCCTCGCCGAGGCTCAGGCGGACCGCGGGGGGGTGTGCTGGCCGCAGGGCTACATCGGTCCCGTCTACACGACGGCCACGAACCTCACGATTCTCCAGCTCGACAAGGCCGCGCTTCCGATCTACCAACGTTGATGCGACGATGACCCGTCGGGGCAGATCCCTCGGCGCCCCCCGAACAACCGTCTCCGGAGCCCCGCATGATGCATCCCGCCGTCCCGGCCGTCGAACGCCTGCCCGCCGCCCGCGACCGCATCCTCGAGCAGCTCTCGCGGGTGATCGTCGGGCAGGGGGCGGTGATCGAGGAGCTGCTGATCAGTCTGTTCAGCCGGGGGCACTGCCTGCTGGAGGGCGTGCCCGGGCTCGCCAAGACGCTCCTCATCAGCACGCTCGCCCGCAGCCTCGACCTGTCGTTCAGCCGCATCCAATTCACGCCCGACCTGATGCCCGCGGACATCACCGGCACCGACGTCCTCGAGGAGGACAAGGCGACGGGGACGCGGCAGGTGCGGTTCCTGGAAGGGCCGCTGTTCGCCAACGTCGTGCTCGCCGACGAGATCAACCGCACGCCCCCCAAGACCCAGGCGGCGCTGCTGGAGGCGATGCAGGAGCGACAGGTGAGCGTGGGCCGCGTGCGGCACCGGCTCGCCGACCCGTTCTTCGTGCTGGCCACGCAGAATCCCATCGAGCAGGAAGGCACCTACCCGCTGCCCGAGGCGCAGCAGGATCGCTTCATGTTCAAGGTGTTCGTCCGCTATCCGACCTTCGATGAGGAGTTCGAGATCGCGCGGCGGACCACGGGGCTGCCATCCGCGGACGCCGAGCCGGTGCTCGCCGCCGCCGACATCCTGGCGCTGCAGCGCAGCGTCCGCGAGGTGCCCGTCAGCGACCACCTCGTCCGCTACGCGCTGGCGCTGGTGCGGCAGACCCGGGCCGGGGAGCGGGGCGTGCCCGAGTTCGTGTCGGACCAGCTCACCTGGGGCGCGGGGCCGCGGGCCGTGCAGTTCCTCGTCCTCGGGGCGAAGGCCCGGGCCTTGCTCCAGGGCCGGAGCCACGTCGCCGTGGACGACATCCAGGCGCTGGCCGCGCCGGTGCTGCGGCACCGGATCGTGGTCGGCTTCGCCGCGGAGAGCGAGGGCGTCACGCCCGACACGATCATCCGGCGGATCATCGAGAACACCCCGGCCAGAGAGGACGAGCTGACGCGTGACCCGCGGTTCCAGACGATATTTGCGTCCTGACGCGATCGCCCGCATCGCCCGGCTCGAGCTGCGCGCCCGGGCGGTCGTGGAGGGGGTGCTCGCCGGGCTGCACAAGAGCCCGTTCAAGGGGCAGAGCGTGGAGTTTCTCCAGCATCGCGAGTACGCCCGCGGCGACGACCTGCGCCGCGTGGACTGGAAAGTCTGGGGCCGACAGGACCGGCTCACGGTGAAGGAGTTCGAGGAGGAGACGAACCTCCGCCTCACGCTTCTCGTGGACTGCTCGGCGAGCATGGACTACCTGCCTGACCAGCCCGCGGCCGCGGCAGCCCGGCTGACGAAGTTCGACTGCGCCGCCACGCTGGCGGCGAGCCTCGCCTGGCTGGCGCTGTCGCACGGCGACGCCGTGGGCTGCGCCGTCTTCGACGACCGGGTGCGCGGGGCCGTGCCGGCGCGGATGGCGCGGTCGCACCTGGCGAGCATCATCGAGGTGCTGGAGCGGCCACGGGCCGGCCGGCCCACGGCCTTCGCGCCGGTCCTGCGGCAGGTCGCCGAGACGCTGCCGCCGCGGGGGCTGGTGGCGATCGTCACCGACCTGCTCGGGGATCGCGACGGCGTGTTCCAGGGCCTGCGGCTCCTGCGGAAGCGCGGGCACGACCTCATGCTGTTGCACGTCATGGACGACGACGAGCTCGACTTCCCGTTCGCCGGCCCGACCCGGTTCGAGGGACTCGAACTGCCCGACCACGTCGCCTGCAACCCGCGGGCGCTGCGGGCCGGCTACCTGGCGGAAGTGGAGGCGTTTCTCGCCGCCGCCCGCCGGCGGGCCGCCACCGAGCGGTGCGACTACGCGCTGATTCGCACTGGCGAGGCGGTCGATGCCGCGCTCGTCAAACTCCTCGCGCGGCGGGCGAGCATGGCGGTGTAGCCGAGGGCGCCGCGAGGCGATGGTTTCGATGCCGACGTTCGATTTTCAGCCGCTGCTCTGGTGGGGATTGCCGTTCGCGGCCGCGCCCGTCGTCATTCACCTCATCAACCTCCTCCGCCACCGCCGGGTGAAGTTCGCGGCGCTTGAGTTCCTGCTCGCCAGCCAGCGGAAGTATCGGACGCGGGTGCTGCTCAAGGAGATCCTCCTCCTCCTCCTGCGGACGGCCGTGATCGCCGCGATCGTGCTCGCCCTCGCCCAGCCCCGCTGGAAGCACGCCCTGGGCACGCTGTTCGGCGGCGGCCGGACGCTGCATGTGCTCCTGGTGGACGACAGCTACTCCATGACCGACGTGTCGGCGGCGGGACGGGTCGCCGCAGCCGCCGCATTCGACCGGGCCCGGAGCGTCGCGGATAGGGTGCTGGCGGAACTCGCCGCGACCGGCGGCGAGCAGGAGTTCATGGTGGGCACGTTCTCGGCGCTGGCCTCCGGCACGACGGGGGCGTTCGGGATTCCCCGGCAGGCCGCGACGCCGGGCACGGTGGGGGCGGCGCGGGTGGATGTGGCGCGGCTGACGGCTTCCGCCCGGAGCGCCGGGCCCCGTCAGGCACTGGCGACGACGGCCGACATCCTCGCGGCGGAGTCGGGCCCGGCCACGGTGGTGTGGCTGGTGAGCGACTTTCGCGCCCGCGACTGGCTGGCCGCCGAGGAGACCGTCGCCAGCCTGCGTCGGCTCGCCGCCGCCGGCGCCGACCTGCGGCTCGTGGACTGCGCCGCGGATGCGGCCCCGAATCTGCTCGTCGAGCGGCTCGCACCCGCCGCCGGCGCGGCGGCGGCGGGCGTGCTGCTGCCCTGGGACGTGACCGTCCGCAACGTCGGCGCCGAGGCGGCCCACGACGTGCAGGTCGAGCTCCGTGAGGACGGCGCGGCGCGGCCGGGGCTGCGGTTCGCCGAGATTCCGCCGCAGTCGGCCGTGACGCGGCGGTTCGAGACGCGGTTCACCCGTGCCGGGAGCCACGCGGTGGACGCGCGGCTGCCCGGCGATGCGGTGGCGGCCGACAATCTGCGGACGGCCGCGATCGACGTCGCCGAACGCATCGACGTGCTCGTCATCGACGGTGCCCCTGCCAACGCCGACCGGGCCGGCGATGCCTTCTACGTGGCCGCCGCGCTGGCGCCTGGCTCGGGGGCGCCGACGGGCCTGCGGCCCCGAGTCGAGCCGCCGCGGGCCCTCGCCACGCTCGACCTCGCGGCCTTTGATGCCGTCTGGCTGCTCGACGTGAACCGGCTCGACGCGCCGGAGATCGCAGCCCTCGAGACCTACGCGCGAGCCGGTGGGGGCGTTGTGTTCTTTCTCGGTCCGCGGAGCGACGCCGAGACGGTCAACCGCACGCTGCATCGCGGCGGCGACGGGCTGTTTCCGGTGCCGCTCGCCGGGCCGGTGGACCTGCTGCCCGACACCGCCGTCAACCCCGTGCCCGACCTGGTCGTGGAGCAGCACCCGGTCGTCGCCGTCCTCGCCGGTCAGCGGAACCCGCTCCTCGACGCGGTGCGGGTCGGCCGGTTCATGGCGGTGGCCCGCGGGCACGATGCCGACGCGGGCCTGCGCCGGCTGCTGTCGCTGCGCACGGGAATGCCGCTGGTGGTCGAGCGGCCGTACGGCGCGGGCATGGTCGTGGCCGTGCTGACGACGGCGGCCCCGACGTGGAACAACTGGGCCCGTGGCAATCCGAGTTGGGTCGTCGTGCTGCTGGAGCTCGAGGGGCACGTCGCCCGCGGCCGGCACCGCGGCGCGGCGCCGATCGTCGGCGATCCGCTGGTGGTCGAACTGGATCGCACCATCGACGAGCCGGAGGTCGATTTCGTCGTGCCGCCCGCCGGGACGATTGTCCGCCAGACGGCGGCCGCCACCGCGGATGGCTTCGCCGCCCGGCTGCCGGCGACGGCGGTGCCGGGCGGCTACTCCGCCCGCTGGCGCCGACTGGACGGCACCGAACGGGAGCGGACGCTTGCGGTGAACGTGGATCCGGAGGAGGGGCGGCTGGAGCGGATCGGCCGCCCGCGGCTCGATGCCGCCCTGGCCGGCATTCCGTTTCGCTACGATGCCGCCGACGCCCTGCAGCCGGCCACCGTGTCGACGGCGGGCGAGCCGCTCGTCAAGCCGCTGCTCTACGGGCTCCTCGTGGCGCTCGTCGCCGAGCAGCTGCTGGCCCATGCCGCGAGTTACCACCCGCGGCGCCGCGGCGCCTGAAGACCCATGCTCCACGCCTCGCCACCGCCGTGTCTGTTCGCCGCCGCCGAGAGCATCCGGCATGCGGTGTCGAGCCGTCTGGTGGAAGGCTTCTCCGACTGGTGGGAGATGCCCGTCGCGGTGACGGTGGCCGGCCTCGGGGCGGCGTTCGCCGTGTGGATGGTCCGCCGCGACGCCGCCGCACTGCCGGCGGCCGTCCGCTGGCTGCTCGCCGCGCTGCGGCTCGCCACGCTCGGGGCCGTGGCCGTCGCGGTGCTCGACTTCGAGCGGACCGCCGAGCACGAGATCGTGTCGCCGTCGCGGGTGGCCGTGCTGGTCGATTCCAGCGCCAGCATGACGCTGGCCGCCGCGGCCGCCGGGCCGGCGGTCACGAGCCGGGCCGACCGCAGCCGGGAACTGCTCGCCGCGGGTGGCCTGCTCGAGGCGCTCGCCGCACGGCACGAGGTGTCGCTGTGGCGTTTCGACGCCGACGCGGAACGGCTGGTGACCCTGCCGCTGGCGGAGATGGCGGGAAGCGGCCCCCGTGACACTCCGGCGGGCGCGGAGCCGGCCTGGGCGGCGCAGCTCACGCCGCGCGGCTCCGAGACGCGGCTGGGCGAGGCCCTGGCCCGGGTCGTCGATCAGGAACCGGCGGGCGTGCTGGCGGGGGTGATCGTGCTCACCGACGGCGGCAACAACGCGGGCGTGGATCCGGCCGCCGCGGCCGCCGGCCTCGCGGATGCGGGCGTGGCCGTCCATTCGCTGGGCCTCGGATCGGAGCGGCTGCCTGCCAATGTCCGCGTGGCCGATCTCATCGCGCCGGCCCGGGTCTTTCCCGGAGATCGGTTCGCGGTGACCGCCTACCTGCAGGCCCAGGGGCTGGCTGGGCAGACCGCGCGGGTCGCGGTCGCCGCCGGGCCGGCGGCGGACGGCGCCGGCGGCGATTCGCGACGCGACGTCGATGCGAAGGACGTCCTGCTCGGCGCCGACGGCGAACTCGTCGCCGTGCGGTTCGACGTGCCGGGGCTGCCGGCGGCCGGCCGGCGGTCGCTCGTGGTGCGGGTCGCCGCTCCGCCCGCGGACCGGACGCCGGCCGACGACGCCCAGGAAGTCGAGATCGAGGTCGTAGACCGCGTGACGCAGGTGCTGCTCATGGCCAGCGGCCCGAGCCGCGAGTATCAGTTCATGCGGAACACCCTGCAGCGCGACAAGAGCTTCGCCGTGGACGTGCTCCTCGGCACCGCGGTCGCCGGCATCTCGCAGGACGCGCGACGCATCCTCGACGTCTTTCCCGCGAGTGACGAAGCCCTCGCCGCGTACGATGCGATCGTGGCCTTCGACTACGACTGGCGGCTGCTCGATCCACCGGCCGTGGCCCGCCTCGATCGGTGGGTGGCCCGGGAATCGGGCGGCCTGCTCCTGTTCGCGGGCAGCCTGTTCACCGATGCCTGGCTGGCCGCGCCGCACACGGCGGCGATCCGCGGCCTCTATCCGGTGGAGCTCCGCCGCGGCCCCCGCCTCGGTGTGAGCGTGCCGACGTCCGCCGCGGCCATGCCCTTGCTGTTCACTCCCGAAGGTCGTGATGCCGAGTTCCTCTGGCTGGCGGGCAGCCGCGTCGCCAACCAGACGGTGTGGGCCGAGTTTCCGGGAGTGTATGCATGCCACGAGACCGGCGGCGCGAAGCCCGGCGCCACCGTCTATGCGCACGCGGCGGCCGGCCGCGGCGGCACCGGGCAGCAGCCGGTTTATCTCGTCGGGCAGTTCTACGGTTCGGGCAGCGTGCTGTATGCCGGCAGCGGCGAACTGTGGCGGCTGCGGGCCATCGACGATGCGGCGTACGACCGGCTCGCCGCGCAGCTCGTGCGGCACGTGTCGCAGGGGCGGCTGCTGCGCGGCGGCCGCCGCCTCCGGCTGCTGGTGGATCGTGACCGGTTTCCGGTCGGCGCGAACGTGGCCGTGCGGGTCGTGCTGCCCGACGCCGCATCCTCCACCGGCGTCGACTGTCGGGTGGTGGGGCCGGACGGCAACTCGCTGCCGGTGATGCTCGCGGCGGAGCCGGGGCGGCCCGGCTCCCTGCAGGGCGGGTTCGTCGCGTCCCGTGAGGGGGGCTGGCAGATCGAGGTCGAGGCCGCAGGGGACGAAAAACTTTCCCGGCGCATCCAGGTGCAGCTGCCCGACCGCGAGCTGGCGAAGCCGAGCCTCGATCGCGGCCTTCTCGAGCAGGTGGCCGCCGCCACCGGCGGCACGGTGGCGACACCCGGGCCGGAGTGGACGGCGGCCGACGCCGCGCGGCTCGTGGCCACGATTCCCGACAGGTCGCGCCGGGAGTACGAGGCCGGCGCGGACGACGCCGACTTCAAGCGCCGGCTGAACACCGCCCTGCTCGGCCTCGGCGTCGGCTGCCTGTGCCTCGAATGGATCATCCGTCGCTGTGTGAAACTCGCCTGACCGGGCCGCCAGCGGCTCGCGCACCAACCGCCATGTCCTCCGCCACCATCCCCGCCGCGACCGTGACGCCCGCGAGCGGGCCGCTGCGGCACCTGCTCGCCGACGTCCGCCGGCGCGCCCGGACGTGGATCTGGATCGAGTCGCTCGCCTGGCTCGCGCTCCTGGCCGGCGGTGGATTCTGGGCGTCGCTCGCCTTCGACTGGTGCGTGGAGCCGCCGCCATGGGTGCGGGCCGCGCTGCTCGTCGCGACGGCGGCCTGCCTGCTGTGGGTGCTCGTGGGCCGGCTCGTCGTGCGGCTCGCAGTGCCGCTCCGCGACGACGCCCTGGCGGTGATTGTCGAACGCAGTCATCCGGAGTTTCGCGACGGCCTGTCGACCGCGATCAGCCTGGCGGGGAGGCGGCGTGAGGATGTCGATCCGACGCTCCTGGCGCGGACGACCGCCGCGGCCGAGGCGCTCGTGAGCCGCGTCGATCGGCGGCGGATCTTCCGCCACCGCAGCCTCTCCTTGCTGGCGGTCGCGGCGGTCGCGGCCGTGGCGACGATCGCCGGCTTCGTGGCGCTGCGGCCGGCGGTCGCCGGCGTGTGGGTGCGAAGGTCACTGCTGCTGCGCGACGAGCCGTGGCCGCGGCGCACGGCCTTGGAGGTGGAAGGCTTCGTGGACGGCGTTCGCAAGGTGGCCCGCGGTGCCGACGTCGATGTGATCGTGCAGGCCCGCGGCGCGGATGGGCCGCCAGCGGCGGTCGATCTGCGGATGCGGAGCCCCACCGGCTGGAAGACGGCGCGGATGGGAACCCGCGGTGGTGTCGACGGACAGAGCCAGACGTTCGGCCACGTGATCGAGGCCGTGGGCGAGGACCTGCGGCTGGAGGTCCGCGGTGGCGATGCGCGGCTGCGAAACCTCCGGCTGCTGGTCGTCGCGCCGCCGGCGACGGAGGCGATCGAGATTCGCGGTGTGCCGCCGGAGTATCTGGGCGGGCCGACCCGCACGCCGCCAGTGTCGCGGCTGGTGAGCCTGCCGCGCGGCTCGCGGGTGGCCATTGACTGCCGGGCAACGAAGCCGCTGGCCGCGGGCCGGATCACGGTGCGGCCCGTGGGCACGGTGCCCGGGGTGGACACCGTGCTCGTGGGCGAGGGGCCCGCCGGCCCGTCGGGAACCCTCGTCGCGGGCCTGGTCGACGTCCTCGACCGCGACCTCGTCGTGACGCTCGAACTCGTGGACACCGACGGCCTGACGAACCGGGAGCCGATCACGTTCACGCTCCTGGCGGTGCCCGACGAGCAGCCGCGGGTGGCCGCCCGCCTGCGCGGCATTTCCACCGCGGTCACGCCGCATGCCCGGCTGCCGCTGGAGGGCACGATCAGCGACGATCATGCGTTGGCGGCCGCGGAGGTGCGGCTGGCCGTGCAGCCGCCGGCCGCCGCTCCGGCCGGCCCGGCCGTCCCGGAGTCTGCGGGCCGCACCGTCGCGATCTCCAAGGTCCGCGGCGGCCTGCCGCTCGTGGAACTCTCCGCGGACGATCCGCCGGTGGAGGTGGAGCCGTTGGGACTCGTGCCGGGGATGCGGCTGGCCGTGACGGTCGCCGCCAGCGACGCCTGCACGCTCGACGGCGGGCCGCAGATCGGCACGAGCGACACCTGGACGCTCGACGTGGTCACCCCGGAGGCCATGCAGGCGATGCTCGAGGCCCGGGAGATCGTGCTGCGGCGGCGGTACGAGGCTGCGATCGAGGATTTCGCGCAGGGCCGTGAGCGGCTGACCCGGGACGGCACGGCCGATGCCGCCGCCCGATTCGGCGAGGCCGTCGCCCGGGCGACCGGCGAGACGGCGGAGATCGCCGCGGCCTTCCGCGACATCCGCCTGGAGTTCGCCAACAACGCCCTGCTCACGGCCGAGCTCGAAACGCGGCTCATCACGCAGATCGCCGCACCGCTCACGGCGATCGCGACCGCCGACCTGCCCGGGCTGGCCACCGCCTGCCGGGCCACCCCGGCCGTGGCCGTCGAGCCGCTCGGCCGGAGGGCCGACGAGGTGCTCGCACGGATGCGGGCGGTGCTGGCGCGGATGATGGAGTTGGAGTCGTTCAACGAGCTGATTGAGCGGCTGCGCGGCGTGATCCGGACGCAGGAGGAGATCCGCGCCGAGACGCTGCGGCGGCAGAAGCAACGCGCCCGGGAGGCACTGGAGTGACCATGCGTGGCATCGTGGCCGGGAGGAAGGCGGGGATGAGCGGCGCGGCGGCGGTCGGCCTGCTCGTCGCGGTGGCGGGCATCCTGGCCGCTGCGCCCGGCGACGCGCAGCCCGGCCTTGTCGACCGCGAGCAGGAGCTGCTGCGGCAGTATCGCGATCTCGAGCGGTCGTTCCTCCGGCTCGCCGACCTGCTCGCCGCGAGCGATCCGCCGCGGGCGGCGTTGCTGCGGAGCGTGTTCGACAAGGCCCGCGAGGAGCAGCTGGGGGATCGGCTCGACACGATCGTCGATCTGCTGGAGAAGGGGCAGTTGCTCAAGGCCGGCACCAGCCAGGCCGGTGCGATCGAGCAGTTTCGGGCGCTGCTCGACCTGCTCGAGTCGGGCGACACGGATCGGCAGCAGACCAGCACCAAGCAGGAGGTGCGGCAGTATCTGGCCCGGCTCGCCAAGGCGGTCGCCCGACAGCGGGACATCGAGGGCTCGACCGAGGCCGGCGGGCGGGAGGCGGAACTGGCCGAGCGGCAGCGGGCCTTGGCCGAGGAGACGCGGGCCCTCGCGGAAGACATCCAGGGCTTCGCCCGGCGGATGGATGCCCGCGCGGGGTCGGGACGCTTCGGTGCGGACCGGGAGCGGCCGGCGGCGGAGGAAGGCGATCCGTCCGCGGAGGGCGGGGCGGACGGCGGGAAGCGGCCGGAGGAGCAGGCCGCGGAGGGCGGAAAGCCGGGGGCGCCCGCTGCCGGTGACGCGGCCGCTGGAGAGGCGGAACCGCAGGGCGACGACGACGCCGCCCGCGGGCAGCGCACGCGGCGGCGGCTGGCGGCGGCCGAGAAGCGGATGCGGTCGGCCCGCGAGCGGCTCGAGGAGGCCCGCCGTCAGGACGCCCGCCGCGAGCAGGAAAAGGCGGTCGAGGAACTGGAGACTGCCCGGGCCGAACTGGAGGAGATCCTCCGGCAGATGCGGGAGCAGGAGGTGGAGCGGCTGCTGGTGCAGTTGGAGACCCGCGTTCGCGAGATGCTCAAGGCCGAGCGGCAGGTGCTCGCCGGTGTCGACGGGTTGGCGGCGGGAGGCACGCCCGGTCGGGAGCGCGAGCTGGAAGCGGCGCGGCTCGCTCGCGAGCAGCAGGCGATCGCCACGGAGGCCGCCCGGGCGCTCGTGCTCGTGCGCGACGACGGTTCGGCCGTGGCGATCCCGCAGGCGC
The DNA here is from genome assembly GCA_021300535.1 of Planctomycetaceae bacterium. Lineage (GTDB taxonomy): Bacteria > Planctomycetota > Planctomycetia > Pirellulales > UBA1268 > QWPN01. The sequence continues at coordinate 716 of JAJTED010000029.1, read as the reverse complement.
TGGAGAGCATTCGCGACGACGCCGCCCAGGCGGCCGGTCGCCTCGGTCGCGGTGACGTGGGGGGCACCACCCGTGGCCTGCTCACCGACCTGGTGACGAACCTGGAAGAACTGCTGGCGGCGCTCGAGAAGTCGCAGCGTGACCAGGAGCAGCGGCAGGCCGGGGCCGGCGGCGGTCGGCCGCAGGAGCCGGGCGAGCAGCCGCTCGTGGACAAACTGTCCGAGTTGAAGATGATCCGCAGCCTGCAGCTGCGGGTCAATGCCCGCACGCAGCGGTTCGCCCAGCTGCTCGACGATGGGGCCGGTCGGGCGGAGGCGCCGGAGCTCCGTGCGGCGCTGGAGCGGCTCGCGGAGCGGCAACGGAAGATCGAGCGGGCCGCCCACGACATCGTCGCCGGCCGCACCGAGGATTGACCCGGATTCGACGGTCGGAGACCGCCGTGTCTCCCGGCTTCCGCCGGGGGCTTTTTGTGGGCGTCCAAGAAGCCCCGGGTGGCAACCCGGGGACACCGGGTCTGAAAACCATCCCGCCCTCCATGCCGCACGGCGGCGTGTGATGCGGTGGTTCGCTCCTGCACAGCATGGCACCCGGGCATGCATGCGACGCGGAGTCCCCCGGCTTCCGCCGGGGGCTTTTTGTGGGCGTCCAAGAAGCCCCGGGTGGCAACCCGGGGACACCGGGTCTGAAAACCATCCCGCCATCCATGCCGCACGGCG
>JAJTED010000028.1 GCA_021300535.1 Planctomycetaceae bacterium | reverse complement strand
ATGGCCGCCGGCACGACATCCAGCTCAAGGGGGCGGGCCGCACCCGCTACTCCCGCGGCGGCGACGGCCGGGCGGCGCTCGGGCCGATGCTCCGCGAGTACATCGTCAGCGAGGGGATGCACGCCCTGGGCGTTCCCACCACCCGCAGCCTGGCGGTGGCGACGACCGGGGAAGCGGTGCTGCGGGCGGTGCCGCTGCCGGGGGCCGTGCTCGTCCGCGTCGCCGCCAGCCACATCCGCGTGGGCACCTTCCAATATGCCGCGGCCGTCGGCGACCCGCGGCTCCCGCCCGCTCTCCTCGAGCACGCCATCGCGCGGCATGCACCGGAGGCGGCCGCGGCCGCCGACCGCGCGGCGGCCTTCCTCGACGCGGTCGTCGCGCGGCAGGCGGACCTCGTCGCCCGCTGGATGCTCGTCGGCTTCGTCCACGGCGTGATGAACACCGACAACATGGCGATCTCGGGCGAGACGATCGACTACGGCCCCTGCGCGTTTCTCGATACCTACGATCCGGGCACGGTGTTCAGCTCCATCGACCGCGACGGCCGCTACGCCTACGCCAACCAGCCGGCGATCGCCCACTGGAACCTGGCCCGGCTCGCCGAGAGCCTGGTGCCGCTGGTGCCGGGCGACGAGGCGGCGGCGGTGGACGCGGTGCGTGCGCCGCTGGCGACGTTTCCGGAGCGGTATGCCCGCAGCCACCTCCGGCAGGCACGGGCCAAGCTCGGCCTGGCCAACGAGGAGGCGGGCGATGCCGACCTGTTCGCCGGCTTGCTGACGCGGATGCACGAGACCCGGGCCGACTTCACGGCCACGTTCGCGAGCCTGGCGGCGCTGGCCGAGGCGACGCCGGACGCGGCCGGCCCGCTGCCCCGTACGCTCGCCGACTGGCTCCCGGCCTGGCGGGCCCGACTCGCGCGGCAGCCGGGGTCGCCGGCCGACGCGGCCGTCCGGATGCGGCGGGTGAATCCGGTGGTGATTCCCCGCAATCACCGCGTGGAAGAGGCGCTCGCCGCGGCGGAAGCGGGCGACCTCGCCCCCCTGCATCGCCTGCTCGCCGCCCTGCGGGAGCCGTTCGCCACCACGCCTGCGAACGCCCCCTACCGCGGCGGCCCGCCGTCCAACTGCGGGCCCTATCGCACCTTCTGCGGCACCTGATGGAGATTGCGGATCCGGCGCCGCCCCGGCTATCCTGCACGCCCCGCAGGACATCATGCCAATCTTCGACTGGATCAGCCGCCGCGTCTTCAACGCGGTGCACCGCAACAACCTCGTCTACAACACCTGCTGGGAGGACCCCAGGCTGGACAGGGAGGCACTGCGGATCGGCGCCGACGACGAGATCCTGGTGATCACCTCGGCGGGCTGCAACGCCCTCGACTACGCGCTCTGCGGGCCGCGGCACGTCCACGCGGTCGACATGAATCCGCGGCAGAACGCCCTCCTCGACCTCAAGAAGGCGGGCATCCGCGGGCTGGAGTTCGAGGACTTCTTCCGAATGTTCGGCCACGGCCGCCTGCCGGGCGTGCGGCGGGTCTATGACCAGAAGCTGCGGGCCGGCCTGCCAGCCTGGTCGCGGACGTTCTGGGACGCCAACATCAAGTGGTTCGACGACCCGAAGCGGTCGTTCTATTTCCGGGGCACGTCAGGCTTCTTCGCCAAGCTGGCGAAGGTCTACACCGACAAGATCATCAAGATCCGGCCGCATCTCGACCGCCTGCTGGACGCCGAGAACGTGGACGAGCAGCGGCGAATCTACGACGATCACATCCGCGACAGGTTCGGCAAGGCCCTGCGGTTCGCCCTCAACCGCGACACGACCATGGCCATGCTCGGCGTGCCGCGGGCTCAGCGGCGGCAGATCGAGGCCACCTACTCCGGCGACCTGGCGCAGTTCATCCAGGACTGCCTGGAGGGCGTGTTCGTGAAGCTGCCCATGAAGGACAACTACTTCTGGCGGCTGTACATGACCGGGTCATACACCCGCGAGTGCTGCCCCGAGTATCTCGTCCCCGAGAACTTCGCGCGACTCAAGGCGGGCCTCGTCGATCGGGTCACCACCCACACCGACTCCGTGCAGGGATTCCTGGAGCGGCACGATCAGCCGGTGTCGCGGTTCGTGCTTCTCGACCACATGGACTGGTTGAGCGACCGGTTCTTTCCGCTGCTGGAGGCGGAGTGGCAGGCGATCGTGGAGCGGGCGGCGCCGCGGGCCCGGCTCATTTGGCGAAGCGGCGGCTTCAACACCGACTTCCTCGACGACGTGCGGGTCACGATCGACGGCCGCTCCCGCGGCACCGCCGAGATCCTCGCCTACGACCGCGACCTCGCCGCCCGACTGCACCCGCTCGACCGCGTGCACACCTACGGCAGCTTCCACATCGCCGAGATGGTGGTTTAGCCGCCGGAAATGGGGCCGCTGGGGCTCGAACCCAGGACCAACGGATGAGGGCGTGACTCGCACCTCTCGCCCCGTCGTTGAGCCAGTCTGCCTCTTGGGACTGGTGTTGCGTTTCCGGTCTGTCGGGTTTGGCGGTTCCGCTCCTTGAAGCCCGGTCTCGTGGCGTACGCCTCCAGGCGTGCGAATCCGGGTTTGGAAGCGTGGACGTCCATTCGCATGCCTGGAGGCATGCGCCACGGAAGCGCCCGCGGCGCGAGTCGAGGGAATGCGGATGGCCTCCCTAGCGAACACGGGCGATGCGACAGAAAAGCGTCACGGGTCACAGAGAGTCGCTCGACCGCAAAGGGTGGCCGGGCGCAATACCGCAGCAGGTGTTCGAGGCTCTGGAAATAGCTCGGCACATCGCGGTCGACGACCGCGATCCGGACACTGGCGTCGATGGAAAACCCGCTGTTCTCCCAGGCGAGCATGTCGGCTGCGGCAGCGGCGTCGAGCAGGTGCGTGCGGTGATCGCCTCCTCGTCGACCCCTGCCGCCCGCATCGCCCGCCACTTGTAGTGGTCGCCGTCGAGCCAGACGGCGTGCAGGTTCTCGAAGCGGCGGTCCTCGGCGATGTCCCGCGGGCTGAGATGGCAGTCTGAGTCGAAGATCGGCTACCGGGCCGCGACCCGCTGGTAGAGGTCGACCGCCACCGGCGTCGCGAGTAGGAAGGACTCGTCGCAGAACGGCATGGTGTCTCCTCGTTCAGCCAGGAGATGGAATGAGGACCGTCGCCAGCTGTCCCGCGGCGTCGTCAGCGCCGGGCAACGTGGCGACGTCGAGCGTGCTGGCCGCCCCCTGACGGGCGGCGTCGGCCGTCCACGGCGCGGCTCCGTCGATGCCGATCGTGCCGGCGGCCGGCACCGCCGCCACGAGCAGCCGGACGACATCCGCCACCGTGGTTCCGCAGGCCGCGGCAGCGTCCCGGTCCGGCAGTGGGCCGAGGACGAGCAGGTCGATCCGTTCGGTCGGCAGCCCCTCGGCGGCGACGCTTTCCCAGTCGAGCTCACAGACCAAGAGGTCGATGTCGGGAGCCACGAGCGCATCCCGGGCGGCGGCCGGGGATGCGTGCGCCGCGGTCGAGCAGCATCGGCCGGCGACCCATTTGCCCGCCCTGCAGGTGACCGCCGTCGTCAGGCCGGCGCCCTCCAGTCGGCGGGCGACCGCGACGGGCAGGTCGGCCGCCCGGCAGCCGACGACGGCGACGAGCGGGATCCGGCCCGTTTCGCCGGCCGCGAACAGCGTGGCGACGATCTCGGCGCCGACGGGCCGCGGGGGGCCGGCGCTCGGCTGGGCGTGGATCAGGAGCTGGGGACCGGCGTTGACCTCGCAGATCCGCGCCCCCTGGGGTCCGGGGGGCGTCGCCACGTCGGTGGCGACGAGGTCGATGCCGGCGACGTCGAGGCCGAGCGTGCGGGCGGCGCGGACGGCGATGCCGGCGATCTCCGGATGCACGAGGTCGGTCACGTCGGGGCCGTGGGACCCGATCCGCTTCACGAGCACGCGGCGACCGTCCGCGGGGATCGAGTCTGGACCGAGCCCCTGCCGGGCGAGCTCAGCCCGCACGCTGGGATCGAACTCGATCGTCTTGTTGGGCAGCGTTTCTGCGCGGCCGCGCCGGGGGTCGGTGTTGAGCTGCTTCTCGACCAGCGCGGCGATCGTCCGCCGGCCGTCCCCCGTGACGTGCAGATGCTCGCCCCGGGCACAGGCGATCATCCGCTCCCCGACAACGAGCAGCCGGTGCTCGACACCGGGAATATGCTCCTCCACCACCACGGCCGCGCCGGGCCGAGATTCGGCGGTCGCTTCCGAAAACGCCTGCTCCACTCCGGCCCGGTCCCTGAGCTCGAGGAAGACGCCGCGGCCGTGGTTGCCATGAAGGGGCTTGACCACGACGGGAAGGCCGAGCGTCTCGGCGGCCCGCCAGGCCTCCGCGGCCGACTCGGCGAGCATGCCGCGCGGCACGGGAACGCCGGCGGCCGCGAGCAGCTGCCTGGTCAACTCCTTGTTGCGCGAGATCGCCTCGGCGATCGCCGGCGTCCGGTCGGTCTCGGCCGTCCAGATCCGGCGTTGTCGCCGGCCGTGGCCGAACTGCACGAGGCTCAGGTCGCCGAGCCGGCGCCAGGGAATGCCACGGGCGGCGGCAGCCTCCACGATGAGCATCGTGCTCGGGCCGAGGCAGACGTCGTCGGCCCGGGTGACGAGCCGGGCGCGGACGTCGTCGATCGCCGGCTGGCGGCCGGACCGGATCGTGTCGAGCAGCTCGGCCGCCGCGTTCAGGCAATCAACGACGAGTACCGGGTCGCGGGCCTCGACCGCGAGCTGGAAGACGTCGCTGTGCGCCGTGCCGCCCACGTGCAAGAACCGGCCTGCCGGGCCGCGGGCGATCGCCTGCAGCGTCAGGGCGAGCTGTCCGAGCAGTTCGACGAGGCCTGCGGCACCGGAGGCCGGCGGCGGGAACAGCTCCGACCGCTCGGCCAGGCCGGCATCGACAGCGTCGAGCCGGCCGGTTGACGGTGCCGCCAGTTCAGCCTGGTCGACCCGAACGGTCGCCACGCAGACTTCGACCGCCGCCCAAACATTGGGCGCCCAGAGGTGCCGCGTCGCCGAGATCTGCATCCCTGATCCCCGCCTCGAAACGGGCTGCACCAGCAGCCGGGCCCGGTAGTGTAACCGGCCCCCGGGCCGGGCGGGCCTGCCCGAGGCTAGCCCGGTCAACGGCACTTCCACGACGGTCTTCCGGCTGACGGGTGCCCCTTGAGCCGCGAGATCGGGCCTCGCGGCCGTCCGGAGCCTGTTTCTCGAAACGCCCCGCACCCCCTGCGGTGGCGTTTTTCTCGCGTCTACGCATACCGCTTCCCAGTTCGCCGTCTGGCGACATGCGTGCCTCGCGTCCGGCACCGGTCCGAGGCTGTGGGTGTCGATCGCGGGCAGCTCGTCGGGCGACGTTTGGACCGCATAGCGATCGTCATGCTCCTGGACGAGCTCACCCCAGTCGGTGGGCGGGCCTCGGGCCGGCGCGAGCGGCGGCGGCTCGAGCGGTTCTCCCACATGCGTAAGGATCTTCCGGATCGGCCCCGGCTTTGGTGGAACGCGATCAGCCGGATGGCACCACCGCACGTGGGACACTCGAGCGGAAACTCCTCCCCCGCCATGCGCTGGGCCCAGGCGATCCGCGACGTATCGCGCGAGCGAGGCTTTGGGGTCGCGTGAGTCGCGTCGCAGCAGCCTCCCGTGGCAGGCTCGCCCGCCTCATACCCGCCAGCCGCAACGCCGCCCCGCGCTGCACTTTTCAACCGGCGTTCACAGCCCCTGCGGAGCTTCGCGGCGCCGGAGGCCCGGCAACGCGGAAGTCCAGTTGCCGCCAGACACTTCCGCCAAATGGGGCCGCTGGGACTCGAACCCAGGACCAACGGGGCGAGTGGACCGCTGATCCTAGCAGCGCCGCGGGGGCACGCAAGCAACGCCGCCGTCACTCGACCGTGACGCTTTTCGCCAGGTTTCGCGGCTTGTCCACGTCGCAGCCCCGCAGCACCGCGATATGGTAGGCGAGGAGCTGGAGCGGGATCGCGGCCACGATCGGCTGGAGGAAGTCGGGGGTCTCCGGCAGCTCGATCACGTCGTCGACCAGCTCCCGCACCCGTTCGTCGCCGGGGCTGGAGATCGCGATCACCGGCCCCTTGCGGGCCTTGATCTCCTCGACGTTCAGCAGCACCTTGTCGTACACCGCCCCCTGCGGGATCAGGAACACGCTCGGCGTGGCCTGGTCGACCAGGGCGATCGGCCCGTGCTTCATCTCCGCCGCCGGGTAGCCCTCGGCGTGGATGTAGCTGATTTCCTTGAGCTTCAACGCCCCTTCCAGGGCCACCGGGAAGTTGTACTGCCGCCCCAGGTAGAGGAAGGTCGAGGCGTCTTGGTACTTGGCGGCGATGCGGCGGATCGCCCCGTCGGCCTCCAGGGCGGCGGCCACGAGGTCGGGCAGCCGCTCCAGGTCGGCGATGTACCGCAGGCCCTGCTCGTAGCCCATGTGCCGGAGGCGGCCGAAGTACAGGGCCAGGAGGGCGAGGACCACGCACTGGCTCGTGAACGCCTTCGTGCTGGCCACGCCGATCTCGGGGCCGGCGTGCAGGTACACGCCGCCGTCGGCCTCCGTGGCGATCGAGCTGCCGACCACGTTGCAGATTGCGAGCGTGGGATGGCCCTTGCGCTTCATCTCGCGGAGGGCGGCGAGCGTGTCGGCCGTCTCGCCCGATTGCGTGATCGCGAACAGCAGCGTGCCCTCGTCGATCGGCGGATTGCGGTAGCGGAGCTCGCTGGCGTATTCCACCTCGACCGGCAGCCGGGCGAACTCCTCGATCAGGTATTCGCCTACGAGCGCGGCGTGCCAGCTCGTGCCGCAGCCGGTAAGCACGATCCGGTTGACGTGCTGCAGCCGGCGGGGCGTGAGATTCAGCCCGCCGAACACCGCCGTGGCGTCGTCCCGCGAGAGGCGGCCCCGCATCGCGGCCCGGATCGTCTCGGGCTGCTCGTGGATCTCCTTGAGCATGTAGTGGGCGTAGCCGCCCATGCCCACGTCGGCCGCGGTCAGTTCCAGCGGCAGCACCGACGGCTCGACGCGGCCCGCGTCGCGGTGGACCACCCGCAGCGTGTCGGGCGTGACCACGGCGATCTCGTGGTCGGCCAGGTAGACGATCCGGTCGGCGTGGCCGGCCAGCGGGCTGGCGTCGCTGGCGACGAAATGCTCGCCGTCGCCCACGCCCACCACCAGCGGGCTGCCGCAGCGGGCCGCGACGAGCAGCCCCGGCTGGCCGGCGAAGAGAACGAGCAGGCCGTAGGTGCCGCGGAGCTGGTCGATCGCCTCGCGGACGGCCATCACCCAGGGCGTGTCGGCGGGATCGTCGCTGACCCGCGGGGCACCGGCCGCGAGCAGCCGCCGCAGGGCGGCATCGACGAGGTGGGCGATGACCTCGGTGTCGGTCTCCGAGCGAAAGGCGTAGCCCTCCGCCTCCAATCTCGACTTGAGCCCGCGGAAGTTCTCGATCACGCCGTTGTGCACGACCGCCACGGTCGGCGTCGCGGCCGCCGTCGGACAGCCGAGGTGCGGATGGGCGTTGCCGTCGGTGGGCGCGCCGTGCGTGGCCCAGCGGGTGTGGCCGACGCCGATCGACGCGTCGCTGGCGTCTTCCCGGACGAGCGCCTCCAGGCGGGCGAGCCGGCCGGCCGCCTTCCGTACCCGGATGCCGCCGTCGTCGTCGAGGGTGGCGATTCCCGCCGAGTCATAGCCGCGGTACTCCAGCCGCCGCAGCCCCTCGACGATCAGCCCCGTCGCCTCCCGAAAACCGACGTAGCCCACGATGCCGCACATGTGGAAAACTCCTCCGTGATCCGACCGGCCGCGCCATCATCATCCTACCGACCTTTTCCTGCTCCGTCACCGGTGACTCTCATGCCCGACACTGCCGTGATCGCGATTCCCGCCCGCCTTTCCAGCCAGCGGCTGCCCCGCAAGATGCTGCTCGCCGAGACGGGCCGGCCGCTGATCGAGCACACCTGGCGGGCCGCCCGCGGCGCCCGCCGGGCGACCCACGTGGCCGTGGTCACCGACAGCGCGGAGATCGCCGCGGCGGTGCAGGCCTGCGGCGGACACGCGGTGATGACCTCGCCGGATTGCACCAGCGGCACCGCCCGGATCGTGGAAGCATTGCCCGGCCTGCCCGCGGCCGACATCGTCGTCAACGTGCAGGGAGACGAGCCGGAGCTCGCGGCATCGGCCATCGATGCGGCCATCGACCTTCTCGACCGCTGCCCCGAGGCCGGCGTGGCCACGCTCGTCACGCCCCTACGGCGTGACGAGGATCTGCACGATCCCGCCGCCGTGAAGGCGGTGCTCACGCCCTGGCACGCGGAGGGCGGCCCGGTGGCGAATGCCTGGCGGGCGGTCTACTTCAGCCGGGCCGCCGTGCCCGCGGCCCGCGACTGGTCGCCGGCCCTGCTTCAGGCCGAGCCGCCGCTCTACTGGCAGCACGTCGGCCTCTACGCCTATCGGCGCGGCGTGCTCGAAGGCTGGAACGCCCTGCCCGAGTCGCGGCTGGCGGCGCTCGAAAGCCTCGAGCAGTTGCGGGTGGTGGAGGCCGGCATCCCGATCGTGGCCGGCGCGATCGACCATGCGGCCCGCGGCATCGACACGCCGCGAGACTACGCCGCCTTCGTGGAACGCTGCCGCGGTTCCGGGACCGGCGGCATCTGACCGCCGGGGGCTTTTTGTGCGAATGGCGCACGTGGTCCAAGAAGCCCCGGGTGGAAACCCGGGGACTCCGGGTACGAAAACCATCCCGCCATCCACGCCGCAAGACGGCACGTGACTCCCCGGTTCGAAACCGCACCGCATGGTGAGCGGGGAGGTGAGTGACCCGGTGTCCCCCGGCTTCCGCCGGGGGCTTCTTGTGGGCGCCCGAGAAGCCCCGGGTGATCAGACGGGCTTTTCCACCGGCACCAGCAGCACGCTGCAGGGGGCGTTGGTGAGGACGGCCTCGGAGGTGCTGCCCAGCAGCCACCGCGAGAGGGCATCGGTGGGCGTGCGGCCGAGCACGACGAGGTCGATGCCGTCGGCCTTGACCCGCTCCAGGATGCGGTCGCCGGGGTTCCCCTCGGCGATGATCGGCGCGGTCTTTTGAAAGCCGGCAGGCAGCGTCTTTTGAAAGGCCTCCAGGTGGCCGCCGACCGCGGCCACCTCGGCGTCGTGCTCCTCCTGCCAGGCCCCGGCCATCGCGGCGACGGCGGGGTCGCGGACTCGATTCCGCACCCATTCCGGCACGGGCCCGGCCAGCATCGATTCGGTCACGGCGATCACCTGCCCTACGGCATTCCCCGGCCAGGTAAGGTGGCCGGCGACGCGGGCGATGGCGGCGGCGCTGGCTGGATGGTGACAGGCGAGCACCCGCAGGCCACGGTCGTCCGGCGGAGCCGCGCGGACCACGAGCACGGGGAGATTCGCGCCATGCACCACCGCCCGCGACACGCTGCCGAGGAAGAGCCGCTCCAGCGAGCCGTGCCCCCGGGCGCCGACGACGACCAGGTCGGCCTTCCACTCGGCGGCCGACTCCAGGATCCCGACGGCCGCCGACTTCGAGCTGCAGATCATCTCCGGCTGCCGGACGCAGCCCCGGGGAAGCAGGCCGCAGATCTCTTCGAACAGGGCGGCGGCGGCGCCATCCACCACCTCCCGCTTCCTGCCCGGCAGCCGCTTCTCCAGCTCCAACGGCGAGAAGTACACGGCCACGCCGTCGGTGGCCGGGTTGACGAGTGCCGCCGCGAGGCGGGCCGCGTCGAGGGATGCCGCCGAGCCGTCCACGCCGATCAAGATCTTCATGTCACAGTGCCTCCGCCGATCATTCTAGGGATTTTTTCCATCCATGTAGCGTTGCCGGGAAAATTGGGCCGGGGAGGCGAGGGGGTCGGCGAACGCTCGACGAGCGTGTGGCCGCCGCGGCCACAGCGAGAAGACTTTTGCCGCCCCCGGAGCCGGTGGTCCACGAAAGTCGGATTCGCTCGAGCACGCGGTGCGGCTCATGACTGCGGTCGCCGCGCGGGGCGAAACCACCGGCCGGCGCGGGTGGTGAGCAGGGCCGGCAGCACGACGAGGTCGCCCACGAGCGCCGCGACCACAAGCAGCGACAGCATCCAGGCGAACCGCCGCGTGGGCGCGAACGGGCTGGCCGCGAACGCCAGGATGCCGATCCCGCAAACCAACGCGCTTTGCACGAGGGCCCCGGCCGAGTGGCGATAGGCGTCGCGGACGGCCGCGGCCCGCCCGCCGCGGCCGTGGAGCGCGTGGCGGAAGAACGTGAGGAAGTGGAAGGTGCCGTCCACCGCCATGCCCAGGGCCACCGAAGCCGTCATCACGCTGCCGATGTCGAGGGCCGCCTGCGTCCAGCCCAGGATCCCGAAGAGCAGCACCATCGGGAAGATGTTGGGGATCATCGCCACGAGCCCCGCCATCACGCCCCCTTCGACCACCATCATGACGAGCGTGATCACGCCGAGCGCCGACAGAAAACTGGTGAACAGGTCGCGGAGGAGCGTGGTCTGGATGGCGTTGATGAGCGGCATGGCACCGGTGTAGGCCGCCGTGATCCCCCGGCCACCGCCGCCGTGGCGAGCCACGACCGGCTCCACGACGCCGCGGACCTCCGCGAGCACCCGGCCGTAGTCGAGGCCGGCGAGCGCGGAGACGCGGGCCGTGACCCGCCACAACTGGTCGTCCCCTTCCATGCGCACGAGCCGCATGTCGGCGAGCTGCGAGAGGCTGGCTGCCAACTTCCGGGCGATCACGGCCTTGCGGGCCGCGGCTCGAAACCCCGTTGCGTCGTCCCTGTCGGGCACGAACAACGCCGCCGACGTGACCCCGGCCACGGGGGGCAGGCCGCGGAGCGCCGCGCCGACCTCGTTGACGACGTCGAGCCGCTCCACCGCCCGCAGGCCCGAGTCGCCGGAAAACCGCAGGATCACCTCCACCGGCACGAGCGGACCGATCTCGCGTTCCAGCCAGGCGTAGTCGCGAATCAACCGACTGGCGGGCGTGAACAGCGTGTCGATGCCGACCGACGTGCGGATGCCGGGCACGCCGAGCCCGGCGCCGGCCAGGGCCACGATCGCCACGCCGGTGATCGCCGCGGCGTGGCCCGTCGTCGCCCGGGCCCACGGCTCCACCGGCCCCGGCCCCGCGACCACGTCGAGCCGCCGGCGGATGGGCCAGCGGGCGAAGATCCCGGGGAGCACGAGAAACAGCACGATGAGCGTGCCGAGCACGCCGACTGCCGCATGAAATCCGAACGTGCGGATCGGCTCCAGCTCGCTGACGACCAGCGACCCGAGGCCCACCGCCGTCGTGCCGGCCGACAGGCTGCACGGCAGCCACGCCACCCGCACCGCCCGCCAGGCGGCGCCGCGGGCCGGGCCACGGCGGTACTCCTCGACGAGGTAGTTCACCAGATGGATTCCGCCGGAGACGCCGAGCGTGAGCACGAGCAGCGGCATCACGATGAGCACCGGATTCATTCGATCGCCCCAGGTCGCGAGCGACGCGAACGAGATCCCGACGCAGGTCACCGCCAGCAGAAACACGACGATCGCATACCGCAGCGAGCGGAGGGCGAGCCAGGTGAGCACGAAGATGATCGCCGCCGCCGGTCCGCCGTAGACCTGCAGGCTCTCGCCGCTGGCCGCGTCCACGGCCACGTTGTCGATCACCGTGCCGCCCAGATGCAGGTCGTCGGCCGCGACGCCGGCCATGTCATGCAGCGTGTCGCGGATCCAGGCGACCGACCGGCGGCGATCGGCGAGGCCCGCCGCGGTGAAGCCGACGATCACGCAGGTCCGCTCGCCGTCGGGCCCCACGACCACGCCCCGCAGCCGATCCACGGCCTCCGCGCGATCGAGCGCCAGCGGCGGCGCCACCAGCCGCTCGAGCGCCGTGCGGCCCGTGGTCACGGCGTCGAACCACGGCCGGCCGACGGCATCCCGTGGCGCGGTCGGGCCGGTGGCGCGGGCTGCGAACCGGTCGGCGGCCGAGGCGTCGAGCGTGCATTCCGGCCACGACGCCACGACCATGTCGCCGCTGCCGAAGTCCGCGGTGAAGCGGGCATAGTCGCGGCGGGCGGGAAACGCGGCCGGCACCCAGTCGAACGGGATCGTCGATTCGGCGGTGAGCATCCTGATCGCCGTCCGCGCCACGAACGGCATGGCGGCGGCCAGGAGCAGGCAGGCGACGATGCTCGTGCGGAACAGCCGCGCGGCCGACGGGTCGGACCAGGGGCCGCCCCGCCAGGCGGGCCGTCGCTGCGCGTGTGCTGGCGGGGGCATCGGTCGGTCCTGGGACGGGGCTGTCATAACCGGTCGCCGCCCCGGAAGCGAGGTCCGGGCTCCCATTTTGGTGCTGCGCGCTCCCCATTCTTGCGCTCGGCTTGACACGCGTGAACGGCACAAGAAGCCCCCGGCGGAAGCCGGGGGACTCCGGGTCGCATGCCTTCCCGGGTGCCATGCGATGGGGGCTCGAGCCAGCAAACCACCCGCATGCATCCGGCATGAGCGGCGGGCTGGTTGTCGTGCCCGGAGTCCCCGGGCTCCCGCCCGGGGACTCTCGGACCAGTGACAGGACCGAACCCCTGTTCACGGGTGGGCAAAACCCGATTCGCGGCTGGATCCATGCAACGGCAACGCTCTGTTGAACTCCTCCGCCCAATGCCACACGGCGAACGCCGGGGCCTCGGCCGCAGGATCGTAGAATGTCGGGTCATGGACGCCCGTGACCCGCCCCCCGCCGCCGAAACGCTGCCCGCCGACACCGACGCGGCCGCCGCCGCCCGCGACCGCTCCGCCGCCGCGGAGAAGGTGCGGTCGTTCCCGCAGACCCCCGGCGTCTACCTGATGAAGGACGCCGCGGGCCGTGTGATCTACGTCGGCAAGGCGAAGAACCTGCGGGCCCGGGCCGGCTCTTACTTCCTCAAGGCGGCCGCCGAGGACCGCCGCACCGCCGACCTGGTCCGCGAGATCCGCGACATCGACTACCTGGAGGCGGAGAGCGAGGTCGACGCACTGCTCCTCGAGAGCCGGCTCGTCAAGGACGTGCAGCCGCGGTTCAACAGCGACCTCAAGGACGACAAGACCTTTCCGTACCTGCAGATCACGACCCACGAGGATTTTCCGCGGGTCGAGTTCACCCGCACGCCGCGGCACAAGGGGGTGAAGCTCTACGGCCCCTTCACGAGCGCGGGCAGCCTCCGCGGGGCGATCGTCATCCTGCAGCGGATCTTCAAGTTTCGCACCTGCACGCTCGACATCGACGCCGACGACGAGCAGTGGCGCTGGTTCCGGCCCTGCCTGCTGGCGTCGATCGACCAGTGCACGGCCCCCTGCAACCTGCGGATCTCCAAGGAGGAGTACCGCAAGGACATCGCCCGGCTGAAGACGTTCCTCGAAGGCGGCAAGCGGCGGCTGCTCGACGAGATGCGACAGGAGATGCTGGAGGCGAGCGGGCGGCTGGAGTTCGAAAAGGCGGCCCGGCTGCGGGACGAGATCCGGCTCCTGGAGACGCTGGGCGACCGCGGCGACCTCGAGGAGCACGTCCAGCCGGAGGTGTTTCTCGTCGATCCCAAGAAGGGGCTCGCGGGGCTGGAGAAGGTGCTCGGGCTGGCGAAGCCGCCGCGGGTCATCGAGGGCGTGGACATCGCCCACCTCGCCGGCAACGAGACCGTCGCCAGCCTCGTGCAGTTCATCGACGGCCTGCCCTTCAAGCCGGGCTACAAGCGGTACCGCATCAAGACGGTGGACGGCATCGACGATTTCAAGAGCATCCACGAGGTCGTGTCGCGGCGGTTCGCCCGCCTGGTCCGCGAGGGGGCCGCGCTGCCCGACGTGTTCCTGGTGGACGGCGGCAAGGGCCAGCTGTCGGCCGCCCTCGACGCGCTGGAGAGCCTGGGGATCGCGGCCCCGTGCGTGATCTCGCTGGCAAAACGGGAGGAGGAGGTCTTCCTGCCGGGCAAGAGCGAGCCGCTGCGGCTCTCGCGCGACTCCTATTCCTTGCGGCTCCTTGAATACGTCCGCGACGAGGCCCATCGCTTCGCCCAGCACTATCACCACCTCCTCCGGGGCCGCCGCACGTTCGAGGAATGACCGCCTGTTTTGCTAGTGCGCAGAGTGGCTCGGCAGAGCGTCGCCGCTCCGGGAATCCGCTTGCGAACGTTTGTTGCAGATCCTTCGCATTGGGAATCGGTGTCGCCACCCGTCCAAGAAGCTCCGGGTGGAAACCCGGGGACTCCGGGCATGAGAACCACCCCGCCGTCCATGCCGGATGAATGCGCATGATTTGCCGGCTCGAACCCCCCATCGCATGGCACCCGGGAAGGCATGCGACCCGGAGTCCCCCGGCTTCCGCCGGGGGCTTCTTGTGCCGTTCGAGCGTGTCACCCTGAGAGCAAGACTGGAGAACGCGCACCATCAAAAACCGCCTGCCGGGCACTTCGGGGGAAGAAGATCCGCGTAGGATGCCCGCGACCCACGAAAACCCTGGTGGTGGCGGGGCAGGCCGGTCAGGCGGTATTCTCCACCTCGGCCGTTCCCGAAAGGTTTTGCCATGCCACACGCCTTGGGGTTCTCGTCGCGGCGTGAGTTCCTGCACGTCGGCTCGCTCACCGGCCTCGGCCTCTCGCTCGGCGGCCTGTTTCGCCTCCAGGCGGCGCGGGCAGACCTGAAATCGTTTGACCACTTTGTCGGCACCGCGAAGAGCGTGATCCACATCTGGCTCCCCGGCGGCTGGGCCCAGCAGGAGACGTTCGACCCCAAGCCACTGGTGCCGGTCGAGTATCGCGGCGACTTGTCAGCGATCGACACGAAGCTGACGGGCGTGCAGTTCAGCGAGAAGCTCGTGAAGACGGCGCAGGTCGCCGACAAGATCACGGTCGTGCGGTCGATGACCCACGGAGAGGCGGCCCACGAGCGCGGCACCCACAACATGTTCACGGGCTACCGACCGAGCCCGGCCCTCACATTCCCCAGCTTTGGCAGCGTGGTGGCGCACGAACTCGGGCCGCGGGCCAACCTGCCGCCGTACGTATGCGTGCCGACCCTCCCGGCCCCGGATGCGGGGGCCGGCTATCTGGGCAGCGCGTTCGGGCCCTTCGTGCTTGGCTCCGACCCTGCCGACGGCGGCTTTACGGTCCGCGATCTCGCCCTGCCCGGCGGCGTGGACGCCGAACGGTTCGCCAAGCGGCAACAGCTCCGCGAGGCGGTGGGCCGCCACTTCCAACGGCTCGAGGACGCCGGCGCCGTGGCGGCGATGGACGCGTTCTACGAGCGGGCCTACGCGCTGGTCAGTTCGGCCGAGGCCCGGGCCGCCTTCGACATCAAGGCCGAGCCCGATGCCATCAAGGACGAGTACGGCCGGAACCAGGCCGGGCAGCGGATGCTCCTGGCGCGACGGCTCGTGGAGGCGGGCGTGCGGTTCGTGACGCTCTCCTACGGCGGCTGGGACATGCACGGCAAAATCCGCGACGGGATCACGAACACGCTCCCGCCGTTCGACCAGGCGTTCGCCGCGCTGATCACCGACCTCGATCGCCGCGGGCTCCTCGACTCGACGCTCGTCATGGCGTCGAGCGAGTTCGGCCGCACGCCACGGATCAACGCCGACGCCGGCCGCGACCACTGGCCGAAGGTCTTCAGCGTGGTGCTCGCCGGCGGCGGCATCAAGCGCGGGCAGGTCTACGGCGCGTCCGACACGATCGCGGCCGAGCCGGCGGACAGTCCGCTCTCCGTCGCCGACCTCGCCACCACCGTCTACCACTGCCTCGGGATCGTCGCCGACAAGGAACTGATGGCCCCGGGCAACCGTCCGGTGGAGATCGTCGACGACGGCACCGTGCGGAAGGACCTGCTGGCCTGATGCGACGTTCCCCGAGCCCAGCGGTTTCGTCATGCCCATGCACCCCGCCACCCAGCCTCCGTGCCGACGCCGCGCCGGCGGCTGGCTGATCGTCGCGCTCGCAGCAGTCGCGCCCGCGGCCGCCGCGCCGGTGATCGATCGCATCCAGCCGCCCGGCGGCCCGCGCGGGGCCGAACTCGCGGTCGAGTTTCGCGGCCGCGATCTCGCCGCGACCCGGGAGGTGTGCTTCGAGGACGGCGCGATCCCCGTCGCCGCCCTCGAGCAGGTCGGGCCGGGAATCGTGAAGGCCACGCTGCGGATTCCCGCCGACTGCCCGCTGGGCGGCCACCGCGTGCGGATCCGCACGGCCGCTGGGCTCTCCGAACTGCGCACGTTCCGTGTCGGCGGCTTCGCCCAGGTGGCGGAGGCCGAGCCCAACAACGACTTCGCCACGGCCCACCCGGTGACGCTCGCCGGCACGGTCACGGGCGTCGTCACGGCCGAGGACGTCGATTGCTTCAGGGTCGCCCTGCCGGCGGGCGGCCGGCTCTCCGTCGCCATCGAGGCGATTCGGCTCGATCAGACGATGTTCGACCCGCACCTGGAGATCGTCGACGCCAAGGGCTTCGTGGTCGCGGCCTGCGATGACCATCCGCTGCTCGGGCAGGACGCGATGCTCTCCACGGTGGTGCCCGCCGCCGGAGACTACGTCGTCCGCGTGCGGGAAACCGCGTTCGGCGGCAACGATGACTGCGTCTATCGACTCCATGTCGGCGACTTTCCCGTGCCGCACCTCGCCTGGCCGCCGGCGGGCCGGCCGGGCACGCAGCTGGAGGTCGAATGGCTGGGCGACCCCGCCGGACCGTTCCGCCAGACGATCACACTGCCCATGAACGTGCCGCTGGCCGGGATCGCGGAGATGACGCCAATGCGGAACGGCGCGGCTTCACCCGTGACGGTGCCCCTGCGACTGACTCCGCTGCCGAGAACCGACGAGGCAGAGCCGAACGACGCGCCTGCCAAAGCCGCGCCCGTCGCGGCCCCCGCCGGCGTGCTCGGCCGCATGAACACCGCCGCGGACGTGGACTGGATCCGCGTGGCGGCCGCCAAGGGGAGCGTGTGGAACGTCCGCGCCTGGGCGCGGCAGCTCGGTTCGCCGATCGACGTGGTTGTCAACGCTTACCGCGACGACGACAAGCGCGAGCGGCTTACGGGCAACGACGATGCCGAAGGCCCCGACAGCCTGCTCCGCGTGACGACCCCCGAGCAGGGCACGTTCCTGCTCCGCGTCCACGAGCACCTGCGCCGCGCGGGACCGGAATACGGCTACTGGCTGGAGATCGAGCCGGCCGCGGCGGAGGTGACCGCCGCGGTGCCCCCGGCGCGGGCCAACTCGCAGGAGCGGCTCGTCGCCGCAGTGCCCCGGGGCGGGCGGGCGGCGCTCGTGTTCAACACGGCCCGATCCGAGTTCGACGGTCCCGTGAAGCTGGCCTTCGCCGGGCTCCCGGCCGGTGTGTCGGCCGAGGCGCCGATCGCGGCCCCCAATGCCCCCGGCACCATGGCGGTCTTCACCGCCGCCACCGATGCGGATCCCGCCACGAGTTGCGCGGAAGTGCTGCTCCTCGCGGCGGAGGGAGGCCGGCCACTGGGAACGCTGCGACAACGGACGGAGGTCGTCCTCGGCCCGCCGAACAACACCGCCTACCGCACGAGCACCAGTGATCGGCTGCCCGTCGCCGTCGTCGAGGAGGCTCCCGTTCGCATCGAGGTGGAGCCGCCGCCGGTGCCGCTGGTCCGGCGCGGTGTGCTGGACCTCAGGGTGCGGGTCGAGCGGCGCGACGGATTCACGGGCCGGGTGCGGCTCGCGTTTCCCTTCAAGCCGCCCGGAGTCAACGCGGCGGTGAATGTCGAGGTTCCCGCCGATCAGGCGGAGGCCGTCTACCAAGTGAGCGCCACGCCCGACGCCCCCATCGCCGATTGGCAGGTGGTGGTCACGGCGACGGGACTCGACAACGGTGACGCAGCGTCGCAGGGCAACCGCCGGGCTCGAGACGACGAGACGACCTGGGTCTCGAGCCGGCTCGTGCGATTGCAGGTCGCGGAGCCGGTCGTCGAAATGGCGGCGGACAAGGCGACGGCGGAGCAGGGCCAGGAAATACGGCTCGTGTGGACGGTGAAGAAACCGGCCACGTTCAGCGGCGTGGCCAAGGCAAAACTGCTCGGCCTGCCGGCGAAGACGGAGTCGCCGGAACTCGAACTGACGGCCGACGCCACCCAACTCGTGTTTCCCGTGAAGGTCGGGGGCGACGCGCCGCCGGGCCAGCACGCGAACGTGTTCTGCCAGGTGCAGATCCCGCAGGGCGATGCCTGGATGGTGCACAACATGCCGCCCACGCAGCTGCGGATCGACAAGCCGCTGCCCGACAAGGAAGCACCGCCATGAGTCGGACCGCACGCACGATCTTGCAGGCCGTGGCAGTCGGCTGGCTGACGCTGGCGGCGGCGTCCGATGCGGCGGACCTGGTGAACATCGAGGTCTATCCTCCGCAGGTCCGGCTCGACTCGGCCCGCGACCGCCAGCGGCTCATCGTGCAGGGCCGGGCCGCCGACGGGCGGACGTTCGACGTCACCGCGACGGCGGAGGTCGCCGCAAGCGACGCGACGTTCGCCGCGATCGACCGCGATGGCGCCCGCGTCGTCCTCCGCCCGCTCGCCGACGGCGACGCGACGCTGCGGGTCGCCGTGGCCGGACACGTCCGCGAGTTGCCGCTGCGGGTGGTCTCGGCCTCGTCCGATCCGCCGCTGTCGTTCCGCCTCGACGTGATGCCGGTCTTCGCCCGCGCGGGCTGCAACATGGGCAGCTGTCACGGTGCCGCCCGCGGCAAGGACGGCTTCCGCCTCTCGCTCTTCGGCTTCGACCCGTCCGGCGACCACCACCGCATCACCCGCGAACTGCCCGGCCGGCGGATCGACCTGGCGCACCCGGAGGAGAGCCTGCTGTTGCTCAAGGCCACCGGCGGCGTGCCGCACACCGGCGGCAAGCGGTTCGCCGCGGACGACGACCTCGCCGACCGGCTCGTCCGCTGGATCGCGGCCGGCGCGGCCGACGATCCCGGCCCCGACCCCGCCGTCAGCGTGCCGCAACTGGTGGGCCTCGACCTCTATCCGCCATCCGCCTTGATCGAGGGTGAGGCCGCGACACAGCAGGTCGTGGCGGTGGCCCGGTTCAGCGACGGCACCGACCGCGACGTCACCGACCTCGCCTGGTACGGCACCAACAACGACCGGTCGGCAAAGGTCTCGCCTGCGGGGACGGTCACGAGCGGCGTCCGCGGCGAGGCCTTTCTCATGGCCCGCTACGACACGATCACCGTGGGCGTGCCGATGGTGGTCATTCCCAAGGACCTCGCCTTCCAATTTCCCACGGAGCACGACCTCCCCGGGGCGACGGAGGGCGCCAGGACGATCGACAGCCTCGTCAACGCCAAGCTCGCCAGTCTGCGGATCGCCCCGTCGCCGGTCTGCGACGACGAGGCCTTCCTGCGCCGGGTCACTCTCGACCTCGTCGGGCTCCTCCCCACGCCCGATGAGCGGGCCCGGTTCCTCGCCGACTCCGCCCCCGACAAGCGCCGGCGGGCGATCGACGAGCTGATGGCCCGCAAGGAGTTCGTCGAGTTGTGGGTCATGCGCTGGGCCGAGATCCTCCAGATCCGATCCCAGGGCAACGATGTGAGTCCCAAAGCGGCGCTCCTCTACCACCAGTGGCTCGACCGGCGGATCGCGGCCAACGAGCCGATCGACCGCATGGTTCGCGACCTGCTCACGGCCACCGGCGGCACGTTCGACAACCCGCCCACCAACTACTTCCAGCTCGAGCGCAACACGCTCAAGATCGCGGAGAACGTGGCCCAGGCCTTCCTCGGCATGCGCATCCAGTGCGCCCAGTGCCACAACCACCCCTTCGACCGCTGGACGATGGACGACTACTACGGCTTCGCCGCCTTCTTCGCCCAGATCGGCCGCAAGAAGGGTGCCGACCCGCGGGAGCAGATCGTGTTCGACTCGGGCGGCGGCGAGATGCAGCATCCGGTCAAGGGCAAGCCTGCGGTGCCCAAGTTCCTCGGCGGCGAGACGCCGAAGGTGGCCAACCGCGACCGCCGCGAGGCGCTGGCGGCCTGGATCACGTCCGCCGACAACCCGTTCTTCGCGAAGCACGTCGCCAACATCGCCTGGACGCACTTCTTCGGCCGCGGCATCGTGCACGAGCCCGACGACGCCCGCATCAGCAACCCGCCGGTCAACGGCCCGCTGCTGGAGGAACTCGGACGGCGGTTCGCCACCTCCGGCTGGGACTTCCGCGGCCTCGTTCGCGACATCGTCACGTCGCGCACCTACCAGCGGTCCTTCGCGACCAACGACACCAACCGGCTCGACGAGACGAACTTCTCCCACGCCGCCATCCGCCGCCAGCGGGCGGAGGTGCTGCTGGACACCCTCGCCCAGGTGACGGACACGAAGAACAAGTTCCCCGGGCTGCCACTGGGCGCCCGTGCGGTGCAGATGGCCGACGGCCGGACGACGAACTACTTCCTCACCACCTTCGGTCGCGCCACCCGCGAAGATGTCTGTAGCTGCGCCGTCCGCATGGACCCGAGCCTGTCGCAGGCGCTCCATCTGCTCAACGGCGACGTGGCCAATGAGCGAATCCGGCAGGGAGGGCTCGTCGGGCGGCGGCTTGCGGAGGGCCGCACGCCGGGCGCGATCATCGACGAGCTGTTCTTGCGGTGCAACGGCCGCATGCCGACGGAGCGGGAGCGGATCGAGACGCTGCTCACCGTCCTCGACAGCACCGATCGCAAACAGGCCCTGGAAGACGTCTTCTGGGCCCTGCTCAACTCCCCCGAGTTCATCTTCAATCACTGATTGCACCCGGTGTCTCCCGGCTTCCGCCGGGTGCTTCTTGGCCGACATGACGCATCCCTCTCTCAACAAGCCCCGGGCGGAAGCCCGGGGACTCCGGCCATGAACACCACCCCGCCATCCATGTCGCACCGCTCACCGCCCGCGAGCCGATTTGGGCCGGCAATGGCCCTCTGGCTGACGATGACCACGGTCGCGGCCGCCGCCGCACCACCGACGTTCGAAGCCGACGTGCTGCCGATCTTCCGCGAGAAGTGCTGCAGCTGCCACAACGCCGACAAGAAGAAGGGTGGGCTCGACCTCACCAGCCACGGGCAGGCGCTGGCCGGTGGCAGTTCGGGCGCGGTGATCGCGGCCGGCGATCCCGACGGGTCCTATCTCTGGCAGCTGGTGACGCATGCCTCCGAGCCGAAGATGCCGCCGGAGTCCGACAAGCTGCCCGACGCGGCGCTTGACGCAATCAGCCGCTGGATCGCGGCGGGGGCGATCGAGAAGGCGGGCGGCCAGCCCGTGGCTCGGAAAACCTCCGCCATCGCTCTTGCGGCCGGCGCCGTGGCCGTCCCCGAGGGGCCGCCCGTGATGCCGCCCCGCCTGCCGCTCGATGTCGTGACCCAGGGCCGCAGGCCGACGACCGTCACGGCCCTGGCCGCCTCGCCTCACGGCGCGGCGGCCGCCCTCGGCGGCCGGAAGCAGGTGCTGCTCTATCACACTGGCAGCCTCGACTTCCTCGGCGTGCTGCCGTTTCCCGAGGGTGTCGTGAAGGCCGTTCGCTTCACGCGCAGCGGGAAGCTGCTGCTCGCGGCCGGTGGAGTGGCGGCGAAGAGCGGCCGGGTGGTCGTCTGGGACATGGCCACGGCGGCCCGCGTCGCCGAAGTGGGCGACGAGTTCGACGAGGTCTTGGCCGCCGACATCTCGCCCGACCAGCGGATCGTGGCGCTCGGCGGACCAGCGAAGGTGGTGCGGCTGCTGGCAACGGCCGACGGGGCCGTGGCGGGGGAGATCCGCCGCCACACCGATTGGATCACGGCCCTCGAGTTCTCGCCCGACGGGACCCTCCTCGCCACCGGCGACCGGGCGGGCAACCTGCACCTGTGGGAAACCCGTGGCACCCGCGACGCCGGCGCCCTCAAGGGTCACACGGGGCTGATCACGGCGGTCGCGTGGCGGCCCGACGGCGCCGTGCTCGCGAGCACATCGGGCGACGGCTCGGTGCGGCTTTGGGATCCGAAGGAGGCGAAGCAGGTGAAGACCTGGGCGGCGCACGCCGGCGGCGCGGAGGCGGTCACCTGGCTGGCCGACGGGCGACTGGCGACGACGGGCCGCGACAAGCGGGCGAAACTCTGGAAGGCCGACGGGCAGCTGGAGCGGGAAATGGCTGCCCTCCCGGAGGTCGGCACCCGCGTGGCGGCAACCGCCGACGGCACGCGGATTCTGGCCGGCGACTGGGGAGGCGGCCTGACCGTGTTCACCGCGGCCGACGGCAAGCCGGCAGGCACGATCGACACGAATCCGCCGAAGATCGAGTCCCGGCTCCGCGCCGCGGAAAAGGTGCTCGCGGAGGTGGCCGCCACGGGGCAGACCGCGGCCGAGAAGGCGAAGGCCGCCGCCGACGCGTTGGCAGCGGCGGAGTCGCAGATGGTCGCAGCCCGCAAGGCAGCCGACGAGGCGACCGCCGAGTTCGAGGCCGCGAAGGCCCGCGAAGCCGATGCGGCCCAGGCCGTGGAGCGCTGGAAGGCCGAAGCCGAGTTCTCCCGCGGGCACCCCCCCGCCAAATAG
Organism: Planctomycetaceae bacterium; assembly: GCA_021300535.1. Lineage (GTDB taxonomy): Bacteria > Planctomycetota > Planctomycetia > Pirellulales > UBA1268 > QWPN01. The sequence continues at coordinate 20,067 of JAJTED010000028.1, read as the reverse complement.
CCGGGTGATCAAGCGAAATGACGGCGGGGCGGCCTTCAATCCCGGTGTCCCCGGGTTTCCACCCGGGGCTTCTTGGGCCTGCACGCCACACCCACAAAAAGCCCCCGGCGGAAGCCGGGGGACTCCGGGTGGCATGCCTTCCCGCGTGCCATGCGATGTGGTTTTGGGCGCGAGAATCACCTGCCGTCGTGCGGCATGAACGGCGGGGCGGCCTTCAATCCCGGTGTCCCCGGGTTTCCACCCGGGGCTTTTTGGAGGACTGCTCCCCGTTCAACGGGCCGTCCGCACAAGGCTCACAATCACAGCGTCAATCCGACATGCGGTGGCGGACGATCTCCCCCTCCACCATGTAGATCACGTCCTCGGCGATGTTCGTCGCCATGTCCGCGATCCGTTCGATGTGCTTCGACACCGAGTTGATCCGCAGCAGGTTCTCCACCTCCTCGGGATCGTCCTTGATGCCGCGCAACACCCGCTGCCGGATCTGCAGCCGCGCATCGTCGACGGCGTCGTCCTCCTCGCGGATCTGCCGGGCCAGCGACGGATCGCCGTTGACCACCGCGTCGAGGCACTGCTTGACCATCTCCTGGGCCTGCATGGCCATCGTGCGAATCTCGGGCGGCAGCGTGTAGGGCCTGCCGTTGGAGAGCTGGGCCACCCGCTTGGCGATGTTGCGGGCCAGGTCGCCCATCCGCTCCAGGTCGTTGTTGATCTTCAGCACCGCCACCACGAACCGCAGGTCGGCGGCCACCGGCTGGTAGAGGGCCAGGATCTTGAGGCACTCCTCCTCGACCTCCACCTCCATGCGGTCGATCTCCTCGTCGTTGGCGATCACCCGCTGGGCGAGGGGGGCGTCGCGGTTGATGAGGGCGGTGATCGACTTCGAGATCGCCTCCTCGACGAGGGTGCCCACCTTGAGGATCCGCTCCTTGAGGGCGTCGATCTGGCGTTCGATGTGCTTGGTCATGGTCTCACCCGAAGCGGCCGGTCACGTAGGCCTCCGTTTCCCGCAGGACCGGCTTCGTAAAGATATCGGTCGTCGGGCCATACTCGATGAGCCGGCCGAGGTACATGAAGGCCGTGTAGTCGCTGGTGCGGCTGGCCTGCTGCATGTTGTGGGTCACGATGAGCACGGAATAGCGGCCGCGCAGCTCCTGGATCAGGTCCTCGACCTTGCCGGTGGCGATCGGGTCGAGGGCCGAGCAGGGCTCGTCGAGGAGCAGCACCTCCGGCTCGGCGGCGATGGCCCGGGCGATGCACAGCCGCTGCTGCTGGCCGCCCGAGAGCCCCAGGGCGCTGTCGTGGAGCCGATCCTTGACCTCGTCCCACAGGGCGGCCCCGCGGAGGCTCAATTCGCACACCTCGTCGAGCACCGGCCGGGAGTTCTCGCCGTCGATCCGCAGCGAATACACGACGTTCTCGTAGATGCTCATCGGGAACGGATTGGGCTTCTGGAACACCATGCCCATCCGTTTTCGCAGGTCGATGACGTCCATCCGCGGATCGTAGATCGAGTCGCCGTTGAGCCGCATGTCGCCGGTGATCCGCACGCTCTGCACGAGGTCGTTGAGCCGGTTCACGCTCCGCAGCAGCGTCGACTTGCCGCAGCCGCTGGGGCCGACGAGGGCCGTGACCTTGTTGTGCGGGATCGGCATCGTGATCCGGTGCAGGGCCTGCTTGGCTCCGTACCACAGGTTGAAGCGATCAATCTCCAGGACGGGCACCTCCTGGAGCACGACGGCATGCACCTCGGCCGGCACGTCCTGGCCGGCGGCGACGGCCAACAGCCGGTCGGCGGGGGCGGCATGCCGCTGGTCCCCCGGGCGTCCGGTGGCGGGGTCGTCGCGGTGTGGTTCGGTCCGGGCCTGCATCGGCGGGGCTCCTCCGAAAACATCCTACCTGGGACGGATCAGAACTGCTGCGCCACGAAGCGTTTCCGCAGCCGGGAGCGGATCCAGATCGCGGTCACGTTCAGCAGGGCGATGATCGTTACCAGCAGGAAGGTGATCGTGAACACCATGGGCTGGGCGGCCTGGGCGTTGGGGCTCTGGAAGCCGACGTCGTAGATCAGGTAGGCGAGGTGCATGAACTCCCGCTCGGGATGAACGAACGGGAAGCTGCCGTCGATCGGCAGGTCGAGGGCCAGCTTCTTCACGCCCACGAGCATCAGCGGGGCCACCTCCCCCGCCCCGCGGGCCATCGCCAGGATCAGCCCCGTCATGATGCCGGGCAGCGCCCGGGGAAGCACGATCCGCCGGATCGTCTGCCACTTGCCGGCGCCGCAGGCGTAGGAGCCCTCGCGCATCGAGTTGGGCACCGCGGCGAGCGCCTCTTCCGTGGCCACGATCACCACCGGGAGCGTGAGCAAGGCGAGCGTGAGCGCCGCCCAGAGCAGACCACCGGTGCCGAAGGTCGGCTGGCTGTCGGCGACGAGGCTGGCCTTGAAGAACAGCTCGTCGATGCCGGCGCCGACACCGTAGCAGAAGAACCCGAGACCGAAGGCGCCGTAGACGATGCTCGGCACGCCGGCGAGGTTGTTGATCGCCACGCGGACGGCCGTGGTGATCGGGCCGCGGCCGGCATATTCCTTGAGGTACAGCGCCGCGAGGACGCCGAACGGGGCCACGAGCAGGGCCATGATGAGCGTCATCGCCACGGTGCCCCAGATGGCGGGGAAGACGCCGCCGGCGCTGTTTGCCTCGCGGGGATCGTCGCCGAGGAACTCGCCCCACCGTGAAAGGTAGACGCCGAACTTGCCGGCGAGCGACAGCCGGTTCGGCTGCCAGGCGCGGACGATCTGGTCGAGGGGCATGACGACCGTCTCGTCGGCGGCGGTGCGGAACTCGACCGCCCAGCCGGCGTTCTCGCCCCGCAGCCGCGTTGTTTCCGCGTCGATCCGCTCCGCGGCCGCTGCGACGCGGGCGGCAACCCGCTGCTCCGCCTCCCGGGCGGCAGCCTGGCGGGCCTTGTCCGCGGGCGCGTCGAGGCCGGCCTGCACCACCGCCAGGCGGGCGGCCCGCAGTTCGCCTTGCAGATCCCCGCGATCGCCGCGGTCGAGCCGCAGAGCCCGACGGAACCGGCTTCTGACCCGCGGATGCTCGCGCTCGAAGGCCTGCCAGACGGCCGCCGGCCCCTGGGCCACGATCTCGTCACCGTGCAGCAGCCGCGTGGGGAAGCCGTGAAACCGGCCCCCTTCCAGTCGCTCCACGGCCGTTGCCCACTCGGGCCGGCTCGTGGCGGTGATCGCCGGCTCGTCGAACCACTCGAAGTGCTTGCCGCTGAGCTCGAAGTTGGCAACGCGGAGGAGCCGGCGGGCCGGCTGGTCGTCATCGGCAGACTCGCGGTCGGCCACCTCGCCGAGTGTCTCGCCGCCGGCCCGCAGCGTCACCAGCTCGAGCGGCACCGGCCAGAAGGTGCCCGCCCCCCGCCAGGCGATGTAGCCCAGCAGGCCGACGATCATCGCAATCGCGGTCGCCAGCGAGCCCGCGGTGACCCACACCCAGGGCTCGCCCTGGGCGGCGAGGCTCGAGTGGGCGGAGCGCAGCCGCCGCGGCCGGGCGGGGAAGCGTTCAGAGATCATGCGCCCGCCTCCGAAACCGCTGCCGCACCAGCTCGGCCACCGTGTTGAGGACGAAGGTCAGGGCGAACAGCGCCAGTGCCGCGAGAAACAGCACCCGATAGTGCGTGCTGCCCCGAGCCGCCTCGGGCAATTCCGTCGCGATGGCGGCCGAGAGCGTCTGGAAGCCGTTGAACACGTTCCAGCCGATGAGCGGCGTGTTACCGGCCGCCATGAGCACGATCATCGTCTCGCCCACGGCCCGGCCCAGGCCGATCATCACCGCCGAGAACAGGCCGCTCGCGGCCGCCGGCACGATCACGCGGACGGCGGTCTGCCAGGGCGTGGCCCCCGCGCCGAGCGAGGCGCTGCGAAGGTGCTCCGGCACGCTCGACAGGGCATCATCGGCGATCGTGAAGATCAGCGGAATGATGGCGAAGCTCATGCCGATGGCCACGACGAGGGCGTTCCGCTGCACGTAGGTGCCGAACAGGCCGCCCCGCGTGTCGAGCCGCAGGGCGTCCAGAAGCACGGCGGCCGCGGCGGCGAGCGCCACAGCGACCACGAGCCCGGCCGCGAACACGCCCAACGACGCCAGTGCCGCCTGCGGCTGCGACCATGCCCGCGCGGCCCGCCGCAGCAGCGGATTGACGAGCCGACCCACCAGGGCCGCGGCCGCGACCGCGGCGAGCGGCAGCAGGGCGACCATCCAGCCGCCGAAGCCGCGGCCGCCGCGGCCGCCGCGGCCGTCGAGCCAGGCCTGCACGTCGCCGTCGAACAAGATTCGCTCGACCGCCGGAGCCGCGGCCCGCGCGGCCAGCAGGCCGATGGGCAGCGCGACCACGGCCACCAGCGGAAACCGCCAGGCCGCCAGACGGCTGCGGGTGCCCACGGGCAGCAGTTGCCAGAGGTGCGCCGCGGCCAGGAGCGTGAGCGGCACGACGAACACGCCGGTGATCACGGGCATCAAGCCGCGCTCGATCACCGGCGCCAACACGATCCCCGCCACGAACCCGAGCACGACGCTCGCCTTGAGCGTGCCGAAGATCAGGGGCACGAGGCCGAACTTCGACTCGAAGGCCTCGTGCCCCGTCGTCTCCCAGGCGTGCACGGGCCGCGGATAGTTCTCGTACCACACCGGCCGGAGGAGCGTGCCGACGGCAACGTCGGCATGGCCGGCGTCGATCGCCCAGGCCGCGATCGCCTCATCGTTGCCGGCGAGGAGGCGGTTCTCCCGGGGAGCGATGCACATCGTGCGGGTCGGATGCGTGCCGCCACCGCCGGCTGCGAGCCGCAGCACCTCGGCGCCCGTCGTCGCCTGGAGGAGCCGCACGCCGGCGTCGAGCCCCGCCCGCGACTCCGCGACGGCGAACAGCCGCGACCGGGGCGAGGCGGCGATCGCGTCCACCCGGGTGCCGTTTCCGGTGATCGTCCGCGCGGCCACGGTCGTCAGGCCGTCGGCCGCCACCGCGTCGTCCTGACGAGCCATGAAGAACAGCCGAACCACTCCGGCGGTGTCGGCGACGGCCAGGGTCGCGCCGCCGAAGAGCCGCTCCACCGTCGCCACGTCCGCGGCGCCGGCCGCGGCGTCGAAGGTCTCCATGAGCTCCGGCTTGGTGGCATCGCGAATCACGTACCGCCGCGCGGAGCCATCGGCCGCGAACAGGAACAGCTGGTCGCCGAGGCCGTTGACCCGCAGGAACCGCGGCCGGAATCCCGCCACCGGCTCGATCGTCGCCCCGGTGGTCTTCACCGTCACCTTGCCGGTGAGCATGTTGCGCTTTGACGCGGCCCGCTCGACCCGCACGCGGCCGGCGTCGTCGAGCGCGGCGACGAGCGCGCCGTCGCCGAGTGGCACCACGTCCACTTCGGTGATCGGTCCGGCCAACGGCTGCGACGCGGGGCCGAGCTCCGTTACCAGCCGGACGCGGGCGAACCGGTCGTTGGCCCCGTGCACGAAGACGATCCCGTCGGCGGCGACGGCGTGCCCCACCGGCGTCGACCGCACCGCCGCCGGCGCGTCCGCGGCGGCCATGAACTCCGCCTGGAGCCCGAACCGCCCGGTGCGGAACGTCCCGTCGGCGAAGCCGACCGCGGCCGCCAGCCCGCCGGGCTCCGTGCGCAACGCCGACCAGCCCTCCAGGCCGCAGTCGCGCGTCGGCACGGACAGCAGCCGGTCGCCCGTCGCCGTCGCCAGCACGTTCACACGTTCCGCACCGGCGACACCGTCGCCGCCGTCGAGCACCCAGGCCACGCTCCCGGACTCGTCGACGCCCATGTGCAGCGGATCCGCGTGCACGAGGTCCGTGCCCATCCGACTGGACCGGGCGGGCCGAAACAGGGGCAGGGCCACCGCCAACAGGTACACGCCCACCAGCAGCACGGCCACGATCGTGCCGATGCCGCCGAGCGTGATCACGGCCCGGGCAACCGCGTCGCCGGCCCGCACCCAGGGATGGGTCTGGCGACGCCGCGACCGCCCGGTGAATGTCGCCGTCTGGGGCATGTTCGGCGGGGGCGAGTGCGGGCGGGCGGTCAGGGCGTGGTGATGCCGAGCTGGCCGAGGGCCTCACGGGCCAGTTGCCCGGTCACGGGAAGATAGCCGTCTTTCTTCACGTCGGCCTGGCCGGTGGCGCTCAACACATAGCGGATGAACTCGCGCCGCAGCGGATCGAGCTGGCTGCCGGGCTTGGAGTTCACGCTCAAGATGAGGAACCGCGCGAGGGGATACTCGCCTTCATACGCAGCCTTGGGCTCGGGGGCCACCGCGGTCTCGCCGGTCTTCGCCGCCAGCGGCAGGGCCCGCACGCCGGCCGTTCGATAGCCGATGCCGCTGTAGCCGATCGCGAACTTGTCGTTGGCGACCGCCTGCACGACGGCCGAACTCCCCGGCTGCTCCTTGACGGTGGGCTTGAAGTCGCCCTTGAAGAGCGCGTGTTCCTTGAAGTAGCCGTAGGTGCCGCTGGAGGCGTTGCGGCCATACAGGCTGATCGGCTTGTCCTTCCACTCGCCGCCGAGGCCGAGGTCGCCCCAGGTGCGAATCTCGGCGTTGGCGCCGCCGTTGCGGTTCTTGGAGAAGATCGCGTCGACCTGCTGCAGCGAGAGCCCCGCCAGCGGATTGTCCTTGTGGACGAAGACGGCGAGCATGTCGATGGCGGCGGGGATCGCCGTGGGGGCGTAGCCGTGCTTCTCCTTGAAGGCGTCGATCTCCCCCGGCTTCCAGTCGCGGCTCATGGGGCCGAACGTACAGGTGCCCTCGGTCAGGGCCGGGGGGGCCGATGCGGACCCCTTGCCCTCGATCCCCTCGCTCACGCCGGGGTAGAACTTCTTGAACCCCTCGGCCCACAGGGCCACGAGATTGTTCATGGTGTCGGACCCGACGAACTTCAGCGACCCGCTGACCTCGCCGGCCACCCGCTCGTACGGCTTGAGGGCCGGGTCGACGTCCTGACCGAACGTCGCGGAAACGCACGCGGCGAGAGCCACCACCGCCGCCACGAAACCACTGCCGCTCATCCGCTGCATGGGCTTTTCCTGAAGAAAACCGGTTTTCCCGGACGGCGACGATCGCTGCTCGCGGGGGCTTTTATCTAGCCGCCGACTGTGAGCGTTTCGTGAGGGTCGTACGAGCCCGGGAAAACGTCAAGGGCCGGGCCGATCTCCCGCCTTTCGCTCGGGTGCGAACCCGCGGCGGACGGTGTTCTCCGTCACGGTTCGCGGCGTCACGAACTGCAGCAAGTAGTCGCTCCCTCCCGCCTTGCTGCCGATGCCCGACATCCGATAGCCGCCGAACGGCTGCCGGTGCACGAAGGCGCCCGTGATCCCGCGGTTGAGATAGACGTTGCCCGCCGCCAGCGCCTGCCGCGCCCGCTCCAGCCGCGACGGACTGCGGGAACAGATGCCGGCGGTGAGGGCGTAGGCGGTGCCGTTGGCGATCTCGAGCGCGTGATCGAAGTCGCGGGCGGGAATGACGGCGAGCACCGGCCCGAAGATCTCCTCCTGCCCGAGCGGCCCGGCGGGATCGACGCCTGCGAACGCGTGCGGCCCCACGAACCAGCCGCGGTCGGCGAGCGGCCCCACGTCCACGGCCGCGAGCGTGCGGGCGGTCCGCCGGCCGAGATCGACGAACGACCGCACCCGCTCGAACGCCTCCCGGTCCACGAGCGGGCCGACCTGCGTGCCCGGGTCGGCGGCCGGCCCCACCGCCAGGCTGCGGATCGCGCCGGCCAGCCGGGTGGCGAAGGCATCGTGCACGCTCGCCAGGACGATCGCGCGGGAGCAGGCGGAGCACTTCTGCCCCTGGAAGCCGAAGCCGCTGCGAACGACCGCGGCCACCGCCTCGTCGAGGTCGGCGTCGTCGTCGACGATGATCGCGTTCTTGCCCCCCATCTCCGCGATCACCCGCTTCACGAGCCGCGCGCCCGGCGTGGCACTCGCCGCAGCGGCCTGGGCGTTGATCGCCAGGCCCACGGCCCGCGAGCCGGTGAAGGCGATCGTGGCCACGTCGGGATGCGTCACCAGCGGCGGCCCGACCTGCTCCCCGCGGCCGGGGAGCAGCGCCAGCCCGCCGGGCGGCACGCCCGCTGCGAGGAGGATTTCGTGGAGCCGCAAGGCCGTGAGCGACGACTGCTCGGCGGGCTTCATGACCACCGGGTTGCCCGTGACGAGCGCCGCGGTCGTCATCCCCGTGAGGATCGCGAGGGGAAAGTTCCAGGGCGCGATCACCACGGTCACGCCGCGGGGCAGAAAGCCGGTCGTGTTCTCCTCGCCCGGCACGTCCACGCGGCGGGGCTGGCCCAGCCGCACCGCCTCGCGGGCGTAATACTCACAGAAGTCGATGGCCTCGGCCACGTCGGCGTCGGCCTCCCGCCAGGGCTTGCCGACCTCGAACACCTGCAGTGCCGCGAGCTCGAACCGGCGCCGGCGCATCTCCGCCGCCGCCGCCCGCAGCACCGCCGCCCGCCGCTCCACGCCCGCGTCGCGCCAGCCCGGCAGCGCCGCATGGCAGGCGGCCACGGCGCGGTCGGCATCCCCCGGCGTGGCCGCCGAGACCTGCGCGACGAGCCGCGCGTGATCGGCGGGATCGTGCCGTGGAAACCGCTCGCCGCGTTCCTCGCGCCGGCCGCCGATCACCACGGGCACGACCTCGGGCGGGCCGCCGTCGAACCGGGCGCGAAGTCGGTCGACCGCCTCCTGCATGCTCCGGCGGGCCGGCTCCAACGCGAAGTCGGTGAGCGGCTCGTTGCGAAACTCGACGGCGTCCGCCGCGGACTGGTCGTCTTGTTCCGGGCCGCGTCGCGCCGCCACCGCCGGCGGGCCGGGCGGCGCCAGGAGCGTGGCCGGCGGCACGTGCTGCACGAAGCCCGCCCGCAGGAACGAGTCGTTCGACGAGTTCTCCAACAGCCGCCGGACGAGATAGGCCATGCCGGGCACGAGCTGCCCGTAGGGCATGTAGACCCGCAGCCGCCAGCCCTCGGCCGTGACGGCCTCCTTCTCCGGGTCGGCCATGCCGAAGAGCATCTGCATCTCCACCGCGCGGCGGTCGAGCCCGAGGTGCTCGGCGACGGCCATGCCGTGGGCCAGCGAGCGGAGGTTGTGGCTGCCGAGCGCCGGCCTGAGCACCTGGGCATGCTCCATCACGAAGGTCGTCGCCGCCTCGTAGCAGCGGTCGGTCTCCCACTTCCGCTCCCACACCGGCACCGGCCAGCCGGCGGCCCGGGCGTGGATTGTCTCGTGGTCCCAATAGGCGCCCTTGACGAGCCGCACCCACACGGGCGTGCCGCGCCGCTCGGCCCAGGCGGCGAGGTCGGCGAGATCCCGGAGCGCATCCCGCAGGTAGCACTGGATCACGATCCCGCAGTGCGGCCAGTCGCGAAACTCCTCCTCCATCGCGATGCGCTTGAAGATCGCCAGCGCCAGGTCCTTCGTGGCGTGGCTCTCCATGTCGACGTGGACCTGCCCGCCATGGTCGCGGGCCGCCCGCCACAAGGGCCGCAGCCGGGCCAGCACCCGCTCCGTCGTGCCGGCGGGATCGATGGCGTCGAAGCGGCCGTCGAGCGCCGACAATTTCAGCGAGACGTTGACCCGCGGCAGGGGCGTTCCTCCCGGCCCGTCGTCCACGAGCCGATCGCCGGGCCAGCGGGCGGCCAGCGGCGGCAGTTCCGCGAGCAGTCGGGCGTAGGCCGCCGCGTAGTCGTCGGCCTCGGTGTCGCTGATCACCGCCTCGCCGAGCAGGTCGAGCGTAAAGGCCCGGTGCTTGCGCCGCTGCGCGAGGGCCGCCGCCGCCGCCTCGTCGGGCGTGGTGCCGGCGATGAAGCGGCGGGCCTGGGCGAGCGTCGCCGCCCGCACGGCCCGGGCCGCGAACGGGGCGAGGAGGCCGGACCGGGCCGCCTGCAGCGCCGCCCGGAGCGGATTCGGCAGCCGGGCCACCACGTCGTCGTCGAGATACTCGCGGACGTGCCGATCAAGGGCGACCGGATCGTCGAGCATCGGCATGCAGTCGACGAGCCGGAAGAGCCGGACCTTCAACTCGTCGTCGTGCGTGGCCCACTCGCCCGCCTGCTGGGCCCACCACTCGGTGGAGGCCATGCCCGGCTGCGCGGCCAGCGCCCGCTCGAGCAGCCGGCGGCCGATCTCCTGCACGCGGGTCTCGATCGCCGCCAGATCGGCCGACGTGAGCCTCGTCGGCGGAACGACCGCGGCAGATCCCGTCACGGCGGTCATCGGCGTCCTACTTCGGCTTGTCCCCGGCCTTGGCCTCGTCGAGGATGATGGAGGCGGAATTGATGCAGTACCGCAGGCCGGTCGGCGGCGGGCCGTCGTTGAAGACATGCCCGAGGTGCCCGCCGCAGCGGCGGCAGGTGACCTCGGTCCGCACCATGCCGTGCGACAGGTCGCGGTGCTCGGCGATCGTCTTGCCCTTCACGCCGTCGATCGGCGCGAAGAAGCTCGGCCAGCCGCAGCCGCTGTGGAACTTCTCACCGGAGCGAAAGAGCGGCTCGCCGCAGCCGATGCAGCGGTAGGTGCCGGCGGTCTCGGTGTCGGTGTACTTGCCGGTGAACGCCCGCTCGGTGCCCTTGCGGCGAATGATCTCGTATTGATGGCTCGTGAGCCGCTGCCGCCATTCCTCTTCGGTCTTGGGGACCGCGTCGTCGGCGAGCCGCCCCTTCACCGCGGGGTTCTTGTCGGCGTCGGCGGCCTCGCGGTCGTCGGGCTTGGTCATGGGCTTTGGTTCCTGGGGCGCGGGAGGGGCGGCGAACGAGCAGGCCGGCAGGCAGGCGGCCGTTGCCAGCGAAAGCATCCACATCGTCGGTCGCGGTTTCTTCATCGTGGCAACGAGCCTCCTCTTGAACGGCGGTCACGGACTGTCGGCTTCCGAATAAGTATAGGCCCCGTTCGGCTTCCGGTTGAACATCGCATTCACGAGCCGCGGCGGGGTTGCCCATGCCCCGGGAGCCGGCGTAGGTGCCCAGCGCAGGCCGACCAATCCGCCTGCGTCGGATCGGTGCCCGCCGAAGCGCCAGGCACCTCCGAGTGAGCGAAGGACCGGAGGTCCGCAGCGAACGTCCGGCGACGGGGCACGGGCAACCCCACCCACCCCAACCGACTGCGGATTGAAAGCGTGGCCGTCACACCCCGACCAGCGCCCGCAGGTCGCGCTCGATCGCGTCGAGGCGGGCCGTAAGGCTCTGCTTTGTCGCCGGCAGCGCGGCCGCGGGGCCGGGGGGAGCCACGGCGAACAGGTAGAACTTGATCTTGGGCTCGGTGCCGCTCGGCCGGGCGGCGACCGCGTTGCCGAGCGGCGGAAAGCGGCCGTCCGCCAGCCGCGTGCCCGCCTCCGGCAGGCCGGCGAGGTCGAAGATCACGAGGTCGCCCTTCACGCCGGCGTACGACTCGGCCGCGGCCCCGGGCGTCCACGTCGTCAGGCGGGCCTGGTCGCGGGTGCGGACCACGTCGAGGCCGCCGCAGGACTGCGGCGGCCGCGCCCGCAGCGCGGCCATGATCTCCTGCATCCGCTCCATGCCGCTGGCTCCGGGGAGCATGACGTTGATCTGCCGCTCCTGGTGGCAGCCGTGAGCGGCGTACAGGGCGTCGAGCTCCTCGTGGGGCGTGCGGCCCGCGGCCTTGAGCCGCGCGGTGAGCTCCGTCATCAGCAGCGCGGCGACGGCGGCGTCCTTGTCGCGGACGTGCGTGCCTGCCAGGTAGCCGTGCGACTCCTCGGCGCCGAACACGAAATGCTCCGGGCCGTGCTTGTCGATGGCCGAGCAGATCCACTTGAAGCCCACGAGCTGCGTGTCGTCCACCTGCAGGCCGCGGGCCTCGGCCAGGCGGCGGACGAGGCCGCTGGTGACGAGCGTGGTGACGACATAGTCGCCGGACCGGGCCTGACCGCGGGCCGCCCGGCCGGCGATCGCCTGGCCGCAGAGCAGGCCGCAGAGCTGGTTGCCCGTGAACGGCCGCCACTCCGCCCCGGCGGCGCGGGTCAGCGGCGCGGCGGCGCCGAGCCGGTCGCAGTCGGGGTCGCTGGCGAGCACGAGGTCGTCGCCCCGCGCGGCCGCGTCGGCGATCGGGCCGGTGAGCACCGCCGGATTCTCGGGGTTGGCGACGTGGCCGGGCACGTTGGGAAAGTCGCCACTGGGCTCCTCGTGGGGCCCGTACACCCGGAGCTTCTCGAAGCCCGCGCCGCGGAGCACGGGCACCACGGCCGTGGCGCCCACGCCGTGGAGCGGCGAATAGAGGATCGACACGTCCCGCGGTCCCGGCGCCGACTGCCCGCACACCGCCGCCACGAAGGCGGGATCGATCTCCTGCTCCACGAACCGCACGCGGTCCTCCGCGACACCCGCTTCGAAGCTCGCGCGGTGTACCGTCTCGACCCGCATCACGCGGTCGATGATTCCCTTGTCGTGCGGCGGGAGCACCTGCACGCCGCCGGCCCAGTAGACCTTCACGGCGTTGTCACTGGGCGGGTTGTGGCTGGCGGTGACCATGATGCCGCAGGTGCTGCCAGTGTGCCGCACGGCGAACGAGAGCTCGGGGGTGCTGCGGAAGCCGCGCAGGAAGAAGACCTTGAATCCGGCCGCGAGCAGGACCTCGGTGCACAGCCGGGCGAAGTGCTCGGAGCGGTGCCGGGTGTCGTAGGCGATCGCGCAGGTGGGCGTCGCGCCGGCGGGCACGACGCTGCGGACGTAATCGGCCAGCCCCTGGGCGCTCTCGCCGATCGTCCGATCGTTGATGGCGTTGGAGCCGACGGGAAACATCGTGCCCCGGCGGCCGCCCGTGCCGAAGGGGATCACCGTCCAGAAGACGTCGTCGAGCTCCCGCCACGAGCCGGCGTCGATGCGAGCCGCCAACTCGCCGGCGAACTCCGCGTACCGCGGGGCGGTCAGCCAGTCCCGCATCATGACCGCCGAGTGCTCCGTGATCGTGCCGGCGGCGCGGGCGGCGGCGATCGCGTCGAGACGGCGGGCGAGGTCGGCGGGCGTGCTCATGAGACATTCCTGGGCTGATGCGGGGGATGTGTGGTGCCGGCCGCGGCCGTTTTATACTCCACCCGCCATGAGCGTCACCGCCACCACCGCCGAGCCGTTGATCGTCAGCGTGTCGGGGCTGCGCGGCGTCGTCGGGCAAACGCTCACGCCGGAGGTGGCCGTGCGATACGCGGCGGCCTTCGTGGCGGGCCTGCCGTCGGGGCCGGTCGTGATCGGCCGCGACGGCCGGGCCAACGGTCCGCCGCTGGCGGCGGCGGTCGTCGAGTTTCTCACCGCGGCCGGCCGCGACGTGATCGACTGTGGCCCCGCCGCCACGCCCACCATCGGCGTCGTCGTCCGCGAGCGAGCCGCGGCCGGCGGCATCCAACTCTCGGCGAGCCACAACCCCGCCCGCTACAACGGCCTGAAGCTCTTCTCGGCGCAGGGCCGCGTGCTCCCGGCGGCCGCGGGCCGCGTCGTGCTCGCCCGCTTCGAGGCCGGCGGCCCCGTGGTCGCCGGCACCGGCCCGCGCGGCCGCGTGCATGCCGACGATGGCATCGCTGACCACGTCCGGCTCGTCGCCGCCACGGTGGACGTGGCCGTGATCCGTCGGCACCGGCCCCGCGTCTGGCTCGACGCCTGCCATGGCGCGGGCAGCCGCGTGGCCCGGCCGCTGCTCGAGCACCTCGGCTGCGAGGTCGTGATCGAAGGCGGCACTCCCGACGGCCTGTTCGCGCACGAGCCCGAGCCCACGGCCGCAAACCTGGCGGGCATGCTGCCGCGGATCCCCGCGGCCGGCGCCGCCGTCGGTTTCTTCCAGGATCCCGACGCCGACCGCCTGGCGATCGCCACGGCCGCCGGCCATTACCTTGGCGAGGAAGCGACGCTGGCGTTGGCGGTCGATGCCGTGCTCGCGAAGACGCCCGGCCCGGTCGTGGTCAACTGCTCCACCAGCGGCATGACCGCGCTGATCGCGGCCCGGCACGGCGTGCCCTGCCACGTCGCGGCGGTGGGCGAGGCCAATGTCGTCGATCGGATGCTCGCCGTGGGGGCGGTGCTCGGCGGCGAGGGCAACGGGGGCGTGATCGACCCGCGGGTGGTGCTCGTCCGCGACAGCTTCGTGGCGATGGCCCTGGTGCTCGAGCGGATGTGTGCCGGGCCGACGCTGACGAGCGTCGCCGACCTGGCGGCGGCGTTGCCGCGGCTGGTGATGAAGAAGACGAAGGTCGATCTCGCCCCGGCGATCCGTGGCCCGGGGCTGGCAGCGGCGCTCGACCGGATCGCGGCGGCGTTTCCGGAGGCCCGGCCCGACCGGCTCGACGGCCTGCGGCTCGACTGGCCCGGCGGCTGGCTGCTGGTGCGGTCGAGCAACACCGAGCCGATCGTGCGGCTGGTGTCCGAGGCTGAAGACGAGGCGGCCGTCGATGCGGCCCTGGCGCGGGCGGCGGCGGCTCTCGCGGGCTGACGGACGCGGAGCCCGACCCCGCGGCTGGGGCGGCGTTTTGCGTCGACCAACTGGACAGGATCGGACGGCGTGGAATAATTCCCTGACTTTCATCACCGTTGCCGGCGAATCTGGACGTCGGCGACATTTTCGTTGGGTCCTGCGGCATCGCAGGCCTGCCGAGGAGGTTGCAAAGCCCCGCCGATTCTTGTCCTGGTTCCAGTGGCGTCAGTTGCTCGCGGCAGCCGGCGGCTGGGCCCTCTCGATTGCCACGGCCTCCGCGCTCGCGGTCGTCGGCTGGTACGGCCACGCCACGCACTGGACCTTCGGGTTCGGAGGCGATCATGCCCACCACGCGGAGCATGCTGCCCAGCCCGCGGTCGATCACGACGCCGCGACGGCATCCGCCGACGACGGCACCGTGCGGTTTCCGTCGCGGGAGGCGCTGGAACGGTCCGGCATCGAGGTGGTGCCGGTCGAGAAGCGGCCCGTCGTCAGCGAGCTCGCCTGCAACGGCGTGGTCGCCTACGACGAGCGCCGCATCGCCCAGCTTTCGACCCGCGTGCCGGGCAGCATCTGGCGGGTGGAAAAGCGGCTCGGCGACCACGTCCGCAAGGGGGACGTGCTGCTCGTCATCGACAGCCAAGACGTGGGCCGACTGAAGGCGGAGTTCCTCAACGCCCTGGTCGCGTACGAATCGCGGCGTGAGCAGTACGCGATTCTGGAGGAGGTCAAAAGCGCGGTCATGGGCCGCCAGCTCCGCGAGGCCAAGGCCCTGCTCCGCGAGGCCCGCAACCATCTGACGAATGCCGAACAGGCGCTGGTGAACCTCGGCTTCGAAGTCACAATCAAGGAATACGAAACGCTCGACGACGACACCCGCGCCGCGCGGATCCGCACCCTCGGCCTGCCACCGGCGATGGTGGCCGGGCTCGATTCCGCCCTCGTGACGTCGAACCTGCTGCCGCTCTACGCCCCCTTCAACGGCATCGTCGTGGGCCGCGAGGCCGTCGTCGGCGAGGTGATCGAGGCCGCGAAGCCGATCTTCGAGGTCGCCGACGTCTCGACGATGCTGCTGGTGCTCAACGTGAGCAAGGAAGACGCCGACAAGGTGGCGATCGGCCAGCCGGTGCGGTTCCGGCCCGACGGCTCCGAGACCGACTTCACCAGCCGGATCACGTGGATCAGCACCGAGGTGAACGAGGAGACCCGCACGCTCGAGGTGCGGGCCGAGGTCGACAATCTGGCCGGCGCGGCTGACGGCGAAACGCGGCATGCCTTGCGGGCCCACACCTTCGGCAGCGGGCGGATCGAGATCGACCGACGCGGCACCGCCGTCGTCGTGCCGCGGACGAGCGTTCAATGGGACGGGAGCCGCTGGGTGGTTTTCGTGCCCGCCGGGGAAGTCGCGTTCACGGCCCGCCCGGTGGAGCCGGGCGTGCGGATCGGCGACGCCGTCGAGATCGCCAACGACGTGGCGACCGATCCGCAAATCACCCACGTCGTGGCGGCCGGGAGCCACGTGCTCAAGAGCCAGATTCTTCTCGAGCGGATGGAAAAGGGCGCCTTATGAGGACCGCGGTCACGGCCCGCCCCGCCCGGCTTTCGCCGTGGCCGGCCCGAGGACCACGGCCGCTTCGGCTGCCGCCGCCCGCGTCATCCCGCGGCGGCGGTTTCATGATCCGCACCGCAGGCGGCTAAGGACGGCGCATGCTCGAAGCCATCATCGCCTGGTCCCTGTCCCGCCGTCTGGCCGTGCTGCTCGCGGCCGCCGTCGTCTGTCTCGTCGGCTGGGTGGCCGTCAATCGGCTGGTGATCGACGCCTTTCCCGACACGACGCCCGTCCAGGTGCAGATCAACACGGTCGCTCCCGGCATGGTGGCCGAGGAGATCGAGCGGCAGATCACGTTCCCCGTCGAATTGGCGATGGGCGGCATGCCCGGGCTCGAGGGCCTGCGCAGCGCCAGCATGTTCGGCCTGTCGGTGGTGATCGTCACGTTCCGCGACGGCACCGACATCTACTTCGCCCGGCAGCTGATCAACGAGCGGCTCGGCACGGTGGGCGTGCCGGCGGGCGTGGAGCGGCCCGAGATGGGCCCCGTGTCCACCGGCCTCGGCGAGGTGTTTCACTACCTGCTCGTGCCCCGCGGCATGAGCCTCACCGACACCAAGACGCTCCAGGAATGGACCCTCAAGCCGGCCCTGCGGAGCGTTCCGGGCACGGCGGAGGTCAACGCCTGGGGGGGCCTGAACAAGCAGTATCAGATCCGGGTCGATCCCACCCTGCTCCGCAAGTACGACCTGTCGTTCGACCAGGTGGTCGAGTCGATCCCGCGGAACAACTTCAACGTCGGCGGCGGCTCGATCGATCGCTCGGGCGACGCGGTGCTGGTGTACGGCGTCGGCCGCACCGTGGATGTCGAGCAGATCGGCCGGATCGTGATCGCATCGAGTGAGGGGGTGCCGATCCGGATCCGCGACGTGGGCGAGGTGGTGATCGGCCACGAGATCCGCAAGGGTGCCGTGACCTATGGTGGCGAGGGGGAGGTGGTGCTCGGCCTCGGCTTCATGCTCATGGGCGAGAACAGCTATGCCGTCACCACGCGGCTCCGCGACCGGTTTGCCAAGCTGCTCGAGACGCTTCCGGAGGGGGTTGAGGCGAAGGTCGTCTACGACCGCACGCAGCTCATCGACCGGGTGATCGCCACGGTGCGGCAGAACCTGCTCGAGGGCGCCTTCCTCGTCGTCGTGATCCTCTACGTGCTGCTCGGCAACCTGCGGGCCGGGCTCGTGGCCGCCACGGCGATCCCGCTGTCCATGATGTTCGGCTTCATCGGCATGTGGCAGGCCGGCATCGCCGCCAGCCTGCTCTCCCTGGGGGCGATCGACTTCGGCATCGTGGTCGATTCGTCCGTCGTCGTGATCGAGAGCATCCTGGAGAAGATCGGCCACCACCCGGGCGCCACCGGGGCCGCGCGGCTGAAGCTCGTGCGGGAGGCGACCAACGCGGTGAAGAAGCCGGCCTGCTTCGGGCAGCTGATCATCATGATCGTCTACATCCCGATCCTCACCCTCGAGGGGGTCGAGGGGAAGATGTTCCGCCCCATGGCGCTGACGGTGGTCTTCATCCTCATCGGATCGCTGGTCCTGTCGCTGACCGTCGTGCCGGTGCTGTCGAGTTTCTTCCTGCCCAAGCGGATCGATTCCCACGACGTGCTCCTCGTGAAGGTGCTGCGGTGGCTCTACCGGCCGGTGTTGCGGGCCTGCCTGGCCGCCCGCGGCACGCTGGCCCTCGTCGCCTGCGTGATCCTCGGGATCACGCTGCTGCGGGCGGGCTCGCTCGGCACGGAGTTCGTGCCCAAGCTGTCGGAGGGGGACATCGTCCTCGGCATCATCCGCGCCCCCGGCACGAGCATCGAGGAGTCGTGCCGGATGAACATGCGGATCGAGAAGGCGCTGTTGACGGAATTCCCCGACGAGATCGCCCACGTCTGGAGCCGGGTCGGCACGCCCGAAGTGGCCACCGACGCGGGCGCGATCGAGGCCACCGACACGTTCATCGCCCTCAAGCCCCGGGCCGCGTGGAAGCGGGCCCGCACCCAGGCGGGCCTCGTGGAGGTGATGAACACGGTGGTCGAGGGCATCCCCGGCCAGATCATCTGGTTCACGCAGCCGATCGAGCAGCGGATCAACGAGATGGTGTCGGGCGTGCGGGCCGACATCGCCGTCAAGGTCTTCGGGACGGACCTCGACGCCCTGGTGCAGAAGGCCAACGAGGTGGCGGCCGTGCTGCGGAGCGTGCCGGGCGGCGCCGACGTGGCCGTCGAGCAGGTGGCGGGCCAGCCGATCCTCAGGATCGCGGTCAAGCAGGAAGAGATCGCCCGCTACGGCATCTCCGCCCAGGCGGTGCTCGACGTGGTCGAAAGCGTCGGTGGCAAGGCGGTGGGGCAGATCGTGGAGGGGCAGCTGCGGTTTCCGATCGTGGTCCGGCTGCCGGAGTCGCTGCGGGCGGGCCCCGAGTCGCTGGCCGCGATCCCCATCCGCGGGCCGGCGGGCGAGAGCGTGCCGCTGGAGCGGGTCGCTGCGATCGAGACCGTGCTCGGTCCCAAGTTCGTGACCCGCGAGTGGAGCGAGCGCCGCGTGGTCGTGCAGTGCAACGTCCGCGGCCGCGACGTGGGCGGCTTCGTGGCCGACGCCCAGGCCCGCATCGCCGAACAGGTGGACCTGCCGCAGGGGCAGTTTCGCCTCGAATGGGGCGGGCAGTTCGAGAACATGCAGCGGGCCCAGAAGCGGCTCACGATCGTGGTGCCGCTGGCGCTGCTGCTGATCATCGCCCTGCTGTACCTCACCTACCGCAGCGTCGCCGACACGGCCCTGCTGTTCATCAGCGTGCCGTTCGCGTGCGTGGGTGGCATCTGGGCCCTCGCTTTCCGCGGCATGCCGCTCTCGATTTCGGCGGCGGTGGGCTTCATCACGCTCTCCGGCGTGTCGGTGCTCAGCGGGATGGTGGTGGCCAGCGCCCTCCGGGAGCGGCTGGCCCGTGGCACGGCCCGCGACGTGGCGATCGAGGAGACGTCGTGCGCCGCGCTGCGGACGATCATCATGACCGCCCTGGTGGCCAGTCTGGGCTTCATCCCCATGGCCGTCTCGGAGGGCACGGGCGCGGAGGTGCAGCGGCCGTTGGCCACGGTCGTGATCGGCGGCGTGATCACCAGCACGCTGTTCACGCTGTTCATCCTTCCGGCCCTCTACCGGCTGATCCTCCGCGTGCCCCCCGTGCTGATGCTGCCGGGCGACGGCGGCCGCGGCTGAGACCGCAGGCCGCCGCAGGCCCGCGGCCGACGTGGACTGCCGCTGGGCGGAAATGGCCGCCGCCCGTATCCTCTCGGCACGGAGAGTGGTGCGTGTCCGAACCGGCCGGCGACCGCGACGTGGCGACGGCGAGCGACGAGGAGCTCGCGGCGCTCGCGGCCCGCGAGGGCTCCGACGGCGTGGCGTTCACGGCGCTCGTCGAGCGGTTCCGGGAGCGAGTGTGGCGGGTGTGCTGGCGGCTGATGGGCAACGAGCACGACGCCCAGGATGCCGCGCAGGAGGTGTTCGTCCGCCTGTTCTTCGACCGCGGGAAGTTCGCCGGGCGGAGCCGCTACGCGACCTGGCTTCACGGCGTGGCGATTCGCACCTGCCTGACGCTGCGCCGGTCGCGGTCGCGGCGGCGGCGGCGCGAAACGCCGGAGTCGGCCGCGGGCGACGAGGCCCGACCCGTGCAGGCCCAGGCCGATGGCCGCGCCACGGCGGCCCAGGCGGTGGACGCCGCGCACGACGTCGCCCGTTTGCTCGAGGGCCTCGACGAGGCGGATCGGGCGCTGGTGCTGATGAAGTTCGCCGAAGGGCACGAGTACGATGACCTCGCCGAGATGTTCGGCACCTCGGCCGGCGCGCTGCGGATGCGTGTGGCCCGGATTCGCGAGCGGCTGGCGGGGGGGTAGGCCGCAGGCACGATCACGCCCACGGATTTACGCCTGCTCCACTGACACAAAAAGCCCCCGGCGGGAGCCGGGGGACTCCGGGTCGCGGTCCTTCCCGGGTGCCATGCGCCA
>JAJTED010000148.1 GCA_021300535.1 Planctomycetaceae bacterium | reverse complement strand
CCGCGGGCAATGCCACACGATCGGCCCCGCCGCACCCGACTCGCGGGCCGCCAGATGAATGACCACCTCCGACTGCCCGGGAGCGGGCTTCACCGGGACCCGCAACGTCACCGCCTCCGCGGCGGGCCAGTCGAACGCCGCCTGACGCGACTTGCTCTCGAGAAACGTCGCGCTGGCCGGCCCGCCCCAGGGGCTATCGACGTAATTGCCAACCTGCATGGTGCGCCAGACCGCCCCCTGCCAGGCGGCGACGAGCACCTCCAGTGCGGGCACGTCCGCCTCCTTCGCCTGCCGCCAGGCCGCGCGGATGTCGTCCAGCGGCTGGCTCGAATCCGCTGCTGAGAGCGCCTGCCAGAGCGTCCGCAGGTAAATGACATTGAGACTGTGCTTCGCCGCGACCTCCTCTAGCTTACCGGCGGCGAGCGCATCGCGATCCCGCACCGTCGCCAGAAGATACGGCTGGAAGTTGAGCCCGCCGTCGCCCTTGATGACGGCATGCGGTCTGCTCATCGCCGCGTACAGCGTTTTCAGATTCGCGACCGCCTCGTCGGTCCAGTCGCGACGGTTCGCCGACGGCGAGAATCGCAAGCCGTCCGGCAGGAGCACGGCACGATCCGCGATCTCCTTCGCCGCGGCCATGTACCGCGCGAACAGGGCCGGCGAGATCTCGGTGAGCGACTCGCCGGCGTTGGTGAAGCCCTCGCCAGCGGCACCATCCGCCGGAAACTCGCGGGCCGGCCGCAGATCGACGCCCGTTAGGTCGCGGATGGTCGCGTCGTACTCGGCGTTGCTCAACCGCCGCAGCAGCGTCCGCCCGGGGTCACCCGTCCGGGCCCGGGCCTCGGCGTCGAGGAACCCGCGGGTCCAGGCCACGAGCCGGAGTCGCTCCTCGGCCGTGGGCTGCGGCTTCTCACGCGGCGGCATCTCTTCCGCCTCGACCTGCTCGACGAGGTTCTGCCACGGCTTCACGTCACGCCGGATGCTCGCCACCGTCGTGAATCGCTCGAGGTCGAGCCCCCCCTCCTTCTTCGCCGTCGCATGGCAGTCGAGGCAGTACTTCGCCAACAGCGGCTTCACCGCACCGCCGAAGCCCGCGTCGTCGAAAGAAACCTGCGGCCCAGCCGATTCGGACGCCGCCGCCATGGAACCGCCCCTACCGTCACGGACGTCCCAGGGCAGCCATACGAGACCGAAGGCCGCCATCGCAGCGGAGAGCACACGGGACATAGGCCACCCTAGCGTGTCGGGACCGATGATATCGACCGCCCGTCGAGTCCACATGGTTTATACCATGGGAAAAAAGGGCTGCAAAGAACGCGTGCCGGCGGCGTTCACAAACCAGGATTGAATGCGGACGTTCATGAGACCGAAGTCGCGGTCGAGGCAGTAGAAGTAGAGAACCCGCTGCGGCCGCCGCGCGTGCACCAGCACCCGCCGCCCCTTTGCATGCACCAGCCGGACGGTCTTGCACGTCTCCTGGACGCAGAGCACGTCGACGAGGCCTTCGGTCAGGCCGTCGCGGCGGATGATGTCGTCGATCAAGGCTTCCTTGCGGAAGAAGCCCTGCTTGCACTCCTAGGGCCGCCCGGCCGCCTCAGCCAGCGCTTTGCCGTGCGCGACCAGATCGTTGGAATGCCGCTCCAGCAGTTTCAGAAAGTCCTTTCGACGGATTTCCGGCACGTGGTCCACGAAGCCCTTGAGCCGGGCCTCGTTCTGGAATGGCAGGTGACCCTTGAAAACCACGCGGTCGAAGCACTCCAAATGAAGAGGAGATCGAGCCCCCGAATTTCTCGCTGAACGAACTCACGGCGCTCTCCTGGGTTTGGTGAGAGTGAGATCCAACCATCATCCAGTGAGAGCGCCGTTTTTTGATCAGCCTGCTGCGGCGCCCGGGGAAGATCGCACGCCTGCGTGACTTTCCCTCTTTGGTTGCGGCCGACAGGCCGCGCTAAGGGGTCTTTCTCAAGTCATAACAATACACGCCATCTTTTCCACGCATGAAGATGCGACCTTCGACCAGGGGCCAGGTCATGTACTTGTTGTGGTAGCTAGTAGTCTGGGGATGCGGCTGGTCCCAGGTGCAGAGCAATTTTCCGAAGGTTTCCGGAGTGCCCCCAAGGATATCCATGTCGCTATGGCTATGCGAACCATCGCGACTTAGGATCACAGTGTCCTCGATCATCGCCGCGTGGCATTCGTTCCCGCCGGTATCGCCTTGATAACTTGCGAGGAGTTTGCCCGTTGCCGCATCCAAGAGATGCGACTCTTTGTGGCTTCCCTTCACAACCACATATCGACCGTTGCAAGCAGCGACTGGATGCTCGTTGGCGTCGGGAGTCGCGGTCTGCCAAAGTTGTTCAGCCTTCGTGAGATCCAGGTGAAACGCGGTACACTTGGCCTTTGAACGATCTTGTTGCGATTGGAACCCGTCGTCCGACACCACATACATCGTATCACCATGGACGATGACGCCTTTGCTCGGATTCGGCGGCAGAACGACTTCCCACAGAATCTTGCCGGTCTTGGCTTCAATGCAGGCGGCGCTGGCGTTCATGGCGCCCTTGCTACCACCGGTTTGGAACATCGACAGCACGTATTCCCGACCCTGGTGCGACCACTTCGCGGGCACCTGGAACCGATACCCCTTGCCCTTCAACTGCCACAGGTCCTTGCCGGTGGCCGGATCGATGCCGGTAAGGGTGCTGCCGTGGTCGGGCAGGACTAGGGTGCCGTCAGCGTAGATGGGGGCGGTGCACATGTTGCGGGCACCGCTCCAGGGTTGGACCTTCTCGGCCGACATGCCGGTGCGTTCCCACAGGACCTTGCCGGTCGCCAATTCGATGCCGTGCAGCACGCCGCCCGGCCCCATGGCGAAGACCCGGCCCCCGCCCGCGCACGGAGTGTTGTTGACCGCGCCCCCCTTGTGACTGGGCTGATTCATCGACTTCTGGGCGAAGACGTTCTTCCAGAGGGTCTTGCCGGTGACCGCATCCATGCACACCACCACGTCATCGGCCTTGGCCAGCCACTTCTCACGCATGTAGGGCGAGATCTCAACCCCCGCCTTCTTGCTGGCATAGGCGAGGTACTCATCCGGCGTCCCGGGCGTGTACTCCTCCGGCTTCGCTCCTCTGTCATAGACTGGTCCGGCCATCATCACATCACCGGCCGGCTGATAGTAGTTCACGATCACCCTGCCTTCAGCCACGATCAGGCTGGAACCGCCTCCGTTGGTGCGGCTACTCAAGGCCAGGTGTGGATAGTTGAGCGAACCGCCCGGCCCCTGTGGCACCAGTTCCTCGCTTCGCCAAACCAGTCGGGCATCTTTGTGAAAGTCTTCGACAATCTTCAGTCCGCACGGCGTCGCTGCCATACTGGTGGTGGGACCTGACCAGCAGGGCCAGTCTGATTTTGTCGTGAATGCGTTGGTCTTCTGCAATTCGGCTTCGGTACGCACCGTGCCGGTGATCTCTCCGCCAGGTTGATCTTCGACTGACCAAGTGCCGCTAACGGTTCCATCAGCGGCAATGGTCGCCTTCAGGCTGATGTTTTTGGTCGGTTCACCGCTTCGGGTCGCGGTTCCTGCCCCAGTAAGCGGAAAATTGCCCCGCATCGAACCTGCTTCTATCACCCATTCCCCAACAATATCGCGGACACTGAGCGCACTGGGCACCGGAATGCGACCGTTGCGGGTAGCACCGCGCAGCCACAGGTCACCCCCCTTTCCAACCGTTGTTTTCAGAAGCAGATCCGCCACGCGGTAGTCGCCGGCTGGCGGCACGATGGTTTGATCCTGCCCTGCCGCCGGTTCAGCCGCCTGAAGAAGGAATGGCATCAGGACCAAAAGGCCCCACTGGAATCGTCGCATGGGAAAACTCCTGCGAGAGAGAAGAATTAAATGTAGGTCGGCCAATGACACTTCGGCAAGCGACGGCCGAGCGGGGCGGATCACGAGGAGCAACAGCCGGAACCGATCGGGCTGGATGCGGCCCGATCGTGGAGATGCCGAGGAGCTTCCTGTCCACGCTCAAGGCCGGATTTTTCTCCTCGGCGCAGGCCGGCCTTGAAACCGCCCTGCCCGCGGGCCTTCCGCACCGTGACCTGGGATCCCATCAGAGGCTGTGGATGTCGATCACGGGCAGCTCATCGGGCGACGCCTGAAAGATTGCCCGTCGTCATGTACCTGCACGAGCTCTCCCCAGTCGGTCGGCGGGCCACGGGCCGACGAGACGGGCGGCGGTTCGGTGCTGCTGCGCCCGATCCTCCAGGGGCTTTCAGGCCGTGTCTGCGGCGGCGGCCACTCGAACAACTTCATGGCCCTGGGCGCGTTTGGCGGCGGCCGCGGCAACGGCAACGGCGAAAGCAGGAAGATCAACGGCGAAACCGTCGACGGAGCCCTGTCGCGGCAGCTGCCGGACATCTTCCCGCACATCGGCATCGGAATGTCGAGGCGGATCGAAGACAACGTCATCTACAACATCTCCGCGATCGGCCCCGATCGCCCGTTGTCGACGATGGTCGCGCCGTCGTGCACCTCCTCGAATCTGTTCGGCAGCGTCGCCGAAGGGAATTCCCGTGACGTGTATGCGGCGAATGCGAACCTCCTCGACTTCATGCGGGACGACATTCGCCGAGTCGAGTCGCGGACTACCCGTCCTGCGGGGCCCGCGGCCATCGCACAATCAGCAACATGTACACGACCTGGCTGCAGCTGGCCGGTTCCGACCGGGAGTTCTGCGGGCAGGTGGACACCAACCTCGCCGGCATCGAGACGCACGGACCGCTCGAAGAACTGCTGGCCTAGCTGCGAGTTTTGCAGTTTTCGGCCACGACAATTCCTTGCTCAGCGGGGTAATCTTGGCCAACTCCGCGAGCATCGCAAACCGGTTCCCGATACACTTGCGGGAACCGAGGCCGAACGGCAAGTCGGCCCCAGTCGGCAGCGGCTGCTCGGAGGCCGGAGTCGAGCGTTCGGGACAAAAGGCGAGCGGGTCGGGATGCCAGCGGCCCATGCCGCCAAGCCGCGGATCGCCATGATCCCCAAGGGCACGACCCACGTGTTCTGGAAGACGGTCGAGGCCGGGGCCCGCGAGGCGGCCGCGGAACTCGACGTCGAACTCGTGTGGAAAGGGCCACTCAAGGAGAACGACCGCGGCCAGCAGATCGCGATCGTCGAGCAGTTCGTCACCGAAGGGGTGGCCGCGATCGCCGTGGCCCCGCTCGATGCCGCGGCGCTCCGTCGCCCCGTGACCCTGGCCGGCCAGCGGAAGATCCCGGTCGTGATCTTCGACTCGGCGCTCCAGGGTGAGGCGGGCAAGGATTTCGTCAGCCTCGTTGCCACCGACAACCGCCGCGGCGGCGAACTCGGTGGCGCCGCCCTGGCCGACCGGCTCGGCGGCGCGGGGAAGGTGGTGCTGCTCCGCTACCAGGTGGGCTCCGCGAGCACCGACGCGCGGGAGGCGGGCTGTGCAGCGGCCTTGGCCGCCCGGCCGGAGATCGACGTCATCTCCGCCAACCGCTACTCCGGCGCCACCGCCGGCGAGGCGAAGACCGTGGCGCTCAACATGCTCGACACGCTGCGGAAGGCCGAAGGCATCTTTTGCCCGAATGAGTCGTCGACGTTCGGCATGCTCCTGGCCCTCCGGCAGAGCAACCTGGCCGGCCGGGTGAAGTTCGTCGGCTTCGACACCTCCCCCGCCCTCATCGAGGCGCTCCGCAAGGGGGAGATCGACGCGCTGGTGGCCCAGGACCCGCGGCGGATGGGCCGGGAGACGCTGACCGCCGCCGTCCACCACCTGCGGGGCATGCCGGTCGCGCCGCTGATCGACACGGGCGCCGTGGTCGTGACCCGCGAGAATGTCGACCGGCCCGAGATCCAGAAGATTCTCCAGCTGCCGTGACCGCCCCGCCGCCATCCTCCGATCGCCTCGTGATGCAGGGCGTCCGCAAGTCGTTCGGCGCGACGGTGGCACTGGCCGGCGTGGACCTGCGGCTGGCCGCCGGCGAGGTGCTGGCCGTGGTCGGCGAGAACGGGGCCGGCAAGAGCACGCTGATGAAAGTGCTGGCGGGCGTCGTCCAGCCCGACGCCGGCGGCCTGCGGCTCGATGGCCGAACCTACGCGCCCCGCTCCCCCCGCGAGGCCCGGGCGGCGGGCGTGGCCATGATCCATCAGGAGCTCGCCCTCGCGCCGGACCTCACCGTGGCGGAGAACATCCTGCTGGCCGTGGAGCCGGTGCGGGCGGGCTTCATCCGGCGGTCTGCCATGCACGAGACGGCCCGTGCCGCGCTCGGCCAGCTCGGGCGGCCCGACATCGCCCCTGAGCGGCGGGTGGCCACGCTGCCGATCGCCGACCGCCAGATGGTGGAGATCGCCCGGGCCGTGGCCGTCGGCTGCCGCGTGCTCGTTCTCGACGAGCCGACGAGCAGCCTCACCCGCGACGACGTGCGGCATCTCGCGACGGTCGTGCAGCGGCTGCGGGCGGCCGGCCAGGGGATCGTGTTCATCTCGCACATGCTCGAGGAGGTGCGCGCCTTCGCCGATCGCGTGACCGTGCTCCGCGACGGCGCGACCGTCGGCGGTGGCGACCTCGCGACGCTCGCCGATGCGACGATCGTGGAGTGGATGGTCGGCCGCCCAATGACCGAGCTCTATCCGCGCTCGCGGCGAACGCCGGGCGACGTCGTCCTCGAGGTCGTGGGGCTCGCCGGACGCGTGCGACCGGAGGCGGCGTCGCTCGCCCTGCGGCGCGGCGAGGTGCTGGGGATCGCCGGGCTCGTGGGCGCCGGGCGGACGGAACTCCTGCGGGCGGTGTTCGGGCTCGATCCGGTCCGCCGCGGCACCGTCCGCGTGGCGGCCCACGTGGGGACGGCCTCACCCGCGGCCCGCTGGTCGCAGGGCGTGGGCATGGTGAGCGAGGACCGCAAGCGGGAGGGACTCGCGGTGAACCTGTCGATCGCCGACAACCTCACGCTCTCGCGGCTCGGCGACTTCGGCCCCCTGGGGCTCGTCCTGCCCGGCCGGCAGGCGGAGGCGGCCGGCCGGTGGCTCGGGCCCCTGCAGATCAAGTGCCGCGACGTCGGCCAGCCGGTGGCCGCGCTCTCCGGAGGCAACCAGCAGAAGGTGGCGGTAGCCCGCCTGCTGCACCACGACGTGGACGTGCTCCTGCTCGACGAGCCCACCCGCGGCATCGACGTGGGGGCGAAGGCGCGGATCTACGCCCTGATCGACGACCTGGCGGCGAGCGGCCGGGCGATCCTGCTCGTCAGCAGCCATCTGCCGGAGCTGCTCGGCGTGTGCGACCGCGTGGCCGTGATGAGCGGCGGCCGGCTCGGGCCGGCGCGTCCCGTGGAAGAGATCGACGAGCGGACCATCATGCAGGAGGCGATCACACGCGCATGAAGACGTGGCTCTCCAGGCTCGGCCCGCTCGCGGGCCTTGTGGCGGTGGTGATTCTGTTCTCGGCCCTGCGGCCGGCCCAGTTTGCGAATGCCGCGAACGCGGAGATCATGCTCCTCCAGACCGCCGTCGTGGCCACGGCGGCGCTCGGCATGACCCTCGTGATCGTGAGCGGCGGCATCGACCTGTCCGTCGGCGCCCAGATTGCGCTGGCCACCGTGACGCTCGCCACGCTCGTGTCGCGGGGCTGGTCACCCGCTGCCGCGGCGGTCGCGACGGTGATCTGTGGTGCGGCCTGCGGCTGCCTGATCGGCGGCCTCGTCACCGGCCTGCGGCTCTCGCCATTCATCGTCACACTGGGCATGTGGGGGGGCCTTCGTGGCCTCGCCAAGGGCCTGGCCGGCGAGACGATGGTGGCGGCTCCCACGACCTGGCTCAACGACCTGCTCACCGCGTTGCCCGCCGACCGCCGCTGGCTCCTCGTTCCGCCCGGCGTCTGGCTCACGCTCCTGCTGGCTGCCGCGACGGCCCTGCTGCTCCAGGCCACCCGGTTCGGCCGGCACCTCGTGGCCATCGGCTCGAACGAGCCGACCGCACGGCTGTGCGGCGTGGCGGTCGACCGCGTCCGGATCGTGGCCCATGCCGTCGCCTCGGCCCTGGCGGCGGTCGCGGGGCTCCTCCAGTACGCCTACCTGACCGTGGGAGATCCCACGACTGCCATGGGGATGGAGCTCGACGTCATCGCGGCGGTCGTGATCGGCGGGGCGAGCCTGACCGGGGGACGCGGCTCGATCGCCGGCACGCTCGTGGGCGCGATGATCATGACGGCGGTGGCCAACGGCTGCACCAAACTCGATCTGCCCAACTGGGTGCAGGAGATCGTGACGGGCGTGATCATCGTGTCGGCCGTGGCCCTCGACCGGGCGCGACGCGATGCCGACTGAGGCGGCTCGGGGTGCGAGCGGAGCACCGTGAGCAGTCGCCGAAGCAGACCGCGGGCCATCGCCAGTCCGCCTGGAAGGGCCCGCGTAAGGTTCTCGTCCGGGGCGGCGACGTCGCCGGTGGCCCGGGCGTCCGGAAACGTCGCGCCCGTTCACGCAACAGTACTGCATCTGCACGCGTGCTGCATTCCGCTCCAAAAACCGCGATGATTGCCGGAACAGAGGTGATCCGTTGCGACGCCATCCGACTTCCACCGTACCCAAGGTCCGGCCGCAACCATAACCAGACATCGCACCACAGTCGTCAATCTCATCGCATGCCTCCTGACGAGTTGGTCGAGCCGTATGCCTTGGGCGAGGTCGATTACTGCCTCACGGCCTGGCTTCCTTTCAGCGCTAGCCGTGTGTTCGGGCCAAATCCCACGTTCCACTCTGACTCGACCGTCACATCCCGCTCCGCGAATTTCATCCGCACGGTCAGACTGAACGGGGTCTCGACCTGATAGATGCGAGCCGTGAACGTTTCCGGATCGGTCCACGCACCACTCGCGGCAACCGCCTGTTCTCGTTGATTCCCCCAAGACCATCGGCCTTTGATCCATTGCTCGTGGCCACAGACCAGTCGCTGCTCTTTGCCGTTCGAGCGCGTGACCAGCGTTACCTGTCCCGGCGGACCGCTGCTTTCCATCGCAATCGACTCCAGTCCAAGATCGTTCGCCTTGATCTCGTAACGCCGCCCATCCACTGCCGCCGAATTTTTGGCTGTGGCCTCGCCTTTGGGAACCGGCAATACCAGAGCGGCGAGTGCTGTTCGCAACTGTTTTTCAGCCGCCGCGTCCTCCGGTAGCGCCTCGTCCTTGAACGCAGGCAGGAGTTTCTCCCAAACGAGATTCAAAACCGCCTCCATGTCCTTCACGCCACTGGTGATCGCCAGCACCGCATGCTGTTTCGGCATCACGATGCAATACTGGCCGAACGCACCGTCGCCGCGGAAGCAGTCATGACGGCATCGCCAAAACTGAAAACCGTAGCCCTGATCCCAATCGCTCTTGGGATTGCTGCCATTCGAGACCTGCCGACTCGTGGCTTGGGAAACCCATTCCGCCGGCAATAATTGCTTGCCATTCCATTGTCCCTGTTGCAAACACAACTGTCCGAACCGGGCGATGTCCTCGGTACGCACATTCAGCCCGTAACCGCCCAACGTGATGCCACTGGGACAACTGCCCCAGTTCGGGTCGTCGATCCCGAGCGGATCAAACAATCGCGGGCGGAGATAATCGAGCACTTTTTCGCCGGTCTGCTTCTGCACAATCGCCGACAGCATGTACGTCGCCGGCGTGTTGTACATGAAGTGCGCACCGGGCTTGTGAGGAACGTCGTGCGTCAAAAACGTCTTCACCCACGGCTGATCGCTTGCCGGAAGACGAGGCTCCGTCTGATGCCCCGTCGACATGCACAACAAATCGCGCACCCGCATCGACTGCAGATTGCGACTCGGTTCGGCGGGCGCACTCTCCGGAAAAAACTTCAGCACCTCGTCATCGACACTGAGCTTTCCTTCGGCAATCGCCATCCCGACCGCCATCGACGTGAAGCTCTTGCTCAGCGAGTAAAGCTCGTGACGCGTCGCCGCATCGTAGGGAGCCCACCATCCCTCGGCGATCACCCGGCCATGCCGCACCAGCATCACACTGTTCATCACCGCGATCTGCTGATCGGCCGCGTGAACAAACGCACGAATTGCCTGCGATGAAACGCCCTGCGATTCCGGACTGCTTCGCGGCAAAGTCCCGACGTCTGCGACCCGCGCATCCGTGTCGGCAGCAACGCCAATCACCGTAGCGAGCCAAACGCCGCCCAGTACCACTATCGAGGCGAGATAGATCACCAGCGATCGTGCCATGGTGTTACTCCTTCAATACAAATGACAATCGCCATCGGGATCACAAACCCGGACTAGTAAATGGGCGTAACTCGCACATCTCGCCCCGTAGTTTAGCCAGTCTGCCTCTTGGGACTGGTGTTGCGTTTCCGGTCTGTCGGGTTTTGCGGTTCCGTTCCTTGAAGCCGGAGGCGCGAGTTTTGATGTTGCGCGTTCCCCGGTCTTGCTCTCAGCTTGACACGCGCGAACGGCACAAGAGGCCCCCGGCGGATGCCGGGGAGGATGTTTCACGCGAACCTGCGACCTCGTGCCGCAGTTCGCTTGGGGTCGCATGCCTTCCCGGGTGCCATGCGATGTGGGTTTGAACCGGGACATTGCGTGCCGTCATCCAGCATGGACGGCGGGGTGGTGTTCACTCCCGGAGTCCCCAGGTTTCCACCCGGGGCTTCTTGTGTGCGTGCCAGGCCCGGAGGGCCGGGTTGATTCCAAGCGGGCGGCGGCCCGCCAAGCGAACCGCGGCACGACGCCGCGGGTTCGCGTGCAG
>JAJTED010000147.1 GCA_021300535.1 Planctomycetaceae bacterium | reverse complement strand
CCCGGGGCTTCTTGGACCACGCGCGCCGTGCCCACAAAAAGCCCCCGGCGGGAGCCGGGGGACTCCGGGTCGCATCGCTTCCCGCGTGCCATGCGCTGTGGGTTCGCACCGGGTATCACGTGCCGTCATCCGGCATGGATACCGAGGTGGTTTTCGTGCCCGGTGTCCCCGGGTTTCCGCCCGGGGCTTCTTGGACCACGCGCGCCGTGCCCACAAAAAGCCCCCGGCGGAAGCCGGGGGACTCCGGGTCGCATCGCTTCCCGCGTGCCATGCGCTGTGGGTTCGCACCGGGTATCACGTGCCGTCATCCGGCATGGACGGCGGGATGGTTTTCACACCCGGTGTCCCCGGGCTCCCGCCCGGGGCTTCTTGGAACGGCGAAGGAACCGATGATCTGGTCAATGGGTCGTTAGAACACGGTTCGTCGCTGGACTCCTTCAACAGAATCGCTGGAGAGCCACTCGGTGCTCCACCCCGCACTCACGCCGGCCGCCAACCGCCGTTGACGTTGATCACCTGGCCCGTCACGAACGCCGCCTGCGGCGAGAGTAGCCAGGTTACCGCGGCCGCGATGTCCTCCGGCTCGCCCCACCTGCCGAGCATGCTCTCGCGAACCGCCCGCCGCTGCCATGCCTCGCTCGCCCCCGCGCCCCAGGCGGTGCGGATCCAGCCCGGCGCCACGCAGTTCACCCGCACATTCGGGGCCAGTGACTTCGCCGCGCTCCGCGAAAACGCCATTACTGCCCCCTTCGCCGCCGCGAACAGTTCGCCGCTGTCCCCCTCCATGCCCGTCGCCGCCTGGTCCCAGCCGATCGTCACGATTGCCCCACCGTCACGGTCGGCCATCCACCGGCCCAGGGCCCGCGTGAGCAGCATCGTGCTCCGCACGTCTACCTGGAGGAGCTCGTCGAGCTTCCGCTCGTAAGGCCACTTCGCCGGCTCGCCCGTGAGCACGTCGGCCCCGGCCACGAGAGCCACGGCGTCGAGCCGCGGCAGCGTTTGCATCACCTCCGCCGCCAGCCGCTCCGCGCCGTCGCGAACCGCAAGATCCGCCAGGAACGTCCCCGCATGTTTTCCTTCGACCGCGAGGAGCCCCGCCACCTCCGCCGCCCCCGTCATCGACCGGCCATGCAGAGCGACGTTCCAGCCCGCCCGCGCCAGCTCCAGGGCCACGGCCCGGCCAATGCCGCGGCTCGACCCGGTCACCAGCACCGTCCACTTGTGCCCTGCGATCGTCATGTCGGCGTCGTCCTCGCCGGACATGGTATCCGGCCATCACGCCAAACACGAACGACACCCGCCCCACGCCGCCAGGTTCCCCGGCACGCCCACGATCCGCCCGCCCGTCAACGGCCCTGCCGCACGTGACCGGTCAGCACGGTCACGGCCCGACCTCGATCACGTCGCCTCCGTGCCGAATCATGATTCTCCCATTCCCGGGTCTTCCACGCGAGAACAACAAGCATGTCACCACGAGCCCGACCGCGACACCGGCGAGGATGAGCACCATCGCGCAGCCCCGCCCCACCCCGCCCTGCCGGCCCGGCAGGGCGGGCAGCGGGGGTATCTCCAGGGAGTCGCGGTGCCGCCGCAGGGCCTCGCGGACGAACGTCGAATCGACGTTCAGCTCACGGGCGATGTCGAGCACCGTGTCGTGGCCGAGCATGTCGCGGCCCTCGGCCTCGAGCTGCGTGGCCCGGCGGATGATCGACTGCACGTCGGCCGCGGGCACCATCCGCCGCGGCTCGGCCGCCGCCATCGCGACCGTCTCGAACGCGACGTCGTCGGCCTCCGGCGGCCCTGAAGCGACGTCGGCCAAGGCCGCCAGCGCCGCGGCGGCCGACGAAAACCGGTCCGCGGGATCGCGGGCCAGCAGCTTCCCGAGCCAGGCCGTGAAGGCCGGCGGCACGTCGCCGCGGTGGGCGTCGATCGGCACCGGCGGTTCGGTCGCGATCCGCCGCAGAAGTTTGAGCGGGCTGTCGTCGGGAAACGGCGTCGTGCCGGCGAGCAGCTCGTAGAGCGTGACGCCGAGGCTGTAGAGGTCGCTCGCCGCGGTCGCCTCCTCCCCGGCCGCCACCTCCGGGGCCATGTAGTGGAGCGTGCCGATCACCGAGCCGCTGGCCGTGAGCGACTGCCCCTGCTCCAGGCTGCGGGCGAGGCCGAAGTCGGTGAGCTTGTAGGTGCCGTCGCCCGACCGCAGGATATTGCCCGGCTTCACGTCGCGGTGGATGATGCCCGCCGCATGGGCCGCCGCGAGGCCGCGGAGTGCCTGCCGGCCGCAGTCGGCCACCGTGCCCACGGCCGCCCGGCCGCGACGACGCACGATCTCCTGCAGGCTCGGCCCCGCGACGAGTTCCATCACGAGAAACGGCGGCGCGGCGAGCGGGTCGAACTCGTAGACCTGCACGATGTGGGGCGAGGAGAGCTGGGCCACGGCCCGGGCCTCGGCAGCGAAGCGGCGGAGCACGTGCTCGGCGCCGCCGAAGCGATCGTGGATCACCTTGATCGCCACGTCGCGGCCGAGGGTTTCGTCGCGGCCGCGGTAGACCGTTCCCATCCCGCCCCGGCCGAGCACGCCGGTGACACGATACCGGCCGATTCGCTCCGGCCCCGCGGGCGGCTGCGGAACCACGCCCTGTCCGAACGGCGGCAACGGCGGCGGCTGGCCGTCGTCGGGCCCCGCCCACTGCTCCATGAAGATCGCCAGCAGCAGATACACGAGCAGCCCGGGCACGATGCCCGAGAGGATGATGGCGATCGCCGCCAGCAGACGGACCTGCCCCACGTCCACGTGCCGCTTGCGGGCCAGCCGCCAGCAGACGCCGAGGAACCGGGGCCCGGAGGCATGCAGGCCGCGGGTGGCGATCCAGAGGAGGAACAGCGGGATCCCGAACACGATCGCCAGCACGACCAGCGTCACGATCAGGCCGCCGGCGTGCACCGCCACGTTCATGCTTCGCTCCATGTCATGCCGCGCGATCCGCCGTCAATCAGCCCCGCCGGGGAACACACGGCTCCTGCCGCAAGCACCGCCGAGAGCTGGGGGCCGCACTGACGATCGTGCCGAGAGTCGCAGGCACGTGTCTCGAAAATCACCACCCATGGCAGCATCGTCCGCCAAACAGTTCGGCTCTGTATGTCCACCCGCCCCCCCCTCTCGGCGTGCCGCCTGGGCTTCCGTGTCGTCGGAGTGCCCGTCATCCACTGAACCATGGCACTTAGCGGCTCGCGACCGTTGAAGTATCCACACGTCCTGATTTTTTCGCGTGTCCGCTGCGTCGCTTCGTTCGCCCTCCTCAGTGGCATGCGACCGTGACTCCCGTTCCCTCGGGCGTCAGATACACGGCCAAGCCGCTGCGGTGGACATGGATTGTTTTGCCGTCACTCGTCATTCCTTGCTCGTCGCGAAACGACACCGTGTACAGGAGCCCGGCCGGCGCCTCGTAGACACGAACGGAGACCACGCCACGGTCGTCCGCAAACAATTCGTGCTCGCCGAGCGTGGTGATGATGGTCGCTTCCGGCGGCTCGGCTTCGGCAGCCGCTTTAGCGGGTGAGGGGCGAACGTTCGGCGCAAGCCTTGTTCCATCGCGTTCCGCGGGCGTGGCGCACCGGGGGGCGGTCCATGCGGCCACCATGATGGCGGCACCGGCCAGGATGTGTTGGAACTTCATCGTCGGCAGCCTTTTCAACGGTTTTTTGCGGTGGTTTTTCATTTTCTGGGGTTCGGCGGACAGCCGTCAGCGGTTCATCAGGCATCCCAACCCCTGTTCCATCGCAGACGGGATTCCACCTCGCGGCACCGCCGTTCGAGCCGCGTGCAGCGGCTCCGCAGGTCGGCCACTTCCCGCGACGTGAAGCCTCGCGGCAGCCGCCAGTCGGCCCCACTCGGGAGCCGGCCGGGCCGGGCCTGGCCGAGGAGGATCGCCGCTACGAGATAGATCGCGGCCGCGGGCCACCAGCCGGAGAGCCATGCCGCCACGAGCACCGCCAGCCGGACCCAGAAGGCCGCCAGGCCGAGCCGGTCGGCCAGCCAGCGGCAGACGCCAAACAGCAGGCCGGGCCGGCGCCGCGGGCGATCGTCGTCGAGCCAGGTTTCGTCGTACATGGTTCGGTCTCCAAGGGGCTGACGTGCATAGCCAAGATGCCGCGGGCCGCGGTCAGTCGCGGCGCCGCTCCCGCTTCAGCGCCTCCAACTCCTGCTCGATCTGGTCGCCGCCCCGCAGGGCCTCGAGCTGCTCGACGAGCGACGCCTTTACCGCATGGTTCACGAGGCTCGCCTCCGCCTCCATCCGCTCGATGCGGTGCTCCAGCTGGTCGAACCGCGCCACCGCATCGGCGCTCTTCGCCCGGCGGAGCGTGGTCTGGGCCTGCTTGTGGTTGCGAGCCCGGATGTGCCGCTGCACGAGCAGGCGGTGCTTCTCCCGGGCGGCCTGGAGCCGCTCCTCGACCGCGGCGATGTCGGCCTTGTATTGATCCACGATCTCCGCACAGCCGGCCGCCTCCTGCCGGAAGGCCTCGGCCTGCTCCTCGAACCGCTTCTTCTCCCGTAGGGCCTCGCGGGCGAGATCGTCGCGGTCCCTGTCGATCGCCAGCCGAGCCCGGTCCGCCCACTCGCCGACGGCGGCCGCCGCGGCGGCCGCTGACCGTTCCGCCTTCTTGCGCGTTGCGATCGCTCCGGCACAGTTGGCCTTCACCTCGACGAGCGTGTCCTCCATCTCCTGGACCATCAGGCGGATGAGCTTCTCAGGGTCCTCGGCCGCGTCGAGCATGGCGTTGAGGTTCGAGTTGACGATGTCCTTCAGGCGGGTGAAGACGCCCATGGCGTGCTCCTTGTGGCTGCGATGGATGGCGGGCCCGATGCCCGTCCGTCCGACGGGCGAAACGGCTCGTGGGACGTTCGCATCAGAGAACGAATCCCGTGCCACATTCTCAAAAAACGCGCAAAGTGTTAATTTGCATAGACTTGCGACCAACAAATCTAAGGCCGATTGCATGCAAGCTGGCGGCGTTTGCCTTTCCTTGGCAGGCATGGATATTTTTTGGTTTTTCTCGCCTCGTAGTCTCGGTCTCAACCATGCCGGACGCCCTCGGCCAATCCGAAGCCTTTCTCGCGTTCACGGAGCAGCTGTCCCGAGTGGCCCGCGTGGACCGGCCGGTGCTCCTCATCGGCGAGCGGGGCAGCGGCAAGGAGCTCGCCGCCGCGAAGCTGCACTACCTCTCGGACCGCTGGGAGGCGCCACCGGCGCCCTCGCGGAGCGGGCCGGCCGGTTCGAGGCGGCCGACGGCGGCACGCTCCTACTCGACGAGATCGGTCTCATCCCCATCGAGGCCCAGGAGAAGATCCTCCGCGCCGTCGAGTATGGCAGCTTCGAGCGGGTCGGCACTTCCCGGCCCACGAGCGTGGACGTGCGGATCATCGGCGCGACAAACGCCGACCTGCCGGGGCTCGCCCGCGCCGGCCGCTTCAAGGAGGACCTGCTCGACCGGCTCTCCTTCGAGGTGCTGCACGTGCCGCCGCTCCGCGCGCGGCGCGAGGACATTCCCCTGCTCGCCCACCACTTTGCCGCGAGGATGGCGACGGAACTCGGCCTGGAAGCCCCGCCCGCATTTTCACAGGCCGCCGCACGCGCCCTCCTCGACCACGCCTGGCCGGGCAACATCCGCGAACTCAAGAACGTCGTGGAGCGGGCCGTCTACCGGGCCGACGGCGGCCGCGTCGAGGAGATCGTGTTCGACCCGTTCGCTCGCCCGGGAAGTGACGCGGCGACGACCGCCAGGCAGCCACCGCCCGGCGCCGCACCGAACGCGGCCCCCAGCGCCACGCCCGACGCGGCTGCGAGCCCGCCCGCCTCGGGCACGCTTCACGACGCCGTCGCCCGCCTGGAGATCGACATGCTCCGCCACGCGCTTGCCGAGAGCCGCCACCACCAGCGGCGGGCCGCCGCGCGACTGGGCCTCACCTACCACCAGTTCCGCGGGCTATACCGCAAGCATGCCCGGGCGCTCGCGGCTGGTTGATCCGGGTGCGGCTGCAGTCGCGGCCCGACAGCGTAGTCCGCCCCCATCGATACCGCGACGCCATCAATTGACATCAGATGTCATTTTTGACTCCATCACGCATCATGCGGACAACGATCGACATCGATGGTTCGGTCCGCGCCGAACTCAAAGCCCTCGGCCAACGCGAAGGGAAGTCACTCGGCCGACTCGTGTCCGACCTTCTGGCGGCGGCGCTGGCGGGACGCAGGCAAGGCCTTGAACCCGTCGCCAAGCCGATCCACTGGATCGCCAAGCCCATGCAGGCGCGGGTGGATCTGGCCGACCGGGATGCGGTGTTCGATGCCATGGAGCCACGGCTCCGGTGAGCTTCGCGATCGACGTCAACGTCCTGCTCTATGCGTCGGATTCGACGTCCCCGTGCCATGAACGGGCCGCGGCGTCTGCCCGCCCTGCAACGGCCGCCACATGGCCCAGGTCCGACCGATCACGCAAGCCGATCTGGCCGCGCTCACCGAGCGGGTCCGTCGCCGCGTGATCCGCTGGTTCCGGCTCGCTCGCCTGCTCGACGCCGCGGCCGCCGCCGACGTGCTCGCCTGGGAGAACAGCAGGTTTTCAATCGGCGCCAGCGTCCGGATCACGCTCATCGACCGCGACGTGCCGAGCTATTTTCAGAGTCTCGAGCACCTGCTGCGATACTGTGCCCGGCCCCCTGACCTGCCCCCCCGACGATATGCCCGCGATCGACATCCACAGCCTCTGACCGGCGCCGGACGCAAGCCGCCGAAGCCCCGGGAACGGCGACCTGGGACGCGGTCTCCACAGACGCGAGAAAAACGCCACGCAAGGCGGTGCGGGGCGTTTCGAGAAACCCACTCCGGACGCCCGGGCCGGCTCCTCACGAGGCGCACGAGTCACTCATCAGCCGGAAGATCGTTGCAGAGGTGCCATTGACCGGGCTGTCCTTCGCTTCATCGACCCCTGTCAGGGAGCGGCCCGCAGCGGCAGCTCGTAGCAGGCGGCTTCCTCCGCGTTGCGGACCAGCAGCCGATCGCCCGCCACCGCGGGATTGTTCCAGGTCTGTCCGGAGAGCGCCGCCAGCCGGCCGCGGACGACGTGCTTCGCCGGCCCGCAGTCCACCGCGACCACCTCCCCCGACTCGGCCTGCACGAGCAGCACCTCGCCCACCCGCAGCACCTGCCCCTGCCCGTAGCGGCCTCCCTTCCAGGCCCGCTTGCCGTCGGCGAGCCGGACGCACTCCAGGATGCCGTCGGAGAGTCCGTAGGCGTGGCCGTCGTGGATCACAACGTTCGTGAACTTCGTCTTCAGCAAGCCCGGCTGCGACCAGACCTGCTTGAACCGCAGTGGCTCGCTCCCCGCCTCCGGCACGAACACCGCCGCGCCGATGCCGTAGCCCTTCGAAATGAAGATGCTTCCATCGGCGAGGAGATACGGCTGCGAGCAGGAGGCGTCGGAATTGGAATGGCCCGGCCAGGGAAACGACCAGAGTTCACGGCCATCGAGCGGGTCGTAGGCCGCCACGCTCCCTTCGTTCACCATGAGCACCACGTCGCGGCCGCCGATCGCCACGAGCGCGGGCGACACGTAACTGATCTGCTCGTCGCCCCCGCGCCACACAGCCGCGCCCGTCGTGCGGTCGTAGGCCACGAGCGACACGGCACCGCCGCCGTCCTTTGCCAGAGGCCCGCCGCCGGGGACGATCACGAGCGACTCGGTCACCAGTGGTGATCCCGACCGGCCCCAGGCCACGGCTGCCGCGTGGGCGGCGACATCGATGCCCAGGTCGTCGAGCACGTTCTTCCGCCACAGCACCTTGCCCGTCGATCCCTCGATGGCGTGCAGCCAGCCGGTGGCGCCCGTCGCATACACGACGCCGTCGCGGATCGTGGGCGTGGACCGTGGCCCCACGCCGCCGAGCACCGTCTCGTGGCGGCCGCGGACCGGCACCGCCCATTCGGCCGCGCCGTCGGCCATCGCGTAGCAGGCGATCACCTCCTCGTCGCCCCGCTGCTCGAGCGTCACGGCATGGCCGTCGCAGACGGCGAAGCCGCTCCAGCCGGCGCCGATCGGCCGCCGCCAGATTTCGCGGGGCGGCTTTGACTCCCAGTCGGCGGCGATGGCGGGCCCGTCCAGGGCCGCATCACCAGCCGGCCCGAGAAAGCGGGGAAAGTCGCGTTCGCCGGCCGTCCAGGCCGCAGCGGCCGCCGTGCCCCCCTGCTCCGCCTTTGGCAGCAGCTGGTCACGGGACGGCGCCCAGCGCCAGTTGAACTCGGGCACGAGGTCGCCTGACACCCGCTCGATCCGCAGCGTGCCGGCCGCCACCACGACGGCCCCGAGCAGACCGCCGAAAACCATCTGCTTGAGCGGCTTCGCGTGGCCGCTCTCCCGCAGGAACCAAACAAGCAGCGACATCAGGCCCGAGAATGCCAGGATCAGCGTGATGATGTTCCGCACCGCCTGATCGACGATGCTGCCGACGATCGGCTCGAGGAGCCCCGCCCGCACGAGCACCGCCGCGGTCGCCAGCGACGCGAGCGTGATCCAGATCCGCCTGGGCGGCCAGCGCGACGGTAGCGGGGCGGGGGAACGGCCGGGAGCGATCTGATTGCGCATGCCTGGGAGCCGCAATGAACGGCCCGGAGGAGTGCGGCGTATGACACACGCCGCGTCGTCACGGATTGTATCGATTGTCCGCGGCTTGCGCCCAACACTCCGCGCTGCGACCGCCCGCGACGGGCTGCGTTCCTTGTCGCTCCGCGGCGGCACGACTAGACTCGCCGGCACGCTTGTTGCTCATGTTTTCCGGCCCCGCAGGGATTCGGCATGCCGACCACTGACGCCTCCGATCCCGCTGCGGGCCTGCCTGCCGCCGCCCCCGCGGCGCAGCCCGGTCCATCCACCGTCGCCGTCCACGCCGGCGAGGCCCGCGACAAGCCGGGCCACTCGATCACCGACCCGATCTTCGCGTCGAGCACCTACACCTTCCGCGACACGCAGTCGATCATCGACTTCATCGAGCAGGACCAGCCGCGTGAGGAGTACGGCCGCTACGGCAATCCGGGCGAGCGGGTCGTGGAGCGGAAGCTCGCGGCCCTCGAGGGGGGCGAGATGGCGGTGCTCTTCGCCAGCGGCATGGGGGCGCTCGTGGGCCTGCTCATGGCCCATCTCAACGCCGGCGAGGAGATCGTCTTCTTCGACGAGTGCTACCACCGCAGCCGTGAGTTCTGCCGTAAGCACCTGACGCGGTTCGGCGTCGGCTTCCGCGAGGTGAAGAGCTGCGACTACGCCGCCATGGAGGCGGCGATCACGCCGCGGACGAAGTTCGTCGTCAGCGAGTCGCCGACCAACCCGCACTTGAGCGTGGTGGACATCGCGAGGTTTGCGGAGATCGGCCGCCGCAAGGGTGTGCTTGTGCTCACGCTCATCGACGCCACGCTCTGCACCCCCTACAACCTCCGGCCCCTCGACGCGGGCGTCGATTTCGTGCTCCACTCGGCCACGAAGTATCTCGGCGGCCACAACGACCTCCTCGCCGGCGCCGTGATCGGCAGCCGTGAGAAACTCGAGCCTGTACGAAAGCTCCGCGGGATCATGGGGGGCGTGAACTCGCCCCACAACGCCTACCTGCTGGAGCGCGGCCTGAAGACGCTCGCCCTGCGGATGGAGCGGCACAACGCCAACGGCCTCGCCGTGGCCCGCTTCCTGGAGAACCACCCGCGGATCGAGCGGGTCTTCTACCCAGGACTCGAAAGCCATCCCTACCACGCCGTGGCGGCCCGCTCGATGCGCGGCTACGGCGGCCTGGTCACGTTCCTCGTCAAGGACGCCGACTGGCGGGCCACGGCCGACGTCGTCGATGCCGTGCGGATCCCGCGGATCGGGCCCAGCCTCGGGGGCGTGGAGTCGCTCATCGAGCAGCCGCTGGTGATGAGCTACTGGAACTATTCGCCTGCCGAGCGGGCCGCGTTCCGCATCCCCGACAACATGATCCGCCTCGCCTGCGGCATCGAGGACTCGGCCGATCTGATCGCCGACCTCGCCCAGGCACTGGGCTGAACGGGCACGACGGCTCGCGACTCCCCGCTGCAAACCCACATCGCATGGCACCCGGGAAGGCATGCCACCCGGTGTCCCCCGGCTCCCGCCGGGGGCTTCTTGTGTGACCGCCAGGCCCGGATGGCCGGGTTGACTGTGAGCGGGCGGCGGCCCGCCAAGCGAACTGCGGCATGATGCCGCGGACATCGTGCCGTCATGCTACGGTGTGTTCCATCAATCAGGCCAAGGAGCCACACATGCATTTCCGCACCCGCGCGATCCACGTCGGCCAGGACCGCGACGCCGTTACGGGCGCCGTCGTGCCGCCAATCCACGTCGCCAGCACGTTCGTCCAGCCCGACGCCTCGATGTCGACGGCCTACGACTACGCCCGCACCGGCAGCCCCACGCGGCACGCCTTCGAGCGGACGCTCGCCGACCTCGACGGTGGCGTGCGAGCGTTGGCCTTCGCCTCGGGCATGGCCGCCACACACTGCGTCGCGCAATTGCTCGTCCCCGGCGACCGGATCGTCACCGGCACCGACATCTACGGCGGCACCTGGCGGCTGTTCAATCGCGTGCTTGCCGCGCAGGGCATCCTGGTCACCGCCGTGGACACGTCCGACACCGCCGCCGTCGCGGCGGCCGTCGTGCCCGGCACCAAGCTCGTGTGGATCGAGTCGCCGGGGAACCCGCTGCTCTCGATCACCGACATCGCCGCCTGCGCGGACATCGCCCACGCCGCCGGAGCCTTGCTCGCCTGCGACGCCACGCTCGCCACGCCCGCCCTCACGCGGCCGCTCGAGCACGGGGCCGACATCGTGATGCACTCGGCGACGAAGTCGATCGGCGGCCACAGTGACCTGCTCGGCGGGGCGCTCGTCGTCCGCGACGCGGAGCTCGGCACCCGGCTCCACTGGCTGCAAAACGCCACCGGCGCCGTGATGGGACCGCTGGAGGCCTTTCTCTGCTCGCGGGGCCTGAAGACGCTCGAGCTGCGGGTGCAGGCCCAGTCGGCCACCGCGCTGCAACTCGCCGAGTGGCTGGCGCTGCAGCCGCAGGTCCGCCGTGTCCTCTATCCCGGCCTCGCCGGTCATCCCGGCCACGCCCTGGCGGTGCGGCAGATGCGCGGCGGCTTCGGCACGATCGTCAGCTTCGAGATCGACGGCGGCGTGGAACAGGCCCGCCGCGTCGTGGAATCGACCCGGCTCTTCCAGTTGGCGGTGAGCCTGGGCGCCGTGGAAAGCCTGATCGAGATCCCCGCGCTCATGTCGCACGGCTCCTACGACCCCGCGGCCCGCAAGGCCGTGGGCATCGCCGACGGCCTCATCCGGCTGGCCGTGGGCCTCGAAGCCTTCGCAGACCTCCGCGCTGACCTGGCTTCCGCCCTCGGGTAATCCACCCAGGAAACGCTGGCAAGCCAGGCAGCCTCTGCGGATCGCGATGATTTTGGCGGAAGTTCCAAACGTGCGGATGCCGATAACCCTTCCGATCGCGGAGTCTCTGCCGCGCCACGCCGGCGTACAGAGCCTCGGTTCGGAGGTGATGCCATGACCGTCCACACGAGTTCACCGCACTTCATCGCGGGCCTCGCTGCCGCCGCATTCGCGGTGTCGGCCACGTTCGCCGCCGACCCGGTCAGCCAGACCGCCGGCCAGGCACAACTCAAGTGGACGCCGCATCGCTCGGCCACCAAGACCACGGCCGCGGCCGACCTGGCTCCGCCGGCGACCATCACCGAACCGCCGGCCACGCTGCCGCCGGCCGCTACCCCTCCCGCGGGCCCGCCGGCCTCGGTAACGCTCCCCGACGGAGTGCCCGCCGCCGCGCCGGCCGTCCGTCGCCCGCAGCCCCCCGCGGCCTACGCGCCGCTGCGCCCGCGCAGCCAGCCCCGCGGCGATTACGCGAGCCCCAGTCGCATTCCCGGTGCGATGCGGCAGGCTTTCGACCCGAACAACCCCGACGGCATCCTCGGTCTGAACGTCATGCGTTCGCCCCAGGGCGAGGTCGGCCGCCCGATGCTCGCGCCGGAGGGCCGGCAGGTCGCAGCCATGGAGCGGACGGCCGCACGCATGCCTGGTCGGCCCCAGGCCGCGCGGCTCGGTGGCGGTCTGGCACCGCGGTACGTGCCGGGCGGCGGCCGCCCCGAGCGGCTGGCGATGAACGCCGAAGGCATCCCGTCCGTCATGACCCAGGCGCCTTCCGTGGGCGGACTCGACGACGCCGGGGTGCCCGGCCGCACGCCGCCGGGCGCCGGGGCGACCGAGAACCTGCCCACGCCGGCCCCGGCCGGCGACGCCGCGGGGCCGACGATCATCGAGACCATGCCCGACGACGCACTGCCCGACCTGTCTGGCGCGATGCCCGGCGAATACGACCCCGGCATGATGACGATGCCCGGCGACGATGGGCTGCTGATGGGCGAATATCCATCCCAGCTGCACGTCGAGTCGTTCTACGACGACCCGTACGCGGACGAGGACGAATGCGAACTGTGCCTGCCGCATGGCCGCATCTGCGCCTGGCTGCGGCGGTTCGGCAAGCCC
Source organism: Planctomycetaceae bacterium (assembly GCA_021300535.1). GTDB lineage: Bacteria > Planctomycetota > Planctomycetia > Pirellulales > UBA1268 > QWPN01. Next base: position 2,644 of record JAJTED010000147.1, on the reverse strand, counting down.
TATTACGGCTGGAGGTGGTACCGCGACTTCACGGCCAGCGCCGGCATCACGTCGTTCACCAACTCCAGCGACCTGGGGATCAACGGCAACTTCGGCACCAACGAATACCTGAACTGGGCGATGCCCTTCTGGAACGCCTTCGGCGTCGGCTGGCAGGTCGGCTGGCGGGGCACGCAGACCAACTTCCAGCCGGCCACCGTGGAGGTGGGATCGACGACGTTCGAGAAGAACGCCCGCACGCAGAACTTCATCACCACCGGTTTCTTCACCCGGGCCTTCGAGGGCCGCGGACTGCAGGGGGGTGCGGTGTACGACTACCTGAGCGACAACTGGTTCGACAACGTCGACGTGTCCCAGATTCGAGCCGAAATCAGCTACGTCTGGGGCTACCACGAAATCGGCTTCTGGGGTGCGGCCAACCTCGGCGACCAGAACGGCCTCTTCAGCCCGATCACGAGGTCCAACGGCCTGGCCAGCACCCTCGACCTGTACACCGGCTTCTACCGGCTGCAGTTTGGCGACGCCAACGAGTGGAAGGTGTGGGGCGGTGCCACGAGCGAGAACGACGGCATCGTTGGCACGCTGGTGCGGGCCCCGATGGGTCGGTCGCTCGCCCTCGAGGGAACCTTCACCTACGTGATCCCCGGCAAGACGCAGACGATCGACATCCTGCCCGGCGGCACGGTGTCGCAGTTTTCACCGTCGGCCTGGAACTTGGGCGTGAACATCGTCTACTACCCGGCCGGCCGCTCGCGGCGGAGCCTGGCGAGCCCCTACCGGCCGCTGTTCGAAGTGGCCGACAATGGCAGCCTGATCCGCTCGCTGACCGCCGCGCCGTGAGCCTCGGCCCCGAAGGAAACACCTCGACCTGACGAATCCGGAGCAATTGTTGTATCCTTCCGGGATATATCTGGACCGGCGGCCCGACGGCCGCCATGCGTCCCCGTCCTGGAAGCCAATCATGTCGGAACACATCCCCCACGACCCCTGGGCGTCGCTCGCCGAGTCGCTCGGCGCGTCGCCCTCCTCCGAACCGTCGCCGCCTCGTCCCGCACAGCCCCCGAAGCCGGCCCCGCGGCCGCGGTCGGAGTCGCGGCCGCGTCCCGCCCCCGCTGCCGGTGGCGACTGGGACGCCCTCGCATCGGATCTGGGCATCGGCGGGCCCGCCGCCGAACCGCCCAGGCCCGCCCCGCGGCCCACCGCCCCCCCGCCCCGTCAGGATCGCGAGACGGGCGACCGCGCCCCGCGGGTCGAACGCCACCACGACGAAGCCCACTCCCGCGACGAGGTCGCCCCGCGGACTCCGCGTGCCGAGGACGCGGCGCACCGCGATCATGATCGCGGTGGGTCTCGAGCCGCGGATCGCGGCGACGATCGCGGCGAAGAAGGCGGCGAGCGGCGTGGCCGACGGCGGCGTGGCCGACGCGGAGGACGCGGCCGGGGCCGGCGCGACGGGGATCGGGCAGCGGCTGGCGAGGACCGTGGCTCCGTCTCCCGGGAGCCCCGCGACCGCGAGTTCGACGACCGGCCACGCGGGGGCGCGGAAGGTGAACCGCGGCCCCAACGACAGTACGACGATGAGTTCGAGCCACGGCACGCCACACGGTCCGATGAGGAGCCGATCGAGGCCGACCTGTTCGCGCCGGCCGACGACGCAGCCGCTGGCCAGGAGACCCCGAGCCGGGATGGGCCGCGTGACGAAGAAGACCGGCCCCGTCGCCGCCGCCGGCGCGGTCGCCGCGGTGGTCGCGGTCGTGCCCGCGGTGATCGCGAGCCCGGCGGCCAGGAGTCCGGTGAGCGCCGCGAGCCTCCGATCCGGGCTGGGGACGAACACGACGACGAACCCCTCCCCTCCGGTTACGGCGTGCGGCCTGCCGCACGGCCTGATGCCGCCCCGCGCGGCGAGGGTGAAGCCGCCCGCACGGGCGATGATGACGGCGACGGCCGCGGTCGGCGGCGGCGCCGACGCCGACGGGGCGAAGGCCGATCGGGCAGCGGTCGCGAGGCCGGCGGGACCTCCGGCTCCAACCGCTCCGCGCAGGGCCGCCGCGGTCGACGGCCGGACGGGGAACTGCGGTCATCCTCCTCGACGCTCTCGCGGGGCCGCCGCGCCGACTTCGCGCCGGTCGCGGGAGGCTACGACGAGGACGACGAGGGGCTGGAGTTCCTCGGGATCGAGGAAGCCGGCCGCGAGTCACCGCGGCGGGACTCCCGGCCGGAGGACGACGAGATCCTCGCCGAGAGCGGTCTCGACAGCGTCCGCGACGTGCCCAGCTGGGTCGAGGCGATCGGCATCGTGATCGCCGGCAACCTCGACGCCCGCAGCAAGCCGCGCGGCGAAGGCGGCCGCCGCTAGACCTTATCCAAGCGACTTTGGTGGAGCACCGGCTTCGGGGGCGGCAAGAGGGGCCGCTGCGCGGTCTTGCAGATTCTCGCTGTGGGACTTCTTGTAGGCGGTCAAGCGGCCCAAAAATGGGGCTTCTTGTGGACGGTCATGCGGCCCAAAAAGCCCCGGGTGGAAACCCGGGGACTCCGGGCGTGAAAACCTCCCCGCCGTCCATGCCGCACGACTGCTCGCGCGCCCCCTCTGCGAACCCGCATCGCATGGCACACGGGAAGGCAGGCAACCCGGTGTCCCCCGGCT
>JAJTED010000027.1:2719-67073 GCA_021300535.1 Planctomycetaceae bacterium | reverse complement strand
CTTGCCCTTGCCCTTGCCCCTTGCCCTTGCCCCTTGCCCCTTGCCCTTGCCCCTTGCCCCTTGCCCCTTATGTGGCGCACGCCTCCAGGCGTGCGAATGGAAGGAAGGGAGCTAAGAACCGCAGTCACATGCCTGGACGCATGCGCCACGGTGCGTGCGCAGGGCCGTCGGGCTACGGCAACGCCAGCGCCTCGCCGCCGGCCCGCGTAGCGGCCGCGCTCCACACGGCGGGATCGACGCCGTCCTCGACGAATCGCACGGCGCCATCGGCCAGGGCCACGTTCACGCCCCCCACATGCCGGCTTCGCGCGGCCCGCCAGCCGTAACCGGCGTATTGGATTTTCACATCGGATGTCATATCGACGCCGATGCAGTCGATGAGACTCGAGTTCGGCGTCCTCGCGTGGTTATAAAGCCCCGTTCGGTACTCCCCGTTCGCCCAGGAAAAACCGCGGCGATTGGTGTAATTCCAGGACGTGGCGCGGCTACAGCGGCTGGCGGTAAGTGGCACGGAGAAAATAAACGCGTACGTCGTGACATTGTTTACCAGCGTTCGATCACTGAAGGCCTCCGGACCGTCACCAAGAATGCTCTCGGACATGAGAACCGTCTTCGACAGGCCATCGGTCACTTGAGCCGATCGGACCCTGGAGTTGATGAAGCACATGCCGTCCGTCTCGAACGGCGTCCCCCCGCCGGCGCCGCTGCCCGCGCAGGCGGCGTAATTCGTGGGACCGAACCCGTCAGCCACGCTCACGCGACGGTCGCTGGGGCAGAGAAACATCGGCACCACCAGCGAAACGATCGCCTGATTCTGTGGCATCACCTGAAACCCCGTCCCGTAAAGTGGCACGGAGAGGTCGAGCCCTCGTAGGATGTCTTCGTTTTCAAAATATGGCGTCAGATGGGCCAGGGCCGACCAGCGGAAAAACTGGTGCGGATGCGCCGTATTGGCCGGCCACTGCCGCGACTCCGAGCCGATCGGAAAGGCCCGGCGGGCCGACTCGTGGTGGAGCATCGCCACGCCGAGTTGATGGAGATTGTTCGTACATGTCGCGCGGCGCCCGGTCTCGCGGGCCTGCTGAACCGCAGGAATCAGAAGGCCCGCGAGCGTGCCTATGATTGCGACGACGACCAACAGCTCGACGAGCGTGACGCCAGGTCTGTCTGATGCCGCTGCCATCAAGCCAGACCACCTCGTCGCCGCCGTGCCATGCAGCCGAGCGCCGCTACGCCGGTGGCGACCAACACCAAAGATGCGGGCTCCGGCACCGCGACGACACCGCCGACCTGGCCAGCGCCCGACACGACGAAGTCGGTGGAGTTGCCCGTGAGCGGATCGACGACGAAAAACTTGCCGCTAAAGTCGGCCGTGGCCAGAAGCAGGCTTCCGTTCGACAGCATCGTGAGCGAGCTGGGGAAAGGATTAGGAGTCAGTGTTGCTCGCGTGATCGTCGTAGGTGTCTCGGTGGAAAAGTCCGTTTTCAGCAGACGCCCGTCGATGATGCTGAGCGAGTAGAGCGTCGAGCCATCCACCAACAGGCCGGTCGGGGCGGCCGTCTGGGAGGAGCCGAATCCGTTGTCGATTACGGTCGTCGGTGCGGCCGAGCCGCTCGTAAAGCCAAGGACGTTGCCGTTGTACCCAGGATTGTTGCTGACGAACACCGTGTCGTTGGGCCCGGCTGCCACCGCGGCGCCGCCGTTCAGAAGAAGAGACGCCGTGTACGGGTTGGCCGACGCGGAGCCGCCCGACCATCCGGAAACCTCGAACAAAACGATTCCGGCTTCGCTGTCGTCGGGAGCAAGACTGCTGACGATCATGTTTCCACTGTTTGGCAGAAACGTCACGCCGGCCGGATCCGTTCCTGGAAGACTCACGACGAGGCTTGAAGCCCCCGTTGACGGCTGCACTCGGGTGATTACTCCCGTACGGTTGCTTCCCGTTTCGGTCACGTAGAGATTGCCATCCGGCCCCAAAGCCATGCCGCTTGGGCTGAGAAGGCCCGTTCGCACGGGTGTGGCAACGATCGTTCCAGACGTCGTGGCAGTCCAGTTGAACGAGAACAGCGATCCCTCGCTTTTGCTCGTGAAGTACACCGTGTCGGCATGAGCAAAGACCACAGGGGTGAGGGCCGCGACGAGGGCCAAAACCAAGCGGCGAATCATGATGTTCTCCATGCGATGCAAAAAGGCCGGGGGAGCGTGACCGCGCAGCAGCGATCTCGAGTGGATCAGCCATCCAAACCGGTGACGAAAGGGCCGCCGAGCCGGATGTCGGGCGGGGGAACGGTCACCGAAAAGAAGGAGCCAGCGTCCGAAACGAGACGGCGGCTACGCGTTCACGAGCGGTTCCGGAAGGAACGGGCCACGATCAGCGGTGCCCGTTGCGGCAGATCTTATCAGAAAAAACCACGGCAGCAAGCGGCCGTCCGGCCGCAGAAAATTTGCCCGACTAGGATTCGAACCTAGACAAAGGGAACCAAAATCCCTTGTGCTACCGTTACACCATCGGGCAGGACTCCCGCCAGCATACCGCACGCCACGCCCTCGGTGGGCCGCCCCCGGGCCCCGCTACGCCTGGGTTTCGTCGCCGGGCTTGGTGAGCTTGTTGGTACGAGCGTCACCGGCGCGAAGTTCACGATCCCGTCGACGCCGGCGGCTACGAGCCGGTCGGCCGCCTCCTGGGCCCGCGCGGCGGGCACCACGATCATCCCCAGGCGGATGCCCTTGGCCTTCACCGTCGCCGCCAGCTCCTCGACGGGCTGGATGAGGATGCCCTGGATCGTCTGCCCGACCTTCGTCGGGTCGGCGTCGAAGGCGGCGGCGATGGCGAAGTTTTGGTGGCCGAAGCCCCGGTAGCCGAGGAGCGCCTGGCCGAGGTTGCCCACGCCCACCATCGCCACGCTCCAGGCATGGTTGGTGCCGAGGATGTCGCGCATCGCCCGGATCAGCTCGTCGCAGCGGTAGCCGACGCCCGGATAGCCGAACTGGCCGAAGAAGCCGAGGTCCTTGCGGACCTGGGCGTCGCTGAACCCCAGCAGCGTGCCGAGCTGGCCGGAGGAGATCGTCTGCTGGCCCGAGGCCTCGAGCCGCTGCAGCTCCCGGAGGTAGAGGCTGATCCGGCTGACCACGACCTTCGGCACGGTCGAGTCGGAAGGCGGCTCGCCCGGTTGTGCGGCCTGCGGTCGGGATTCGGTCATGGGAAAGCCTGCCGAAAAACCTGCCCCGGAGGGGTGTGACTCTACCGATCCTCCCGGCCAAGGCCAACAGGGCTGCCGGCCGCCGTCGGGTGGTGACGGTTGTAACGCGCCTGGAAGGCTGGAAAAAGCCGGCGGGTCGCGGCGAGTGGTCAACCTGGGGGGAGTTTGTGGTCGATGTTTTGGATGGTGCGGAAGTGGGCGACCACGCTCCGCGCCAGCGTGTTGTTCCCGGTTTGATCCCAGTTTTTCCAGGAGCCCTCCTCGACAGAGGCGGCAGACATGAAAAGTCCATGGCTTTGTTGTCTGCTGGCGCTGGCCTGCATCGCGACGTCGGTCCCCTCGGCCGACGCGGCGTATTGCGGGCTCGCCAGCTACAAACACGGCGCGGCGAAGATGACCACGGTCAGCTTCGCCCGGGCCCGTGAAGGGTGTGCGAGTTGTGAATCGTCCGACGAACCGAGCTGTGCGGCGCGGCCTTCGTGCTGCGGCACACGGCTGGTCAAGGACGTCGTCTACGAGCAGAAGCAGTACACCTGCTACAAGACGATCTGCGAGAAGGTCGTCGAGCAGAAGGAAATCGACTGCGTCCGCTACGAGACGGAGAAGTCGTTCAAGGAGGTCGAATACACCGTCTGCAAGCCGGTGTGGGAGACCCGCTCGCGGACCGTCAACTACACGGTCTGCAAGCCGGTGTGGGAGACGGTCGTCAAGGAGATCCCGTACACGGTGATGAAGCCGGTGTACGAGACCAAGACCCGCGAGATCCGCACCACGGTCTGCAAGCCGGTGTGGGAGACGGTCACCAAGGAGATCCCCTACACCGTGTGCAAGCCGGTGTACGAGACCCGCGAGCAGTGCTACACGGTGATGAAGCCGGTGCACGAGACGCGGACCCGGGAGATCCGGCACACGGTCTGCAAGCCCGTGTACGAGACGGTGACCAAGGAGATCCCCTACACGGTGTGCAAGCCCGTGTACGAGACCCGCGAGCAGGCCTACACGGTGATGAAGCCCGTGTACGAAACCTGCACGAAGGAGATCCCGTACACGGTCTGCAAGCCGGTGTATGAGACCCGCGAGCAGACCTACACGGTGTGCAAGCCGGTGTACGAGACGCGGACCCGCGAGATCCCCTACACGGTGTGCAAGCCCGTGTACGAGACGCGGCAGCGGACCTACACCGTCTGCAAGCCGGTGTACGAGACGATGACGAAGGAGATCCCCTACACGGTGTGCAAGCCGGTGTACGAGACCCGCGAGCAGACCTACACCGTCTGCAAGCCGGTGTACGAGACGCGGACCCGCGAGATCCCCTACACCGTGTGCAAGCCGGTGTATGAGACCCGCGAGCAGGCCTACACCGTCTGCAAGCCCGTCTGGGAGACCTGCGTCAAGGAGATCCCCTACACCGTCTGCAAGCCGGTGTACGAGGAGCGGCAGGAGACCTACACGGTCTGCAAGCCCGTCAAGGAGGTGTGCACGAAGGAGATCCCCTACACCGTCTGCAAGCCGGTGTGGGAGACCCGCGAGCGTGACGTCTGCCGGACGGTCTGCAAGCCGGTGCACTACACCAAGACCGTCAAGGTCTGCAGCGGCCGCTGGGAAACGGAGACCTGCGAGGTTCCGGGCCCCGTGGTGAAGCGGTGCATCCGCGAGCCGGGCTGCTGGGTCTGCGATCCCTGCACGGGCAAGAAGTGCTACGTGCCGGGCAAGGTCTGCATGATCGAGGAGCAGTGCCCGCCGCGCACCATCACGAAGAAGACGTGGGTGCCGACGGTCTGCGAGAAGGAAGTGAACTGCGTCCGCTACGAGAACGAGACCATCGTCGAGAAGCAGACCTACAAGGTCTGCAAGATGGTGGCCGAGCAGCGGGTGAAGACCTGCACCTACACGGTCTGCCGGATGGTTCCGGAGGAGCGGGTGCGGTGCTACAAGGTCTGCAAGATGGTGCCCGAGCAGCGGGTCCGGACCTGCGAGTACAAGGTCTGCAAGATGGTGCCCGAGCAGCGGGTCCGCACCTACCAGGTGTGCCGCATGGTCCCCGAGCAGCGGGTTCGCACCTGCTCGTACCAGGTGTGCCGCATGGTTCCGGAGCAGCGGGTCCGCACCTACCAGGTGTGCCGCATGGTTCCCGAGCAGCGTGTTCGCACCTGCTCGTACCAGGTGTGCCGCATGGTGCCGGAGCAGCGGGTCTGCACCTACCAGGTGTGCCGCATGGTCCCCGAGCAGCGTGTCCGCACCTGCTCGTACCAGGTGTGCCGCATGGTGCCGGAGCAGCGGGTCCGCACCTACCAGGTGTGCCGCATGGTCCCCGAGCAGCGGGTTCGCACCTGCTCGTACCAGGTGTGCCGCATGGTGCCGGAGCAGCGGGTCCGCACCTACCAGGTGTGCCGCATGGTTCCCGAGCAGCGTGTCCGCACCTGCTCGTACCAGGTGTGCCGCATGGTGCCGGAGGTCCAGGTGAAGACCTGCACCTACCAGGTGTGCAAGATGGTGCCCGAGCAGCGGGTCCGCACCTACCAGGTGTGCAAGATGGTGCCGGAGCAGCGGGTTCGCACCTGCAGCTACAAGGTCTGCCGGATGGTGCCCGAGGAGCAGGTGCGCACCTGCACCTACCGGGTCTGCCACATGGTGGCCGAGCAGCGGGTGAAGACCTGCACCTCGAAGGTCTGCAAGATGGTCCGCGAGGAGTGCTCCCGCGAGGAGTGCTACAAGGTCTGCACGATGGTCAAGGAGACCCGCACCAAGCAGGTGCCGGTCTGCACGACCCGCCCGGTCCACTACACCAAGACGGTGGACGTGGTGCGGATGGTGCCCAAGCAGGTCGCCTACACGGTGACCCGCTGCGTGCCGAAGACCGTGTACCGCGAGGTGCCGTGCTGCGAGTGATCGCAGGACTGCCGATGCTTCTGACCCGCCCCCACGCAGGGCGGTGAGATACGACTGGGAACGGCGGCGGCCCGGGCTGAAAAGCCCGGGCCGCTTGCTTTTCCGATCCGTCGCAAGATGGCGTATCGTTTCGCCGTATCGACGAGTTGGCAGTTTGCGAAGGCGAGGCGAAGGGGTCGGCGAACGCTCGACGAGCGTGTGGCCGCCGCGGCCACAGCGAGGAGACTTTTGCCGCCCCTGAGCCGGTGCTGCACGCAATACGGATAACACTCGATCCTCGCCCGCGACGCTGGTCGGGGTTGCCCACGCCCCATCGCCGGACGTTCGCTGCGGCCGTCCGGGCCTCCGCTCACTCGGAGGTGGCTGGCGCTCCGGCATCCTGCCTGCGCTGGCCACCTACGCCGGCTCCTGGGGCATGGGCACCCCTTCCGAATCAGCGCAGGTCGGCCGAGTGGCCGAGTGGACGGGCATGGATGGCTTTGTCCGCGGATCGTTAGACTCCGACCGCCGTTCCGGCCGCGGGCCAGGCGTCCCGTGCGATGGCAGGCAATGGAGTGCGGTGGATGACCCTCTCGGCCGAGCGGCGCCCGCGGCGGGTGCTCTGGATCCTCAACCACACCACGCTCATGGAGTGGGAGGTGCCCATGCTCCGGGCGGAGGGGTTCGAGGTGTTCGTGCCCAAGGTGCTGCCCGTCGGCCCCAATGGCCGCACCGCGACCGTGACCGACGTCCACGACGCCTCGCTCACGATTCCTGCCGCCGACCTCGCCCACCTCAACACGGTCAACTTCTACGACGCGCCCCTTTCCCGCCGCACCGCCGCGACGATCAATCGTCATTTCGAAGTCGCCATCGCGGCCTCGGTCTTTCCGGGCCTTCACTATCTGCTGCGGTGCTTCACGGGGCGGATCTTCATGCGGGCCTTCGGCCACGCCGGCGATTTCGACTACGAGTCGGCGACGGCCACGATCCCCTTTGCCACGCTCGACCGCTCCTCCTATACGCCGCCCTCGACCTGGCCTGGCCGCCTGCTGGCCCGGGTGCGCAACCAGCTGCCGATTGCCGACCGGCCGACTTTTCGCAACGTCGTCACCACCGAGATGACGCGGGTCCGCGACCGGCTCCACCTCGCGGCCGCCTACCGGGAGATCATCGACCATGAGCGGCCGTTCCTCGGCCGCCGCTCGGTCTTCATGCCGCTGGCGCTGCCGGACTCGCTGCTCGGCGGCGGCGACACCTGGACCGGCGGGGAGGACCGGCTGCTGTTCGTCTGCCCGAACATCGACCAGATCGACTACTATCGCCGCATCTACCTGCGATTCCGCGACGAACTCGGCAGCCTGCCTTATTGGATCGCCGGCCGCCAGGACTTGCACGGCGTCGCCACGCCCCTCACCACCGCGGACGATTCAATCCTCGGCTACGTCTCCCGCGAGCGGCTCGACGACCTGCTGCGGCGCTGCTTCTGCATGTTCTATCACTCCCAGGAACCGCGACACCTCCACTATCACCCCCTGGAGGCGATCGCGATGGGCCAGCCGCTGGTGTTCATGTCCGGCGGCCTGCTCGAGTCGCTCGGCGGCCCCGATCAGCCGGGGCTCTGCCGCACCTACGCCGAGGCCCGCGAGAAGATCGGCCGGCTGCGGGATGGCGACCGTGGCCTGCGGGAGGCGATCCGCGGCCGGCAGCGGGCGATCCTCGAGCACTTCCAGCCCGACCGCTGTGCCTGCGCCTGGCGGGAGAACTTCCTGCCGCTCATCGGCGGAGGCCGCCGATGAGGCTCCTCGTCTGGCAGCCGGTCTACGTGCTGGGCGGCGGCCTGGAGGTGCTGCGGCGGATGGTTGCGGCGCTCGGCCGCCAGCCCGCCATCGACTCGATCACGCTGGCGGTGAACCGGCGGTACTCCACGGCGGCGCTTTCGCCGCTGGCGGCCGGACGCGGCCTGACGATCGTCCGCATCGACGCCGACATCCCGTTGGCCGCGCACGCCATGGGCCACGACGCGGTCTGGATCCCCTGGCCACACGGTACGCCGCATTCGCCCGCCGCCCTGCCGAAGGTCTGCGTTTTCCAGGACACGATCCTGCTCGACGCCTTGGGGGGCCATGCGACCCGGGAGTTTCTCGAGGCGATGGCCCGCGGTGTGCAGGACGCGGTCGCGTATCACGACCGGGTGATCGTGACCTCGAACTACACGCGGCGCAGGATGCTCGAGATCGTGGGCAGCGACCACGCCGAGCGGATCGCCGTCGTCCCCCACATGGCGACCGAGGTCCATGCAGACCAGGCCGCGGCGGTTGGATCACAGCCGGCGCCGACACCGCTCCCCTGGGGCGTGCGGCCGCCGTTCCTGCTCTATCCGGCCAATGCGTCGGAACACAAGAACCACGAGACGCTGCTTCTGGCCCTGGCCCGCCGGCGGCGCCGCGACGTGCCGGTGCTGTTCTGCGGCTACGGCACCGAGCAGATCGGCGGCGCGGGCCTCGTCGAGCAGGCGCATCTCAACCGCATCAACCGCCTGATCCGCGACCGCGGCCTCCTGGCGGGCCGCGACTTCCAAAGCCTCGGCTATGTGGACGACGTGACGGCAGCCGCCCTGCTGCGGCAGGCGGTGGCGCTCGCGATGCCGACGCGGGCGGAGGGAATGGGGCTGCCGATCCACGAGGCGATCGACGCTGGTGTTCCCGTGGTCGCATCCGACATCGAGGTGCTTCACGAGCACTACGACGGCCGCAGTCGCGCGATCCGCTGGATCGACCCGGAGTGCCCGGCGGACATCGCGGCGGCCCTTGACGACGCCTGCGACCGGGCGGAGGAACTGCGGGCCGTCGCGGCGGAGAACGTCGGCTGCGGCCGCACCTGGGACGACGTCGCCGCCACCACCGTCGCCATCATGCGGGAGGTCGTCACCGACTACGACCCGCGCTCCGAGTCGGGAGCATCGGTCCCGCCGCCGGCCCGTCGCCACTGGTTGGGCACGGGGCGGTTCCGCGGCCTGCGCCGGCTTCTCAAGCGATTCGGCCGCGATCGCCGCTGATGGCGGAGGAGGTGGCCGATGCGGATCGGGATCTGGTGTGCCTACGGCCGCACGCTCATGCCCACCGAGGGGATCGGCGTCTTCACGCACGCGGTGGCCCGCGGACTCGCCAGTCTGCCCGACGTCGGTGACGTGCAACTGCTCGTCCACGCGGGGGACGAGCCGGCCGTGGCGGCCACGGTCGCAGCGGGCAGGGGCCGGATCCACGTGGCGACGCTCCACCGGCAGGGTTGGCTCGACCGCTGGCGGTGGAAGGCCCTGCGGCGCCGGCACCGCCGGCTCTGCGATCGCCTCGCGGCCGATCCCGGTGCCGCTCGGCTCACGGCCCGCCGCGATGCGGTGGAGCGGGCCATCGATCGGCTCTTCGCCCGGCAGCGGATCGTCGAGCCGGCCGGGCTTCCGCCCCGCGACGTGTGGCTGTTGCCCCACGTCGCCGTCGAGCGGCCGCTCGCGGCGCCGACGGTCGTGGTGGTGCACGACATGGTGCCGCTCCACCATGCCGGGGTCGTCAAGGCTGCCGACCGCGAGTCGTTTCGCCGCCGTTCGCAGCGGATGGTCTCCCGGGCCGCGCTCGTGGGCACGATGTCGTGCACGATCCGCGACGCCGATGTCGTGGGCCTGCTCGGCTGCCCGCCGGAGAAGGTGCGCGTCGTGCCCGCTGCCACGCCCGACGACCTGGGGGCGCCGGCCGACCGCGACCGGCTCCTGGCGGCCGTGCCCGCGGCGGCCCGCCCCTTCCTCCTCTATCCCGCCGCGCTGCGGACCTACAAGAACCACGCCCGGCTGATCGCGGCCCTCGACCTGGTCCGCCGGGGCGGCCACCCCGAGATGCAGCTGATCTTCACGGGCTTCGGCCCGCTGCCGGCCGACCTCGCCCGGCTCGCAGCGGATCTCGGCCGCGCCGCGGCCGTGCATGCCATCGGTTCGGTGGACCGGCCCTTGCTCGCGGCGCTCTATCGGGCCGCGGCCGCGACCGTCGTGCCCTCGCTCTACGAGCAGGGATCGTTTCCGGTCCTGGAGGCGATCCGCTGCGGCTGCCCGGCTGCGGCAAGCGACATTCCGGCGCTGCGCGAAGCGTTCGCTCCGCTCGCGGGCACCGTGCCGCTCTTCGATCCACTCTCCCCCGCGGCGATCGCCGCCACCGTGATCGGCGTGCTCGCCGACCGCGAGGGCACGTGGCGGCGGCAGGCGGAGGCGGTTGCAGCGCTACCACCGCGCTCGTGGGCCGACGTGGCGGCCGACTGGCTGGCCGTGCTGCGCGAGGCGGTGGGCCGCCACGCCTGAACCGTCGTCAGGCGGCCCGGGGCAACCGGGCTGCGGCCGCGTCGTCGGCAGCGACCCGCCTGGCCGCAGCCGCCCGCCGGCGGCGGAGGGCCGCCGCGCCGATCGCGCCGATCGAGTGGCAGACGTGCCGCACGTCGTTGTCGGTGAGCTGCGGGTAGGTGGGGAGCATGAGGCCGAGGCTGCCGAGTCGGTCGGTGACCGGCAGGTCCGTCCGCCGCTTCCGCGCGGCCGGCTCGTAGGGGGGCAGGCGGTGGATCGGGATGAACATCGGCCGCGTGTCGATGCCGCGGTCGGCGAGCGTGGCGGCCAGGTCGTCGCGGACGCAGCCGAAGCGCCCCGGTTCGACGAGGCACGCGGCCATCCAGGGCGCCGTCTCGGCCCAGGGAGCGTCGGTCCGCAGGCCGATGCCCGGCACGCCGGCGAGTTCCGCGGCGTAGAGGGCGACGATCTCGCGACGGCGGGCCACGATCGCCTCCCGCCGCTCCATCTGCCCACAGAGGATCGCGGCCGCCACGTTCGTGAGCCGGTAGTTGAAGCCGACGATCGGGAAGTGGTAGCGGCGAGCCGGATCCATGCCTTGGCCGCGGAGCATGCGCATCCGCCGCTCCAGGCCGGGGTCGGCGAACGTGACCGCGCCCCCCTCGCCGCAGGTGATGATCTTGTTGCCAAAGAAGGAAAAGGTCGCGGCCTGGCCCAGCGAGCCGACGGGCCGCCCCTTGTAGCGGGCGAACGTGGCCTCAGCGGCGTCTTCCACCACCCACAGCCCGTGGGTGCGGGCGAGTTCGGCGATCGGATCCATGTCGGCGGGATGGCCGAGCAGATGCACCGGAATCACACCCTTCGTCCGCCGCGTGATCGCCGCCTCGATCCGCCGCGGGTCGAGGCACCAGGTCTCGGGATCGATGTCCACGAACACGGGGGTGGCCCCGCAGTAGGTGACGGCGTTGGCCGTGGCGATGTAGGTCATCGCCGGCACGATCACCTCGTCGCCGGGGCCGACGCCGAGCGTCGCCAGGGCGAGGTGCAGGGCGGTGGTGCCGTTGGAGGTGGCGACCGCGTGGGGCGTGCCGCAGGCCGCGGCGAACTCCCGCTCGAAGCGGTCGAGAAACGGACCGCTGGACGAGATCCAGGTGCTGGCCACGGCCTCGGCGGCGTAGGCCTGCTCGTGGCCGGAGAGGTCGGGCATCGAGACGGGGATGGTGCGGGGCGGCATGCGGCGATCCCGGCGGGGTGGAGTGTTCAGGCGGCGACCGGCTGACGAAGCGTGAGCAAGCCCACGAGCTCGGTCGGCGAGTGCGGGCGGAACTCGTAGCCGAGCGACTCGTAAAGCCGCAGAGCCGCCGAGTTGTGTCGGTAGACCTTGAGCCGCACCCGTTCAGCGCCGCGGCCGGCGGCGACGTCGTGGAGGTGATGCATGAGCGAGCGGGCGATGCCGCGGCCACGGTGGGCCGGGTGCACGGCGATGCCCAGGCTGGGAACAGCGAAGCCCTCGGCCCAGCCCCGCAGCAGCCCATAAGCGACGATCACCCCGGGGCCGTCACCGCCAGAGCCATCGATCGCGACGTGAAACTCGTCGGCCGTATTCGTCGCGACCGTGTCGCGCCGGCGGCAGATCGCGCGGGCGGCCTCGGGCGTGAGCGGGTGGGGATGAAAGAACCGCTCATCGCCGGCGGCCGCCAAGGCGGAAAACAGGCCAGCCAGGCCGGCTTCGTGTTCGGGGATGGCAGGGCGAAATGGCATGGCGGGGACGGTAGCGAGGCACCACGCTCGCGGCGAGGGCAGTTCTCAGCGAAGCAAGCAGGTTTCCCGCCGGTTTTTTGACCACCTTGCCGGGCTGGGGTAGGGTCTATCGAAGGGGTTTGATTCCGGACCCCACTCCTCCCGAGGGCTCGGCCGATGCTGCTCGCCAACTCTTTCCGCGCCGCCGTCCACCGCCGGCGGGCCGCCGACCTGGCTCACCGGACCCGCCGCCGCCTGGCGATCGAATCGCTCGAGGCCAGGCTGGCCCTGGCCAGCGACTTCAAGATCGCCTCGATCACGCCGGCGGCCTGGTCGGTCGCCGGTGGCGGCGGGCTGACGATCACGCTCGCGGCGGACAGCACGCCCTTCAGCAGCACGGGCGAGCAGCTCGTGACGTTCGGTAGCGGGCCCCAACTACAAGCGAGCCGCCTCTCCCCCACGCAGATCACGGTCACGTCGCCCGCCCTGGCCTCGCTGACAGGCTGGAGCAACACGCCCCTGAGCATTCCGCTCACGCTCACCGACACCCAGCAGCCCGCGCGGCCGACGAGCGGAAGCAATCAGTTCACGGTGCAGTCGGCCGAAATCCAGAGGCTGTCGGCGATCCAGGGCTACCAGAGTGGCGGTCAGACGATCACGATCACCGCGCCCTCGGCCGCCTTCGGATTCGGAACCTCCGACACGTTCAAGACCGCAGGGGTGACGGTCGGATTCGTGCAGGGATCCACCACCACGTTCGGCACGGACGTGACCTGGGTGTCACCGATGCAGATCCAGGTCACCACGCCAGCCGTCACGAACCACGGCGCCGCAACCGTCGTCGTGAACTCGGCCACGCATCCCATCTCGATCCCGCTGACCGCCGGCGCGAACACCTACACGTTCGTCGCCGACCCCGTCTTCACCAAGGCCGAGATCCAGATCGTCGACAAAACCGGTCCGCTCCCCGACGGGGCGGAGCTTTACCTGCTGCTCGAAGCCAACGGGCAGTACTACACGATCAACACCAGCGGCACGATCACGGCGGCTGGAACGAGCGCCACCCCCACGGCCCTCGCGGCGATCACGAACAAGGTGAACGGCCGCACCACGATCACGACCACCGAATACCTCTCCTCCGCGCGGCTCTATTTCACGACCAGTGCGACGATGACGGCGCAGCCGGCCGCCGGCGGCAATGCCTTCTACTACGACTACGTCGAGCCCACGTTCCTGGCGTCGAAACTCAACGTCGACACCTCCCAGGTCGACCAGTTCGGGATGCCGATCACCATCCAGGTGATCCCCGGCGATCCCGCCCACACGCTTGGCTCGGGTGTCAACTCCGGCATCACGCGGCAGCAGATCATCGAGAAGTTCAAGGAGGAGATGGTCGGCCTCTTCGCCGCCTATCAGGACTGCGTCACGGTGGTCGCCGGTGACCCGCTTCACCAAATCCTCGCGCCCCAGCACGTCATCAACGGACAGTATCAGGCGGCGGCGGTGCAGCAGGCCGCGAGCACGTCGGCCTCGATCCTTCCTGCCAGCAGCTCCGCCGGCGGCTGGCTGGCGACGATCACCGTCCCCGCCACCCTCGGCGGCCAGGTCAAGCAGGGCTCGTTCGTGAGCGGCCCGTTCATTCCCGCCGGCACCTACGTGCAGTCGATCTCGGCCGACAGGACGATCCTGACGGTCGTGAACACGGGCGGCAGCAGCAATCCGTTCCCGACCAAGACCGTCACGCCGACGGTGGGTGGCACGGGCCTCAACTTCGTCCCCGTGCCTCCGGGCGGATTCACCGGCATGGCGTCCTGGTTCGGCCCCACCTGGCAGTCGACGGCCAACGTCAACAGCGGCAATGCAATCGACGACTTTTTTGCGTTCTACAAGACGAACACGTTCTGGCAGGAAGACAACGGCACCACCAGCGTCGTGCTCTACGAGGGGAAGGTGACGCAGATCACCGCGACCGACATCAACGGCGAAACCTCAACCTATGCCGTTCTCCAGTTCAAGGACGCGGCCACGACTCCAACGGACACTGGCACCTACAACATCTTCTACCCCTACTTCACGACCAACTCCCCCGTGGGCAAGCAGGATCCGTTCGGCCACGACGTGCCGCCGCCTCCCGCCTACTTCACGCTGGGCAACTCGCTGCAGGCGTTGGTCAACTACATGTCGCCGAGCGAGATGATCTTCGGCGCCAGCGGGGTCTTCGCCGACCAGAAGGGGCAGGCCGAGATTTTCCCGTCGCAGAACCAGACGGTGCTCGCCGATCTCGAGCGGGACGTGGCCGCCGCCCTGATCCGCGGCTACGGCACCACGCTCGTCGCCACCGCGAACGCCGTCGATGCGGCCGACCTGCCCACGTTCACCCCCGACCAGACGGATGCCACGAAGGGCACGTGGACGCTGACGAGCGCCGCGGACCGGGCGCTCGCTCCGTTGATCAAGCCCGGCATGTACGTCAGTTCGTTCCGGCAGCTGAGCTTCCCGCTCAAGATCGACTCGGTCACCACCGTGGGGCAGACGGTGCAGATCGCCGCCACGGCGGTCAACGCCCTGCCGGCGTATGCCCCAGACAACCTGCAGTTCTTCCATTTGTACGAGACGGGCTCCGTCTACGACGCCTATTCGGCGTTCTTCCAGAACAAGGGCGACTTCACGACGAGCCTGATCGACGGCAAGACCGTCAACATCGACGGCCGGGCCTACGGCGACCCCTACAGCGACTTCATGGACTTCAGTTCCGACATCGAGGCGCGGCCCAGCCTGACGGGGCCCTCCAATCAGACGGCCGTCCTCCAAATCACGCTCGATCCCTGGGGCACCACGGCGGGCAGCTCGATCGCCTTCGTCTCGGGCGACTTCGACGGCAACGGCCTCGACGACGTGGCCGAGCTCACGGGCACCGGCCAATGGCGGGTGGCCCTGACGCCCGCCGCGGGCGACCCGACGACCCAGAACGTGGGCACGCCCTGGGCGACGGCGGGCATCGACTGGGAGGATGTCACCGTGATCCGGCGGGGCGACCGCGACGTGATCGTGGCCCGGGCCTCGGGCACGGGCATCGGTAGCTGGTGGAAGCTGTCATATGACGGCACCGCCTGGAGCACCGACTTCGTCGGCTCGTGGCTGATCGAGGGAGCGTGGCTCGACTTTGTCGCCGGCGACTTCGACGGCAACGGCAAGACGGACATCGCCGCTCGCAGCCACGACCTCGGCGAGTGGTGGATGCTGGCCGACGCCGCCGAGACGGCGACGCCCGCCGACTACGCGGCCAAGAACGTGAAGATCGGCGAGTGGAATCCGGGAGTGGACTGGAAGGCGGTCGTGGCCGGCGACTTCGACGGCGGGGCCAGCCCCCGCGACTCGATCGCCGGCCTGGCCGGCACCACCTGGTGGCAGCTCGACTACACCGGCCCCGGCACGTTCACCAACACCGCGATCACGACCAACTGGTCCGACCAGACGACCTGGTCGGACTTCTCGGTGGGCAACTTCAGCGGCGCCGCCGACGGCAAGGAGGGCATCGCCGCCCGCAACGCGAGCAACGCCTGGTACACGGTCTCGAACACCGGCACCCCGAGCCAGCAGCCCACGCTGATGGCCACCTGGGCGGCGGGCACGTGGAAGAACGTCGTGGTCGGCAACTTCGCGGGCGACGCCACCGGGGCCGTGGGCATCGCGGGCCGGCAGAACTCCACTGGCGCCTGGTACGTGGTGCAGAAGCAGGGCTCCGGCTACCAGAGCGTGAACTACCAGGGTGCGTGGCCGACCACGTCGGCCTGGGCCCAGGCCTTCGCCGGCATCTTCACCCAGCAGGCCGGATCGCCCAAGAAGGCCGGCATCCTCGGCCGGTCACCGAGCAGCACTGCCGGCAACACGTGGTGGAAGGCCGTCTCGAACGGCACGGCCTTCACGTCGGCGGCGGCCCCCGGCTATCCGTCCTGACGCCGACCGTCACGACGGCTCGGGCTCGATCGAGGCCCACATCGAGCCCGTGGAGCGGGCGATGAGCCGGTCGGCGCCGAAGGCGTGGATCTGGTCGCGCTTCAACTCCGCGTGCTCCTTCGTCGTCGTGAGCACGATCACGCGGCCCCGCGTGTCGACCTCCGCGGCCATCTTGAAGGCCGTCTCCGCGGTATGGCCGAAGAGCCGCCGCAGCATCGCGATCACGTAGTCGTAGGTGTGATCGTCGTCGTTCCAGAGGACGACGTGATAGCGGGGCTGGTGGCGCGGTTTTTCCCCGGTCGCGGGCCGCGGGAGGCGGACGGGAACGACGGCCTCCGCGGCGGCAGCTTCGAGAACGGCACTGGCGGAGTCAGGCATCGGTCTGGCACACTCCGAAACCCCGGGGCCGGCACCGCCCGGGAACGCCGCATTATATGGTGCCCCGGGCGGCCGCCAGTGGCCCGCTCGTCGTCCACCGCCTTCGTGGAGTCCGCCGTGCTCGACCGCCGCTTCGTCGCCGACAACGTCGATCTCGTCGCCGCCAACTGCCGCGCCCGCGGCTCGGCGGCCGACGTCGCGAAGTTCGCCGCCCTGGAGATCGTCGCCGAGAGCGACGCCATCCTCCGGGCGATCCCCAACCTCACGCATCCCGCGGCCCCGGTCGGCGGCGAGGATGCCGCCGTCGAGATCCGCCGCGGGGCGACGCCGGTGCCGAGTTTTCCGTTCAAGGCCCGTGACCACGTGGACCTCGGCGCCGCCCTCGACCTGTTCGACTTCGAGGCCGGCGCCACCGTCGCCGGCCACGGCTTCTACTTCCTCAAGAACGACGCCGTGCTCCTCGAGCTGGCCCTGCAGCGGTATGCCGTCGATCTGTTGCAGCGGGAAGGGTTCACGGTCATGACCACGCCCGACCTGGCCCGCGACACGATCCTCGAGGGCACCGGCTTCATGCCGCGCGGGCCCGAGACGCAGATCTACTCGATCACCGGCTCCGACCTGTCGCTCGTGGCCACGGCCGAGATCACGCTCGGCGGCGCCTTCCACGAGCGGATCTTCGAGGCCGAGGAGCTGCCGCTGAAGCTGTGCGGCATCAGCCACTGCTTCCGCACCGAGGCCGGCGCCCACGGCCGGGCCACCCGCGGGCTGTACCGCGTGCACCAGTTCACGAAGGTGGAGATGTTCGCCTTCACGGCGCCGGAGCAAAGCGCGGCGATGCACGACCTGCTGCTCGATCTGGAGTGCCGCCTGTTCGACGGCCTGGGCATCCCCTACCGCGTCATCGACACGGCGTCGGGCGACCTGGGCGGCCCCGCCTACCGGAAGTTCGACCTCGAGGCCTGGATGCCGGGCCGCGGCCCGGCCGGTGAGTGGGGCGAGGTGACGAGCACCTCGAACTGCACCGATTACCAGTCGCGGCGGCTCGGGCTCCGCTACCGCAAGCCGGGCGAGAAGGGAACGCAGTTCGTCCACACGCTCAACGGCACGGCGGTCGCGATCAGCCGGGCGCTGATCGCGATCCTGGAAAACCACCAGCAGGCCGACGGCACCGTGACCGTGCCGGAGCCGCTGGTCGCCTGGATGGGCAAGCGGACGATCGCGCCGCCGCGGCGGTAGCCCGGATTCGACGTGGGTGTGTCTCGCACATCTCGCCCCGTCGTTGAGCCAGTCTGCCTCTTGGGACTGATGGTGCGTTTCCGGTCTGTCCGGTTCGGTGGTCCCGTTCCTTGAAGCCCGAGGCGTGAGTTTTGGTGTTGCGCGTTCTCCAGTCATGCGCTCGGCTTGACATGCGCGACCGGCACAAAAAGCCCCCGGCGGGAGCCGGGGGACTCCGGGTTGCATCTCATCCCGGGTGCCATGCGATGTGGGTTTGAACTGGGAAATCACGTTGAGTGATGCGGCATGGACGGCGGGATGGTTTTCACACCCGGAGTCCCCGGGTTGCCACCCGGGGCTTCTTGGGCCGGCGACGGGACCGATCGCCTGTGTACGGGTGGTCAAAACACGATTCGCCGCCGGATCCCTGCAGCGGCGCCGCTCTGTTGAACTCCTCCGCGCAACAGCAAAAGGCGTGAGCCGAGGGAATGCGGATGGCCTCCGGTGGAGCGACGCGGATTCCCTCATCTGAAGATTCGGGCTTCCCGGCAGCGGGGGCTGCACAAGTCGCCGCTGCGCGGTCTTGCAGATTCTCGCCGTGGCCGCGGCGGCCGCACGCCGCCGAAACTGTCCTCGCGTCGTCGGGCCCGGCATGCAGCGGGCACGGGCGTTTGATTTGCCGCCGCGATCGCGGGCTGCGATCAATCAGCCGACGGATCGCGTGGTGGACGAGACGCAGGGCTGACCGCAACAGCGCGAGCCCGGCGAACCGTAAGCCGCTGCAGAACCCGGCCCGCAGGGGCGTGGATTCTGGGCGGCTTTTTTGGTGCACGGATGTGAATCCGAATCCCTGCATCACCGGAGAGCATCGTCATGTCCGCTTCCCGCCTGTCACGTGCCCGCATTGACCGCCGCCGCAGCCGCAGTCGCCGGCAACGCCTGCAGTCGACGCTGGAGCGGCTCGAATCGCGGACCGTGCTCTCGGCAGTGCCCGTTGGCGGCCAGTTCCTCGTGGATGAGGCGCTGTCGCCCCCGGAAAACACCGCATCGGCGGCGATCCTCGACACGACACCCGGCACGGGCGGCCGATTCGTGGCCGTCTGGCAGACCTACGGCGCCGACGGGTTCGACATCGTCGCGCGGGTCTACGATCGTGACGGCACGGCGCTCGGCAGCGGACCCTTCGCGGTGAACGACCCTGTGCTCGTGCCTTCGGGTGACGGCAACCAGATCGCGGCGACCGTGGCGAGCGACGGCAATGGCCGGTTCGTGGTCGCGTGGCAGTCGGAAGACACCGTCGCCGGCGGCTATGACGTGTACTACCGCATGGGCACGGTGGACGGCGCGGGCGTGGTGACGCTCTCGGCACAGGCCCGAGTGAACACACTCGCGACGCTCGGCGACCAGACCGCTCCGGCGGTGGCGATGGCGGCCGACGGTGACTTCGTGCTCGCCTGGCAGGGCGACGCCGCCGACGGCACGGACGTGTTCTACAAGCGGGGCACCGCCGCGGGTCTCGCGGCGGGCGACGAAGTTGTGGTGAGCACGTACACGACCGGCGATCAGACGAGCCCGGAGGCCGCGATCGATGCGGCCACCGGCGACTTCGTGCTCGCCTGGCGCGGGCCGGATCCGACCGCCGCCGGTGAAGAGGGCGAGGTCGCGGGGGGCGTGTTCTTCAAGGCCTTCAATGCCGACACGCTCGCCGACACGGGCGATGTCCGGGGCAATGCCGCCACCTACAACGACATCGTCGCTCCGGCCGTCGCGATGAACACCGCGGGCGGGATCGTCGTGGCCTGGCAGGTGGAGGGATCCGAGGGCAGCGGTTCCGATGTCTATGGCCGGCGGTTCACGTTCAGTCGCGATCCGGCGCAAGCCACGCCGCTGGCGACCGCCGGGGCCGGCACTGGCGACTTCGCGTTGAACACCACGACCGCGAAGCCGCAGCGGGCGCCGACGGTGGGCATCGACGCTGATGGCGACATTTTCGCGGCCTGGCAGAGCCAGGAGCAGGACGGCTTCAGCTGGGGCATCTACGGCCGGCGGTACGCGGCTGCCGCCGACACGTTCGGCGCCGAATCGCTCGTCAACACGGGCATCCAGTCGGGGCCGCAGGTGGCGCCGCGGATCGCGATGGATGGCGGCGGCCGGACGGTGGTCGTGTGGGTCGGACCGCTCGTGCCCGAAGCGGAGGAAGGGGGCCGGCAGCCATCCATTCGTGCGCAGATCTATGACGACGCGAGCGGCACGGCCGGCGGCGGCGAACTCAGCCTGGCCACCTTCGTCGGCCTGGAGGACCAGCCGGCGGCGGTCGCCACCGACGCCGCCGGAAACTTCGTCGTCGTCTGGCAGAGCTGGGAAGACACGGGCGACGGCAGCGACTTCGGCATCTACGCGAAGCTCTTCCAGGCCAACGGCGTGCCGATCGACATCGACGAAAACGGCATCGATGACGACACGCTGCTGGTCAACACGCTGACCGTGGGCGGCCAGTCGAGTCCGGCCGTGGCGATGGACGCCGCCGGCAACTTCGTGGTCGTCTGGCAGTCGACCCAGGGCGACGGATCGGGAACGTCGATCCGGGGACGGCGGTACGACGCGTCCTTCAAGGGCTGGGCCGACGACGCGGACTTCCTCGTGAATCAGATCACCGCCGGCGATCAGGTCGCTCCCGCGGTGGCGATGGGCGCCGCCGGCAACTTCATGGTCGTGTGGGTCGGCTCCGACGAGGATCCCGACACTGCGGACGTGGAAGGCACCGGCATCCGGGCCCGCCGGTTCGCCGCCGATGGCACACCGCAGCCGGGCGGCGAGTTTTTGGTCAACGCCGAGCGGCGGACATCCCAGTCCGGGCCGGCGATCGCCATGAATGCGGCGGGCGCGGCGGCGATCGCCTGGGTCAGCGACCACAACGTGCTCACCGATGCGGAAGACACGGAGAAGAGCATTTTCGTGGCCTGGTATGCAGCCGACGGCGATCGCCTGGGCGCGGACGACCTGCTCGCCCACACCTACACGAAGGACGCCCAGGAAAGCCCCGCCGTGGGCATCGATGCCGCGGGCGACTTCACGCTCGTCTGGCAGAGCATCAACCAGGAACTGAACGTCGATGGCGAGGGCTCGAGCTGGGGCGTCTACGCCCGGCAGTTCGTCGTCGACGAGGCGGCGGGCACAATCTCGTCGCCGCAGACGCAGGAGTTCCGCGTCAACCAGACGGTCGCGGAGTCGCAGCGGTTTCCGGCGGTCGGGGTGGACGCCGCCGGTCGCTTCGCCATCGCCTGGCAGACCATCGGCCAGGACGCGAGCAGTTGGGGAATCTATGCGCGGCAGTACGGCGCCGACGGGCTGCCGGTCGGCTCCGAGACGCGGGTCAACACGGCGCAGGCAGGGCCTCAGATCCTGCCCGCCGTGGCCCAGCGGGTGACTGGGGATTTCAACATCTTCTGGTCGGGTCAGGGCCTCGATCGCACGGAGGGCACTTCGGGTCAGCGGTATCGGTTCATCGCCGACGACTTCAATCGAGGCAACCAGGCGTCGCTCGGGCCGGCCTGGACGGCGCACGTCGGATCCTACGACATCGAGGGTGACATGGCGGCGGTGCGAACCCCGCTGGGAGTCGCCACGTTCGATGGCGTGAGCCTGGCCGATGTCGCGGTGGAGGCGCGGGTCACGCTCGGCGGGCCGGCCTACAGTTACGGCGGTGTGGTCGCCCGCTACGGCGGCGCCGGCGACCGAAACATGTACTGGGGCGGGATCAAGCGGCTCGACGGGAAGTTCAGCGCCGAGATCTGGAAGAACGTCGGCGGCACCTGGTCGCTGGTCGGCACGCGGTCCATCTCCGCCGGCACCGGGGTCGTGCGGCTGGAGGTGATCGGCGACGCGCTGCAACTCTTCTTCGACGACGAACTCGTCGTGTTCGCCAACGATCGCTCCATCTCCGGCCCCGGCGGAGCGGGCATCCGCGGGTCGGCCGAGACGACGGCCGACGACTTCCGGTTCGTGGCTCTGCAGAATGCCGCCGGCACCTACACCTTCCGCGACTTCTTCAACCTCTCGAATGGGTCGCAGCCGAGCCGCTTCTGGGTGGACCGCGCCGGCGACTTCACGATCGACGGCCACGAGGCGGTGGGCGCGGGTGCGGTGAACAACTTCACGCTCAACGCCCCGGCCGGGGCTGACGGCACGGTGCGGGCGACGGTGGTCGCCGACGTGGCGGGTAGCTTCGCGGGCGTCAGCGGTCGCTATACGGGCTTCGGCGATCGCGATCTGTATTGGGCGGGCCTGGCGAATCGGGGCGACGTGCTGTTCGCCGAGATCTGGCGGATCCAAAACGGGGGCTATTTCCTCCTCGCCTCCACCCGTCTGCCGGCGGCCGTCCCCACGGCGGCGCACGACGTGCGGTTCGATCTGGCCGGCACCGCGCTGCGGCTGACGGTCGATGGCACGCTGGTGACGACCGCCCAGGATGCGGCCCTGCCCGGCCCGGGATCCTTCGGCATCCGCACCGGAGCGGGGGGTGTGGTCCGAGAAGTGGTGGTCGAGGCTCCGCAGTCCGTGAGCCTGCCGTATTCGACCTCCTTCCCGGCGCAGGAGGACGGCACGCTCGGCCCGGGATGGACGACCCGGATCGGCGGGTTCTCGACCGCGACCTCGGCGGCCGTCGCCCTGGCGCCGCTCAACCTGGCCACGCTGAACACCGCCCCCGTGGCCGACCTGTCCGCCACGGCCGCGCTGCTGGTGGATGGTGACGCCGAATATGCCGGCTTCGCGATGCGCTACGCCGGTCCCGGCGACACCACCATGGTGTGGGGCGGGTTGGCGAACCGCGGCGGCACCCTGTTCGCCGAGTTCTGGCGGAACCAGGGCGCCGGCTGGAGCCTCGTCGCGGGTACGACGCTCGTGGGCATGCCGGCGGGCGTCGCTCATGTGGTCCGCATGGATGCCGAGGGGACGGCCCTGCGGCTGTTTGTGGACGGCGCGCTGCGGACGTTCGCCAACGACGGTGGCGTCGCCGCCGCCGGACTGTTCGCGTTGCGGTCGTCCGGAGGAGTGACCTTCGACGACCTCGCGGTCACGCCGCTGTCGGCCACGCCGGCCGGGCTGCCGTTCGCGACCGGCTTTGACGCGACCACCGACGGTCTGCTCTCCAGCCAGTGGACCGAGCCGGTGGGCTGGTTCTCCACGTCATCTTCCGCGGCGGTGGGGCAGACCGAGCTGAATCTCGCGCTGCTCAACGGCGTCGCTGTGCTCGACGCCGACATGCAGGCCCTGATCGGTGTGCCTGTGGTGGGCAGTTACGCCGGGTTCGCCAGCCGGGCCGCCGGCGGCGGCGACCGCAACCTGCTCTGGGGCGGGATCGTCAACCGCGGCGGCGGCATCTCGGCCGAACTGTGGGCGAATCAGGGGGGCATTTGGCAGCTGCTCGGTGCCGCCGCCGCTCCGGGCGACGTCGCCGTCCCGCACGCCGTGCGGATGGTGGCCAACGGGTCTGCGCTCCAGTTGGCCGTCGACGGCGTGACGCTGCTCACCCGCACCACCGGCCTCGTGACGGCGGGGGGCGTGGGCATTCGCGGCTCGGCCGGCGCGAGCATCGATGACCTGGCCATCGCCGCCAGTGGAGCCTGATGCCGTGAAAAATTGGGCTTTTCCCGGGCCGCCAGCCGAACTATAGACACCCCCGCGAAGGTGGCACGCCCGCAAAGGGGGTGTCTGGTGTGGGTGCACGGAACCCGGCGGGCAGGAGGCCTGATGGCGATGTACCGAGAAGTCAGCCGGTGCCGCATCTGTGGCGGCGGGAGTTTGCGGCCGATCCTCGACCTGGGCATGCAGGCGCTCACGGGAGTGTTTCCGGCCTCGTCCACGGAACCCGTCCCGGCCGCACCGCTGGAGCTGGTCCTGTGCGACGAGGTCGCGGGCTGCGGCCTGGTGCAGTTGCGACACACGCATGCCCCGGAGCAGATGTACGGCGCCGGCTACGGCTACCGGTCCGGATTGAACGCCTCGATGGTGGACCATCTGGTCCACCGCGGGCAGGTGGCACGGTGGCAGGTGGACCTCGGTCCCGGCGACATCGTGCTCGACATCGGCAGCAACGACGGCACGCTCCTCAACTCGCTGGTCGATACCGGCGCCCGGCTCGTGGGCATCGATCCCGCCGCCGACGCGCTCGCGTCGCACCACCATCGGGCGATCGAGCGGATTCCCGAGTTCTTCAGCCGCGACGCGGTCCGGCGGCATCTGGGCGGTCGGCGGGCGACGCTGATCACCGCCATCGCCATGTTCTACGACCTGGAGGATCCGACGGGCTTTCTCCGGGACGTGCACGACCTGCTGGACGACGATGGGGTCTGCGTCCTGGAGCAGAGCTATCTGCCGCTGATGATCGAGCGGGATGCGTATGACACGGTCTGCCACGAGCACCTGACCTACTTCGCCCTGCGGCAGGTCTGCTGGATGGCGGAACGGGCCGGGCTCGTCGTGCTCGACGTCGAGATCAACGACGTCAACGGGGGCAGTTTCGCCACGACGCTGGCACGCCGCGGCTCCCGCCACACGGCCGACGACCGCCGGGTCGAGAGCCTGCTGGAGTGGGAGGAAAGCATGGGCCATGGCGGGCACCTCGTGTACGCGGCCTTCCGGCACCGCGTCGAGAGGCACCGCGATCAGCTCCGCGGCCGGCTGCGGGACCTGGCGGCCGCGGGCAAGCGGGTCTACGGCTATGGCGCCTCGACCAAGGGCAACGTCGTGCTGCAGTACTGCGGCCTGACGCCCCGCGACCTCCCGGCGATCGCCGAGGTCAATCCTTCCAAGTTCGGCTGCGTGACGCCCGGCACCGGCATCCCCATCCTGCCGGAGCACCAGGTGCATGCCATGCGGCCCGACGTGCTGCTGGTGCTGCCGTGGCACTTCCGGCAGGCGATCGTCGCCCGGGAGCAGCTCCACCTGCAGCGCGGCGGCACGCTGCTGTTTCCCCTGCCCCGGATCGAGCTGTTCGGCCGCGAGGGGCTGCGGCGGGCAGCCTGAACTCACATCCCGGAGGATCACCATGACCATGCCCGTGTTTCGCGATCTGGCGCGCCGCTTCGAGCGGGGCTGCCTGCGGCCCCTGCTGCGAAGAGGCCGGCGGCGGAGGGAAGCGGACGGCCGTGACGTTCTCGTGGAACGGATGGAGTCGCGTTTCGACCTCCTGGAGCGGCTGCTCCGGGAGAGCCTCGGCCTGCAGTACGTGGCCCTCCGTGAGGCCGGTGAACCGCAGCCCAGTGCGATCCCGCGCGGACCGGCAACCGCCCCGAGAAGGACATCCGCATCATGCGACGCATCTCCACCCTGCTGATCGATCTGCGGGCCGCGCAGACCAATCCCGAGCGGGGCATCGCCACCTATTCCCAGGCGCTCGTCGAACACCTGTGCCGCGCCATGCCGGAGGCACGGTGCCTGTTCCTCCACGACCCGAACCAGCCGTTGCCGGTCCGGCACGCGGAACTTTCGCGTCTTGGCACCTGGCACGACGAGCAGGCCCTCGCCGCCGGGGCCGGTGGCCGCATCGACGCGGTGTTCACGGCCTGTTTCTTCGTCTGGCTGCAAGGCCGCGGCGCGGAGTATCTCCTGCCCCGGTGGCTGCAGCCCCACGCGCCGCTGCGGATCGGGATCGTGTACGACCTGATCCCGTACCTGTTTCCGGAGGCCTACCTCGCCGACGCGACCGCCCGCTGCAACTACATGACGGCGTTCGACACCATGCGATCGTATGACGCGCTGTTCGCCATCAGCGAGACGACGCGGCGCGACGCGATCCGCCTGGCGGGCATTGCCGGCCGGCGGATCGTGACCATCGACGGCGACATCGACGAAGGCAAACGCCGCCTGCTGGCCGCGGCCGCGGATCCGCTGGTTCCGCGCCGGCACGGCCTCGACGGCCCCTACTTCCTGTACATCGGCGGCGGCGATTGGCGCAAGAACCTGACGGGCATGGTCCACGGCTTCGCCGCCTATCACCGGCGCGACCCGGACTGCAAACTCGCCATCACATGCCGCCTGGCGGAGCCGCAGCGGGCCGAACTCGAGGCTCTGGCTACGGCCGCGGGGCTCGCGCCGGGGGCCGTCGTGTGCACGGGATACGTCAGCGATGCCGACCTGATCCAGCTGGTCCGGCATGCCGAGGCCTCCGTGTTTCCATCCTTCTATGAAGGGCTGGGCCTGCCGATCCTCGAGGCGTATGCGGCGGGAACACCGGTCCTCGGCGCCGACAATTCCGCGATCAGCGCGCTCGTGCTGCCGGAGCTGCTCTTCGATGCCGCGAGTCCGGATGCGATCGCGGCGGCGCTGGGACGGCTGCGGGCCGACCCTGGGCTGCGCGACCGGTCGCTGGCCTTCGGCCGGCGGGTGCTGGGCCGGATCGGCTGGCCGGCGGCGGCCGACCGGATCGCGTCGTGCCTTCGGGCGGCGGGCCGTTCAGCAACCAGCCCGCCACCGAACCGTGTCGCCGTCGTCGCCGATCGTGACATGGCCGCGCGGTTCACCCTCGGCCCGTGGGCAGCCGGGTGTGCCGTCGATCTTTTTCTGCCGCCGGACGCCTGCGGCATGTCGACAACCGTCCATTTGGGCCGCGTGTTCCCGCTCGAGATCGTGCCCACGGTCCTCACGGGCAGCCGGTATCGGCGGGCGATCTTCATGCTCGATGCGGCAACGGCGCGGCACGATCTCCTCGATCAGATCCTCGCCACCCGCATCGGCTGTGACGTCGAACGCTGGGTTTCCATACCGG
This sequence comes from Planctomycetaceae bacterium, assembly GCA_021300535.1. Taxonomy (GTDB): domain Bacteria; phylum Planctomycetota; class Planctomycetia; order Pirellulales; family UBA1268; genus QWPN01. Next base: position 40,627 of record JAJTED010000027.1, on the reverse strand, counting down.
GGTCGAACCCCGTGCGCCTGCTCGCCTCGTCGCTCGGGAGCCGCTGCTCCGACCTGGCGGCCGCCCTGCGCTGGCTCATCGACACGGGCGAGATCACGGGCTTCCTGGTCGATGAAGTCGTATGCCGCGACCGGATCATCGCCGCGCTCGGCGGTCGGGCCGCGGACGTCCGCATCGAGGTCGGGCGGCCGGCCGCGGCCGCGGCCGCCTGATGCAGGCGGGGCCGGTCGATCCCCACCACTCACGGAGCGCCTCGCATGCAGCGGACCGTCCTCTTCGTCACACATCCGCAACGAGCCTGCGGCGTGCATCAATTCGGCCTCCAGATCCTCGACATCCTGTCATCCTCGGGCCGCTACCGGTTCGTACCGGCCGCAGTCGCCACCGTGGGAGACCTGGAGGAGGCGATCGCCGCCGCCCGGCCGGAGGCCATGCTCGTCAACTGGCATCCGATCACGTTTCCCGGCGTGCCGCCGCGGGCCTTCCGGGCCACGGGACTGCCGATCGCGGCCCTGATGCACGAGATCACCGACGCCATGGTGCAGGATCCGGCGGCCCTGCCATTCGACCACTGCATCGACCACGATCCGAGCGGTCGGCGGGACAATCCGCGGTTCGTGCGGAGTTGTCGCCCGCTGCCAGCCTATGCGAATCCCTTCGCCCCGCCGCCGCTGCCCACGATCGGAACCTTTGGATTCGCCGGCCCCACGAAGGGTCTCGAGGATCTGGTGCTCCGGGTGCAGGAGGAGTTCGACGAGTGCCTGATCCGCATGGCGCTGCCGTTCAACGCGTTCGGCGATCCGGACGGCACGGCGTCGCGGGCGCTGGCCCGGCGGTGTCGGGCGCTGCTCACCAAACCCGGCGTCCGCCTCGAGGTGTCGCACGAGTTTCGCAGCATTCCCCGCGTGCTCGACTTCCTGGCCCGCAACTCGCTCAACGCCTTCTTCTACGTCGAGCAAGAGGGCCGCGGCATCTCCAGTGCGGTCGATCTGGCGATCGCCGCCGGACGTCCCGTGGCCGTGCGGCGGACGAGCATGTTTCGGCACGTGGTCGCGGCGTCGCCCTCGATCTGCGTGGAGGAACGGTCGCTGCACGACATCCTCGCCGCCGGCACCGCCCCGCTGGAGCCGTTTCGGGCCGCCTGGACGCACGGCCGCATTCGGGCCGACTACGAGATGCTGCTCGACGACGTGCTGGCCGAGCGGACTTCGGTTTCGCCGGCACCGGCACCGGCGCCAGTGCCGCGGCGCCCGTGGTGGCGCCGGCGGCGGCTCACCACTTGAGGCCGAACTTCGCCCCTTGCGACTCGCCCCCGAGCCCGCCCTTGAGCGGGCCGGACCGCTTCTTCACGACGGGCGGCTGGGCCGGCTCTTCAGCCGCCGGCTCCTCCGGCTCCACGGCTTCCTTGGCCACCGGCGTCGGCGCCAGTGCCTTGATCGACAGCGACATCCGCTGCTCGTCCGGATCGACGGCGAGCACGCGGCACTCGACCGGCTCCCCTTCCTTGACCACGTCGGCCACACTGCGGATGTGCCGCGTGGCGAGCTCGGAGATGTGAACGAGCCCCTCGACACCCGGCTCGAGCCGTACGAACGCGCCGAACTGGGCGATCCGGCTGACGGCGCCGCGCACCGTGGCGCCCACGTGATACTTCTCCGCGGCCCGCTTCCACGGGCTCTCCACGAGGTCGCGGGCGGAGAGGCCGATCTTGCCGGTCTGGCGATCGATCTTCTTGACGATGACGCGGACCTTCTGCCCCGCCTGGAGGACGTCGGCGGCGTTCGCCACCCGTTCCCAGGACAGTTCGCTGACGTGCACGAGTCCCTCGACGCCGTTGCCGATGTCGACGAACGCGCCGAAGTCGCGGACGCTGCGGACGATGCCGTCGAGCTCATCCCCGGGCTCGAGCGTCTCGAGCAACTTCGCCTTGGCGTCGGCGGCCTGCTTCTCGATCACGGCCCGCCGCGAGAGCACGAGCCGTCGGGCCTCGGGCACGAGTTCGGTGACCAGGCTTTCGAGCGTCTGGCCCACCATCTCCTCGAGGTTCTCGATCCGCCAGGTGCTTACCAGGCTCGCGGGCATGAAGCCGCGCAGTCCGCCGACCTCGCACTCCAGGCCACCCTTGTTGGCCGCCTTCACGTGCGCCTCGACGATCATCCCGGCCTGGAGCTGCGTCCAGTCCTCGACGGCTACGGCGCGATTCGCCGGGGCCACGTCGTAGAGTCCGTCTTCCTCGTTCCGTGAGCCGACGGAGACCTCGACCGATTCGCCGACGGCCGGCAGATCTTCTCCGGCCTCCAGTAGTCCCGCGAGCCGCATCGCCCCCTGTCGCCGGGCGCCGAGGTCGATGAACGCGGTGTCGGGGCCGACCGCCAGCACGGTGCCCACGAGCCGCGTCCCCGGCTCCAGCGGCGCGTCGGCCTTGGCACCGACCTCGGCGGCGAGCAGGTCATCCACCGCCATGTCGCCGAGCGCCGCTTCGAAGTCGGCTTCCAGGTCGTCGTCGAGCGCGGCCCGCAGATTCGGCACGGCAACCCGCTTCGCGGGCGGCAGGACATCGGCGAACGGCGACTTCGTGCCGCTCTCGCGCCGCCGATCACGTCGTCCACCGCGACCAGCCGGACGCTCGCCAGCCGGCGGCGGTGGCGATTGTGCAGCGGTTTCCGTCGCGGCAGCTGGTGCGGGCTCGGCCACGGCGGGCACCGCTGGTGACGTCGCAGTAGGGGCGACAGTCGCAGCAGGTGTCGGCGCGGGGGCGGAACCGGTGACGTACTGCACCTTCGGCGCCAGCGACGGCGGCTTCACGCCGGGCCGCTGCGTGCCGATCGGAATCCGTCGCGACGGCTGCTCACCCTCGGATGCGTCCGCGGGCGAAGAATCGGGAGTCTCATTCATCGTGGAGCGGCGATCGGAGCGGGCCGTCGAACTTCAAATGCGGGAAACAGGACTTGAACCTGCACGGTATTACTACCACCAGGCCCTCAACCTGGCGCGTCTGCCAATTCCGCCATTCCCGCGGCGATGCAACGCATTCTCAACCGGTTCGGCCTCCAGTCAAGCCGTCAGGTGGCTCGTGGTCCGAGATTTGAGATCGAAGGGGGTGCGCCTGCCACGTCCCTGGGCTGTGGGGGCAATCGTAGGTTTTGATGTTGCGATGCCTGGTTTGACAGTTCCACGGGGCACGACTGCGGGCGATGCCCTGGTTCGAACCCGGATCGCATGGCATGTGGGAAGGCGTGCGACCCGGAGTCCCCCGGCTCCCGCCGGGGGCTTTTTGTGGGAGGGTCACGCCCAAGAAGCCCCGGGTGGAAACCCGGGGACACCGGTCATGAAAACCATCCCGCCATCCATGCCGCACGACGGCATGCAATTTCCCGGTTCGGCCCCGGATCGCATGGCATGTGGGAAGGCGTGTGACCCGGAGTCCCCCGGCTCCCGCCGGGGGCTTTTTGTGGGATGGTCGCGCCCAAGAAGCCCCGGGTGGAAACCCGGGGACACCGGTCATGAAAACCATCCCGCCATCCATGCCGCACGACGGCACGGGTTAGCGCGAATCAAACCCCCGGGATCGACCAGAGATTCAACGGGCCCGCGAGGCGGGGGCCGGATGCCAGCGGCGGGCGAGCAGATCGTCGGCAGCGGCGACGGCCACAATCCCGGCGAACAGCACCAGGCTCCAGGCCAAGTCACCGAGGGGCCGGAAGTGGGCCAGTGCGGCGACGTAGCACTCGACGACACCCGCCATCGTGCGCGGGTAACCGCCGATGAAGAACCAGTGGGCCAGGTTCGTGGTCACGAAAAACACCACCGCGCTCGCCGCCGCACCACCGACCACCGCCGCCCAGCGGCCGCGGTTCACGAGCCGGCCGATGAGCGCCGGCCAGGCGGAGGCTGCATACACCACGGCAGCGATTGCCAAATTGCCATACCCGGGCTCGAAAAGGTTGCTGATGGCGAGCGCGGCGAGCGGCACCGAGGCCGCCACCAGTCGCTGCGGAAACAACGCCCCCGCGGCGAGGGCCACGGCGGCCAGCGGGGTCACGTTCCACAGCGGCGTGCCGTTCCACTCCGGCCGCCACATCCTGCCGACGACGGCGACGGCCACGAGCACGAACCAAGCCGCGGCCATGGCCAGGCCGCTGCGGCCGCGCAGGCTGCACCAGTCGCCCGCTGCTGTCTCGGCACCACTGGATGACTTCGTCTGCATGGGCGGGCGACCTCCGTGTGTGCGTTCGAGACCAGTTCCGGGCGGCTCGATTCCCACCCTGGGGAACCGCCAAACGTCCGATACACTAGCGGTTTTCACGCCCAGGGCAAGCGAAACACGAGAAATCACTGTCATGCCCGCGGCATTCCCCCACTCCGCCACGCTCGCGATCGAGCACACCGACGATGGCTTCGTGACGCTCGCGTTCGCGGTTCCTGACCACCGCCAGAACGTGCTCACGCCGGGCGTGCTCGCCGACCTGGCCGCCGTCCTCGACGACCTCGAGAACCGGCCGCCACGCCGCCGCCCGCGGGGCGTCGTGCTCCGCTCCGCCCGACCCGGATCCTTCTTCGCCGGCGCCGACGTGGCGCGGCTCGACGAGGTCCGCCGCCTGCCAGAGGCGGAGATCGCACGGCTGTGCGATGCGGGCAGGGCGCTTTTCGCCCGACTATCGCGGCTGCCCTGGCCCTCGGTGGCGGTCATCGACGGCGTCTGTCTCGGCGGCGGTTTGGAACTGGCCCTGGCCTGCGACCTCCGGGTGGCCACCGATGCCGAGCACACGATCCTCGGCTTTCCCGAGGTCAAGCTCGGCCTGCTGCCCGGCTGGGGTGGCACCGTGCGGCTGCCGCGGCTGATCGGTCCCGGCCCGGCGGTGGAACTGGCGGCGTCGGGCGAGAACGTAGCCGCGGCGGCCGCGACGCGGATGGGGCTGGTCGATGCCTGTGTGCCCGCCGAGCAGGCGATCGAGACGGCCCGCCGGCTCGTCGATGCCCAAGGGGAGAGCGGAGCGGTCGCCGCCCGCCGCCGCCGGCAGGCGTCGGCTGTCGAACTGGATCCACTGGAACGCGAGTTCCTGGAGGCGACGTCGTCCGCCGTGATCCTCGGCCGGACCGGTGGCCACTATCCCGCGCCCCCGGCGATCCTGCGGACGATCCTCGCCGGGGCGGCGGTCGATGCCGACGCGGCCGGGGCGATCGAGTCGGCTGCGTTCGCGAAACTCGCCCGCTCGCCCGTGGCCGGCCAGCTGCTCCGTGTGTTCCGCGGCGGCGAGCGTAACCGCCGCGATCCGGGCATCGGCAGCGGTGATGCCGCGGCCGAGCCGTCTGCCGCACCGGTCGCCGCGGCTGCCGTGATCGGGGCGGGCATCATGGGGGCGGGAATCGCGGCCGCGCATCTCCGCGCCGGCTGTGACGCCACACTCATCGACGTCTCCGCCGCCGCTCTCGCGGCCGCCGTGCCGGGGCTGCTCGACGAGGCCGCCTGGGACCGGGCCACGAAGCGGACCGATCCCGCACGGGCGTTGGCCCTCGCCGGTCGGCTCCGCACCGCCACGCAGCTCGCGGCCGTCGCCGACGCCGACCTCGTGATCGAGAGTGTCACCGAGCGGACCGACGTCAAGCAGCAGGTGCTCGCCGACATCGAGCGGCTCGTCGGCCCCGCCACGATCATCGCCACCAACACCTCCACCAATCCGATCGCCCGGCTGGCCGCCGGCCTGTCCGATCCGGCGCGGTTCTGTGGGATGCACTTCTTCAATCCCGTGCGGCGGATGACGCTCGTCGAGGTGGTCCGCGGGCCGGCGACGAGCGACGCCACCGTCGCCGCGGTGGTCGCGCACGCCAAGCGGCTCGGCAAGTGCCCGGTCGTCGTCCGCGACAGTCCGGGCTTTCTCGTCAACCGCATCCTCATGCCCTACCTCCACGAGGCCGTGGAGATGGCCCGCGAGGGCGTGGAGTGCGGGCGGATCGACCGCGTGGCACGGGGCTTCGGGATGCCGATGGGCCCCATCGAGCTCTACGACATGATCGGCCTCGACACCGCGTTCTACGCGGGGCTCGTGCTGAGCGCGGCCTACGGCGATCGCATCGAGGCTTCGCCGGTGATCCCGGCGCTGGTCAAGTCGGGGCGGCTGGGCCGCAAGAGCGGCTGCGGCTTCTACCGCTACGCGGCCGCGGCCAGCAAACCGCGAATGCTCGGCCCCGACGCCGGTGCCGCGGAGCTGATCCGCCGTTATGCGCTGCCCGCCCGCGAGACGAGCGACCGCACGATTGCCGACCGGCTGCTCCTCCCGATGCTGCTCGAGGCGGTCCGCGCGCTCGACGAAGGGCTCGTGCGCGACGGTCGCGACATCGACCTCGCCGTGATCCACGCCCTCGGGTTCCCTCCCTTTCGCGGCGGCCTGCTCGCCTGGGCCGACACGCTCGGGCCGGCCGAGGTCGTGAGGCGGCTCGAGCCGCTGGCCGACCTGGGGCCGCGGATGGTGCCCACCGATCGTCTGCTCGCGATGGCCCGCGACGGCCTGGCGTTCACGGCATGAAGCGAGGACGAACTGCATGAACCCCGGCGCCTCACGTGATCCCGCGACCACGCCCGTCGTCGTCGCCTGCTGCCGCACGGCGATCGGCCGCGCGCACCCCGACCGCGGCATCTTCCGCCACGTGCGTGGCGACGAGCTGGCGGCGGCCGTGATCGCGGCCGTCGTGGACCGCTCCGGCGTCGAGCCGGCCACGATCGAGGACGTCGTCCTCGGAGCCACGCAGCAGCGGGGCGAGCTCGGCGGCAACGCGGGGCGGTGCGCGGCGCTGATGGCGGGGCTGCCGTTGTCCACCGCCGGCACGACCGTCAACCGGCTCTGCGGCTCGTCGCTGCAGGCCCTGGCCCAGGCCTGCCACGCGATCGCGGCCGGCGCCGAGAACGTGCAGGTGGTCGCCGGCGTCGAGCACATGCACCACCTGCCCATGGACTCCGCCGTCGACATCCATCCGCGGGTCTTCGCCCGCTCGAGCCGCGGCATGCTCTCGATGGGGCTGACGGCCGAGCAGCTCGCGGCGGCCCACGGCATCTCGCGCCGGCGGCAGGAGGAATACGCCCTCGAGAGCCATGCCCGCGCCGCGCGGGCCGGCGACGCGGGCCTGTTCGACGACGAGATCGTGCCCGTGTTCGGCCACGACGAGCACGGCGCCGCGGCCGAGATGCTGCACGACCAGTCGATCCGCCGCGACACGAGCCTGGAGGCGATGGCGACGCTCGAGCCGGCGTTCCTGCCGCAGCTGGGCACGATCACTGCGGCTACGAGCGCCCCGGTGAGCGACGGCGCCGCGGCGGTGCTCGTGATGTCGGAGGCGGAGGCGGCCCGGCAGCAGCTCGAGCCCTGGGCGCGGGTCGTGGCCACGGCCGTCGTCGGCGTGCCGCCGGCCGCCATGGGCACCGGGCCGATCGCGGCCACGGAAAAACTCCTGGCGCGGGTCGCGGGCCGCGGCATCGGCCGCGGCGACATCGGCCTGGTGGAACTCAACGAGGCTTTCGCCGCGCAGGCGATCCACTGCATCGACGCGCTCGGCTTCGATTCCGCGCGGGTCAACGTCCGCGGCGGCGCGCTGGCGATCGGCCATCCGCTCGGCGCCTCCGGGGCGCGGATCACCACCACGCTCCTGCACGCGATGCGCGACGCGGCGGTGCCCCTGGGCCTGGCCACGATGTGCATCGGCCTCGGCCAGGGCATCGCGGTGCTGTTCGAGCGGTGCGAATGACGGGAGACGCGATGGCCACGGTCGTGCCACACGGGCGGGTGCCGGCCGCGGTGATGCCGCATCCGGCGGCCGCGTCTCTCGTCGCCCTGCTTCACGATCGCGTCGTCGCCAGCGGCGACCGTCCGGCGATCGTCGATGGTCTGGCTTCTGGAGCGGCGGTGTCCGACCGTCGAAACCGGCCTGAGGTTCCACCACCCGGATTCGCAAGCCTGGAGGCTTGCGCCACGGGAGCGGCCTGGACATGGTTGGAGCTCGCCGCGAAGGCGCTGGCGCTGGCCGAGGCACTCGAGGCTGCGGGCGTGCGGCGCGGCGACCGTCTGGCCCACCTGGGGCCGCACGGGCCCGACTGGATCGTGGTCGATCTGGCCTGCCTGCTCGCCGGCGCGGTGCATGTCGCGTTGCACGACGATCCCGGCGACCGCGGCTCGCTCGCGTGGCTCGGGCTGCGGGCCGCGATCGTCAGCGGCGGTGCTCGCCGCGTCGCGGGCGTGGCCGGACCGTGCCTCGACCTGACGTCGGGTGCCTGTGCCGCGGCCTTGCGGCCGCGGGCCGGCGATCGCGAAGCGTTGCTCGAAGCGCTCGGCCGCCGGGCGCGGACCTGCGATCCCGACGCCCCCTGCACGATCGTGCTCTCCTCGGGCACGACCGGCGCGCCGCACGGCGTGCTTCATTCCCAGCGGGCGCTGGCGGCCAATGCGATCGCCGCCGCCGAGATGTTCCTCGACGATCCGCGCGACGTCCGGCTCGCCTGGCTGCCGATGAGCCACGCCCTGGCCCGCACGGGCGACCTCTACACGGCCTTGGTCCGCGGTGGCTGTCTGAACGTCGTCCGTGACCGCATCCGCGTGCTCGACGCCTGCGCCGCCCTGCCCCCCACCGTGGTGCTCGGCGTGCCCGCGTTCTTCGAGCGGCTGGAGGCGGCGGCCCGGGCCGGAAAAATCGCCCATCTGCGGGCTGCATTGGGTGGCGAGGTGCGGGTATGCGTGTCCGGCGGCGCGGCGCTGCGGCGGCGGACGGCCGAGTTCTTCGCCGCGGCGGGCGTGCCGCTCGTGGAGGGCTACGGCCTCGCCGAAGCCGGTCCCGTGGTGACGCTCTCCAATCCGCGGATCGCGCGGCCGGGAACGGTCGGTCCGCCGCTGGCCGGCGTGGAGCTGCGGATCGACGATCACGCGGACGGGGAACTCTTCGTGCGGACGCCGAGCCGGGCGCTGGGGATCGTGCGGCCCCCGCGGCAGGAACCGCGTCAGTCCGCGGCGGCTGCGGCGGCTGCGGCGATCGAGCCCGTGCCGGAGTGGCGGCTGTCGGAACGGCTCGTGCTCTCGACCGGCCTCAAGGTGCCGCCGGCCGAGGTCGAGCGGGTCCTCGCCGAGGATCCGGCGGTGGCGCAGGTGTGCGTCGTGGGCGACGGCCTGCGGTGGCCGGTGGCGCTGGTCGTGCCGGAGCCGGGGATGGTCCGCGGACTCGTGCGGCGGCTGCGGCTGCCCGTGTTCAGTCGCCGGGGCGCGGTCCGCCATCACCGCATCGTGGAATGGATGGCGCGACGCATCGCCCGCCGACAGCGGCGGCTGCCGAGCGCGTGGCAGGTGCGGCGGGTCGTGCTCGTGGGGCGGCCGTTCGACGCCGGTCACGGCGAGGCGACGCCGTCCTTCAAGCTCAAGCGGCCCGCGATCGCCGCGCACTTCGCCACGCCGATCGCGGCCGCCGCCGCTGCGCAGCCGCCGCGGTGGGTCGGCGCGGTGCCGAGCGACATGGGAAAGGAGGAGCACGCCGTGCGGAGCGACATGACGCAGCGATCGTGGCTGGCGGGATGCCTGTGGACGGGTGGCCGCGGGGAGCAGGCCAACGGTTTCGCCGCGGCGGCCGCCGCCGCGGCGCTGCGGCCCGCGGTGGCCGACGTGCTCACGCGGACGACCGGCGGGCTGGCGCAGCTGCGGGCGGAGGGGCGACTTTACGACGCGGTCGAGGGTGCGAGCCCGCTGCCGCGGCCGCCGCTGGCCGACGCTCCCGAACCGCCGACCGGCCGGTTTTCCAGTCGTGCCGAAGAAGTCCTGGGGACCGCGGGCCTGTGGGGCCTGGCCGTGCCGGCGCGGTTCGGCGGCGCGGAGGCGTCGCTCGCGGAACTCGCCCGGGCGATCACGCACGTCGCCGCCGACTGTCCCACCGCCGCCGGCATGCTCGCCGTGCACTCGTCGATCGGCGCGGTCTCCGCGCTGGCGGCCTTCGGCAGCGAGTCCCAGCAGGCCCGCCATCTGCCCGGCCTCGCGGCGGGCCGGCCGCTCTCGATCTTCGGCGGCACGGAGCCGGACGTGGGCTGCGACCTCGCCGCGGTGCAGGCGGTGCTCGCCCGGCAGGCAGATGGTCTCGTGCTCACCGGCACGAAGATGTTCATCACCAACGCCGTGCATGGGCGGCTCGTGAAGGTGCTCGCGCGGCTCGACGGCCATCCGGCGGTGGCCGTCGTCCGCCTGCCCGCCGCCGACGGGCCGACGTTCCGCTTGCGGCGTTACGCCCTCCATCCGCTCAAGCACGCCCACAACGCGGCGCTGGAGTTCGACCGCTTTCCGGTCGCCGCGGATGATCTGCTCGCGGCCCCCGCGGGCCGTGACGGCATGGCGATCGTCTGGCACGGTCTCAATCGGGGCCGCGTGACGCTCGCCGCGCAGGCGGGGGGCACCCTGCGCTGTCTGCTGCGACATGCCGTCGACCATGCCCGTCGGCGGACCACCTGGGGCCGCCCGATCGCCGCCCGCGAGCTCGTGCAGGGACGGCTGGCGCGGATCGCCGCCGGCATCGTCGCCTGCGACGCGCTGTCCGCCTGGGCGGCCGCGGCGATCGACGCGGGGCAGACCGGCGAACTGGAGGCGATCGCGGCGAAGATCGTCGCCAGCACCTGTGTCCGCGAGGGGGCGATCGACGCGCTGGGCATCCACGGGGGCCGGGCCTTCCTCGTCGGCCACCCGTTGGGCGACTCGTTCCACGATCACTTCGCCGTCACGGTCTACGAGGGGGAGAGCGATCTGCTCGGCCTGGCGCTCTTCAAGGGGCTGGCGAAGGCCCATCCGCTGGCGGCGGCGGCCGATGCGACGGGCCTGCGGCGGGCCGGTGACTGGCTCGCCTGGCGGGCGTCACGGCTGGCGGCCGGCCGCGCGGCCGAGGACGCGGCCATCGCCGACCCGCGGCTCCGCGTGCACGCGGCGGAGGCGCGGCGGCTGATGGCCGCGGCCGCGGTCCGCATCGACCGCGCGATCCGCCGGCACGGTCGGCAGCTTGCGGAGCGGCAGCTTGAGGTGGCGGCACTGGCGGCCGAGGTCCGGGAGCTCGTGAGCGTGCTCGCGGTCGCGCATCATGCCGCCGCAGCCGACGCCCGCACCGCGGCCGCGGCCGACTGCTGGTGTCGTCTGGCGACCGCCCGCGTCCGCGGCGGCCGGCTCACGTCCGCCGATCACGCGGCCCTGGCGGCGCTCGGCCACATGGTCGCGGAGTGACGGTGGCTGTTTGTCGGCAAAACATCGCATCGTGCGATTTTTGCCTGGCGGGCCTCCGCCCGCAGGTGTCACCCCGGCCCTCCGGGCCTGGCGCCGTGGGAGGCTCCGCTCTCGCCCTTGCTTGTCGGTCTGCGACGGTGTGCCCAGTTGCTGGGAAGCCCGAATCGCAAGATGAGGGATTACGCGTCGCTTCACGTGCGGCCATCCGCATTCCCTCGGCTCGCGCCTTTTGATGGTGCGCGTTCCCCAGTCTTGCTCTCGGCTTCACACGCGCGAACGGCACAAGAAGCCCCCGGCGGAAGCCGGGGGACTCCGGGTCGCATGCCTTCCCAGGTGCCATGCGATGTGGGTTTGAACCGGGACAATGTGTGCCGTCATCCGGCATGGACGGCGGGGTGGTTTTCATGCCCGGAGTCCCCGGGTTTCCACCCGGGGCTTCTTGTGTGAGTGCCAGGCCCGGAGTGCGGGGGGTTTGCCTGCGTGTCCGGCCCGCATCACTCGCCGGTGGCGACCAGGGCCGGCCACCAGCTGCACAGGTACCAGGCGCGGGGCGTGGTCAGGTCCGCGAAGGCCTCGAGCGAGACGCGGCCTCCCGCTCCGGCGTCGCCGCCGAGCACCTCGTCGAGCAAACCCTTCGGCTTGGAGTATTTCACGACGCGGGCCGTCTTCTCGGTGAGGCCGGCGAGTTCGACCGCCCGGGCCACGGCGTCCTCGAGGAACCCGATCCGATCGACGAGCCCGGCCTCCTTGGCCTGCTGGGCGGTGAAGATCTGTCCGGTGGCCACCTTGTCGACGGCCTCCGCGTCGAGCTTCGGCCGGCCCAGGCGGATGATCTCCTTGAACCGCACGAACATGTCGTCCACCAGTGCCTTGATGAGCCGCCGCTCGCGGTCGGCCAGTTCGGGCGTGCGGTCCTTCGTCGGACTGAGCATCTCCTTGAGCGGGCCACTGGCGACGGAGTCGTCGCGGACGTCGAACCGCTTGAGCATCTGCGAGAGGTCGAAGCGGGGAATGATCACGCCGATGGAACCCGTGAGCGTCGCCGGCTCGGCGAAGATCACGTCGTCGCGGCCGCCGTTGGCCATGGCCACGTAATAGCCGCCGCTGGCCGCGATCCCCCCCATGCTCACGACCACGGGCAGTTCGCGCTGGGCGGCGAGTTGGGCGAGCCGGTGGTGGATTTCGTCGCTGCCGCTCACCGTGCCACCAGGTGAATCGACCCGGAGCACGATCGCCTTCACGCTCTCGTCTTCCGCGACGTGGTCGAGCTGGGAGCGGATGAAGCCGTCACCCCCCATGATCGCGCCGGCGAGCGTCACGATTGCCACCTTGGCGGGCGCCGACTTCGAGAGCGAGTGATACTTCTCCACCACGCGGCCGTCGCGCTGGAAATACTGGGCGCACGCGCCGGCGCTCCCCAGGGCCGCCAGCACCGCGATGCCCGCCACGGTCCAGGCGATCCGCGTGCCCCAGCGGCCCCAGGGGCTCGCGTGCTCGAGGATCACGCGGGTCGGCGGCTGGTGGCGTTCGATGTCCATCGTCTTGGCTCCTGCGGCATGGGGGCGGAACTGCCTCCAGTGTACGTCGTCTCTCCAGCCGCCGCCGTGCGGTTGCCACGCCGAGCCTGCTGCGGCTACCCTGACCGGCTGCGCGTTCGCTTTGCACCGCTCGCCCAGGCGATGGAGCGGCTGGCGGAACTCGAGTTCACCGCGGTGGAGCTCGACGTGCACGAGCAGGGCGGCCACCTCCAGCCGGCGCAGGTCGCGGCCGACCCCGAGGCCGCGATCGCGGCCTGCAGCGATCTGCAGCGGCTGCGGCCCGTGGCCGTGTCCTTCGCGGCTCCCGAGTCGCCGGAGCTCTACGATCGCTTCCTGGCCTGCTGTCGGCTCGCCAAGGCCCTGGGGGTGGTGACCCTGGTGGTGGATTCGTCGGAGCTGGGGACGCCCTTCAACGGGGAGATCGAGCGGCTGCGGAAAATGGTGGCGATCGCCGCCGGTCTCGGCGTCGTGGTGGGTGTGAAGACCGAGGCGGGGCGGATGACGCAGGACGCCGAAACGACCGCCTCGCTGTGTCGCAACGTGCCCGGCCTGGGCGTGACCCTCGATCCCAGTCACTTCATCTTCGGCCACAAGAAGCCGGCGTCCTGGGAGGCGATCCTCAAGTACGTCTGCCATGTGCACCTGCGGGACACGCAGCCCGACGCCTTCCAGGTGCGGATCGGCCAGGGCAACGTCGAGTACGGCAAACTCGTGTCCCAACTGGAGCGGGTCGGTTACAAGCGGGCGCTGTGCGCCCACCTGCCGCCGCTCGAGGGGGTGGATCAAGTGGGGCATGGCTGGTGGGATGGTTGTCATGCCCGGAGTCCCCGGGTTTCCACCCGGGGCTTCTTGGGCCGGTGAAGGGACCGATCCCCTGGTCACGTGTCCTCAAAACACGATTCGCAGCCGGATCCCGGCACCGGGGCGAGCGTCTCGAGGCCTGACCTACCGGAGCGTGCTGCCCGAGGCTTCGGCGCGGCTGGCCATCTCGGCGTAGGTTTGCGATTGCTTGTCGTCGCCCTCCTCCGCGTACATCGTCGAGAGGTTGCCGTAGGCGACGGCCAGCGACCGCTCCTCCAGCTGGCTCTTGTCCACCGCGGCGACCATCAGGTCGACGCCGTGGCGGCTCAAGGCGAGAGCGTCCGCGCGGCGATCCACCTGCCAGTACGAAATGGCCATGCTCACGTACGACTCGCCGAGGCGGCCCAGGTCGCCGTCACGATCGAAGTTGTCATTGCCCTCCCAGAGCGGCACGGTGCGATCGAACCAGGTCACGGCGGTGGCGTGATCGCCACGCTGCAGGCTGTACATGATGCCGATGCGGAACATCAGTTCGCCCATCTTCTTGCGCTCGGCCGCGGTGAGCTCCCGCTGCTCGGCACCGCGCTCCAGGTAGGCCGCCGTGAGCGTTGCGTTGTCGAGCAGGTCGGCGGCATCGCCGCGCTTCTGGGCGGCGGCGAGGGCGTCGGCGAGCCCCTGCCCCGTCTCCCAGTCGATCTGCCGGCCTTGGAACTCGGTGACGATCGTCTCGCTGCGCGAGATCCACTTGGGGATCACCCGGCCCTTTTGCTGCCAGGTGCCGCGGGCGATGGCCAGGGCGGTGCCCAGGTGGGCGTCGAGCAGCACCTCGCGGGCGGCCGTCTGCACCGCGGGAGCTCGCTTGACGAGCAGCGGCGAGGCACGGCGAATCGCTTCGGCGAAGTGCTGCACCGCCGCCTGGTGGTCGGGCGTGGCGCCGGCCAGGGCAACGCGGCCCAGGAGCCGCTCGGCCTGGGCCACCACCAGCGGCGACGGGTTCTCGCGGGCCTTCACGGCCATGAGGACGGCCCGGGCCTCCGCGGGGCGGTCGAGCGCCAGCAGGGCCGACGCGTACTTGAGCTGGGTCCAGGCGTCGGCGGGATCGAGCCGCGTGGCGGTTTCCGCGAGCGTGATTGCCTGCGTCCACTTGCCCTGCTCGGTGGTCATGCCGAGCAGGAGGCGATGCGCCCGCACGTGCTGGGGGTCGATCTGGATGGCGTACTGGAGGTCGGCGACGGCGTAGGCGGAGCAGGATTCGATCTCGCTCTCGGCGCGGAGCACGAACGACTCGGGGTCGAGCGGCTCGATCATGATCGCCGTGGCCGATTGCGTGCCGGGCTTCACGCTCAAGATCACGCCGCGCTCAGGATACACCTCGCCGATGGAAACCCCTTGATCATCGAAGATCGTCACGGTGCGGATGTCGGCGATCTCGAGCTGTCGGGCGAGCTCGGTCACCGGCACCGGTTCGGCGAGCTTCACGAGGATCGTGGCCACGGTGTCACCGTCGAGCGCGACCTCGACCCGGTCGAAGGGCTCGATCTTCCACGCGAAGCCGGTCGTGCCATCGCCGCCGCCGAGGGCCTCGCCGGCGCCCCATGACGCCAGCAGTTCAGCGCGGGTTGTCTTGCCGGGATTGACGCCGCGGAAACTGGCTGGATCGATGGACAGCGTCGGCATCTCGTCGGGGGTCGCGGCCACGGGTGCGTTCACGGGTGCGGCCGCTTTGGCGGCAGCCGGCGTCGCCGTCGGCTCGGCCTTCTCGGCCGGCGCCGGTGGGTCTACCGGCTTGGCGATCAGACCCGTCGGCTTGGGCAGTTGGGCGACGCGGTTGTTGATCCAGCGCTTCAGCCCGTTCGTTTCCGGCACCAGGGGCGGCTTCGGTGCCGCCGGGGCGGCTTGCCGTGTGCCGGGCGGACCGTCGGCGGCCGCGACCGGCACGAGTTCGTTCCACGCCGTGCCGCCACTCGGGCCGACGGCGTTGGTCACCGGTGCGGAAGCGGTATCGACCAGCGGCGCCGGTGCGGCGCGGCG
The DNA here is from genome assembly GCA_021300535.1 of Planctomycetaceae bacterium. Classification (GTDB taxonomy): domain Bacteria; phylum Planctomycetota; class Planctomycetia; order Pirellulales; family UBA1268; genus QWPN01. The sequence goes on along the minus strand of JAJTED010000027.1, from coordinate 25,035 downwards.
ACCGGCCGGCGTGTCCATCTGGGGTGCCGATTCGGTGGCGGAGTCAACCCAGCCCGGCAGCCGCATCAGCGTCCGCGGACCCGACTGCGGCTCCGCCGCGTTGGCGACGGCTGCCGCAACGCAGGCGGTGAGCAGGAAGGCGTGCAATGTCGGCGATGAATGGCTCCGCAGCATGGCCACGACAAGTTCCTCCGAGAACGTAGCACCGGGCATCCGGCCCGATCGCGGCAGGGACGGTAGGCTTCCCATTGCGCCCGGTCCAGAGCAGACTGCGGCGGGAAACGACGGCCGCCCACGCTTCCTATTTTTCGTAGCCTGCGGTCGCGGCCGCGGTAGACTTCCGGCAGGCAGATCAGCGCGGGCCGCGGTGGCCCTCCCTTCCCCCTGCAACACGACGATGCAGCATGTAGTGGTGATCGGCGGCGGCATGGCCGGCCTCGCCGCCGCGGAGGCGATCGTCGCCGCCGCTGCGTGTCGCGTCTCCGTCGTCGAGTCCACCGGCAGGCCGGGGGGCGTGATCGCGACCGCGCGGCGCGATGGATGGCTCGTGGAGCGTTCGGCCGACAGTTTCCTCGCCGTCCGCCCCGAGGGAATGGAGCTCGCCCACAGGCTCGGCCTCGCGGCCGAGCTCGTGGGCGTCGATCCACGGGTGCGACGGGCACTCATCTGGCACGCTGGGCGGGCCGTCCCGGCGCCGACCGGCTTCCGCCTGCTGGCCCCGGGCCGCGTCGATGGCATTCTCGGCACCCCGCTCTTGTCGCCGGCTGGACGGCTGCGACTGCTCGCGGAACCTTTCATTCCAACCCGCGATCCCGCGGCCACGGACGAATCGCTGGAGTCGTTCGCCCTGCGACGGCTGGGCCGGCAGGCGTTCGAGCGGCTGGTGCAGCCCTTGGCCGCCGGCATCTGGACGGCCGACCCGGCCCGCCTGAGCATGGCGGCGGCCTGTCCCGATTTTTTCGCGATGGAACGAACGCACGGCAGCCTGTGGGCAGGCGAACGGGCCCGGTTGCGGCAGGCCGGTGCCGGCCCCGCGGCGGCGGGCGCCCGCTACGGTCAGTTTGTCACGCTCGCCGACGGCATGGAGGTCCTGCCCCGGCGGCTGGCGGCGGTGCTCGCCGACCGCGGCGTGGCGTTCATCACGGCAGCCGCCGGCCCGCTCGCCCGTGACGCATCCGGGCGGTGGCTGATCCCGCTCGTCGCCGCGGGCACGGCCCTGCCGCCGCTAGCAGACTGTGGCACAAGTCTGTCCGAGCAGGATGTGAGGAATGCCGACCGTGGAAACCCTGGGCATTTCCACCAGTCGGCCAAGTGGACAAAGGCCATGGAGGGCTTTGTCCACGGACAGCTGGAGGCCGATGCGGTCGTCGTCGCGGTGCCGGCGCCGGTGGCGGCGGGTCTCGTCGGCACCGTCGATGCCGCCCTTGCCGCCGATCTGGCGGCGATCGAATACGCCGGCTCGGCGGTCGTGTCGCTCGGCTTTCCACGCGACCGCGTCGCGCATCCTCTCGACGCGGCGGGCATGGTGGTGCCCCGGGCCGCAGGGCGGCGGGCGTTGGCGGTGAGCTTTTCCAGCGCGAAGTTTCCCGGCCGGGCGCCGGCGGGCTGCGTGCTCGTGCGGGTGTTCGTCGGCGGGGCGCTCGACCCGGCAACCGCCCGGCTGTCCGATGCGGACCTCACGACGCTGGCCCGCGAGGAGGTGGCGATCCTGATCGGCGCGACAGGCCAGCCGCTGCTCGTGCAGATCGATCGCTGGCAGGCGGCGATGCCGCAGTACCACGTCGGCCACCTGGACCGCGTGGCGCGAATCGAGGAACGCGGCCGGGCGATCGGCGGCTTCGTGCTCGCCGGGGCCGCCTATCGAGGCGTCGGCATCCCGCAGGTGATCGCCTCGGGCCGGGCGGCTGCCGCGGCGGTATTGGCCGCACGAGCCGTTGGCTGACCATCCGCCGCGGGCCCGGCTCGGCGGCGGGCCGACTACTTCTTCTTGGCCCCTGCGGCCGGCTTCGCGGCCGCGGCGCCCTCGGCGGCCTCGTCCTTGGCCTTCTTCTTTTTCTTCATCGCCATCTTCATGACGCGGACCTTCGGGAGGCCGAGGGGGCTGCGGCCTTCGGTCCAGCGCTCCTGCTCCTTCAGCCGGGCGATCCGTTCGGCACGAGTCAGCACGCCGCGGGCGCTCGAGGAGCCCTTCCGCACCCGCAGGCTCTTGTCCATCGTCATGGCAGGCGATCCTTCAGTCAGTGGTCAGTGGTGGCAGGGAGGTGTGCAGCGAACGGGCCGCCGCGGAACCTCCCAAGGTACGAACGCCGTGGTCACGGTTCAAGGGAGCCTTTCGTCGTCCGCCGGCAGCGGGGTTTTCAGGCGATGGTGGCCGGCAGTTTCGCGATCATGCCCAGAAAACGGTCCATCGTCGGCGGACGCCTGTCGGGATCGGCCGCCAGGCAGGCGGTGATCGCGGCGGCCAGCGGCTCGGGAATTTCGGGCCAATGCCGGCGGATGTCCTCCGGCGGCTGGTCGTGCGCCAGGGCCGCGTTGCCGCTCGAGCCACGGGGCCAGGGCGAGTGGAGCGTGCAGATCTCATAGGCGGTGACGCCGAACGAGAAGACGTCGAGCCGCTTGTCGGCCTGGCGGCGGCGGACGACTTCCGGGGCCATGTAGTTCGGCGTCCCGATGCGATTGCCCGGCTGAAGGAACACCGGCTTGTCGGGCACCGTGAGCCCGAAATCGAAGAGCACCAGGCGGCCGTCGGGCCGGAGCATGAAGTTGCGGGGACAGATGTCACGGTGGACGAAGCCGGCCGCGTGGACGGCGGCGACCGCCGCGGCGGCCTGGCGCACGAGGTCGATCCGCCGGCCCGGCTGCAGCGGCCGCTGGGCCGACAGCAGGGCGTGGAGCAGCGTGCCCTCGATGAACTCGGTGACGACGAACGGCTCGCCGGCGGTGGACACCCCCCATTCCAGCGTGCGCACGATGTTCGGCCCCGTGATCTGGCTGCCGATCTCGCCCTCGGTCGGCTTGCCGAGGCCCTTGTAGCGGGACTCGACCGGGGCCACCCTCGCCTTGTCGACGATCTTCAGGCCGAGGACGGTGCCGGTGCGGATGTCCTTCACCTTGTAGAAGGCGGACATCGTGCCGGAGTGGCTCTCGCGCAGCCGCTCGAATCGCTTCCACAGGTCGACCCGCGAGGAGCCGCCGAACAGGTTCGACAGGAAGCCCATGAACGCCGCGTACCGAGGGCGGACCATCGATGGCCTGCGGCAGCCCGCCGCCGGCCGCGGCCCGTTCTGTTAGGATATCGTGAGCTTGCGGCGCTGCCGACCGGTCGACCCGGGCCCGCGTCACGGATTCTTGATCTCGAAACGCACGGTCCGCGTTTCGCCGGCCGCACCATCGCCCGCGCCCTGGGCGTAGGGGGTGGCCTGGATCTCGTGCCGACCGGCGGCGAGCTTCCAGGGTTCGTAACGCCCGTTCACGTCGCGGGGGAAGGCGAACGGCGCCGTCGAGTCGTAGGCGGCCTTGTTCCCGCCGAAGATCACACTGCCGACCTGGCCCGGTTCGGTGTTGACCCGGATCGCCAGCCGCTTCGGCAGCCGAGCCATGTCGAGCACGGCGTCGGGCGGGATGGGGTCGAAGCCGGCCACGGGTTGATGCGTATCGCAATCGATCAGTGAAAAGCCGGTGATCCTTCCGGGGCCGGTGATGTCCGCGGCCCGCACCTCGCGGACCAACAACACCCAGTCCTTCTGCGGATCGGCGGGGGGCGGGCCGATCGTCTGCCAGCCCGGTCCGCGGATCGGCTTGTCGGGCCGCAGATCGCCCCCGTTCCGCGGGTCGAACCAGTCGACGGTGAACGCCTCCTGGCTGCTCCCCAGGTCGATCACGGTCTCGCCGCCCCGGGGCAGGTAGACAGCGTAGGTGCGGCTCGGGTCCGCGAAGCAGTAGTCGTCGGGCGACTGCGTGAGCCCGTCGTTGTGGGACATGCGGTCGAACGGCAGATGGCGGCGAAAGAAACCCAGCGCGTGGTCGGTTTGCCGCCACATGTTCTCCCGGGTGCGGAAGTCTTCGAGGGCCCGGTCATGGTTGTGATGGCCCCAGCCGAAGTACCACTCCACCCCGCCGCCCCCGGCGAGGAGGTGGCCCCAGAGCGCCCGATGCCTCACGGCGTCGTGGTCGGGATCGACCGAGTCCGGCACGAGGCCGTCGCGGGCGGGGCCGATCTCGTCGAGGCACACCCACCAGGGACGGCCGCGGGTGGTCGATCGATCCAGCCACTTGATCGTTTCGCCATGGGCGTACTGCGGATCGCCGAGCTGGAGCGACGGACCGGTGAAGTTCCGGTTGCCCAGCAACGGATCGTAGATGCGGTCGTACTGGCCGGGAAACGAGTGGACCACGATCGGGTGCCGATACGGATCGATCGACCGGATGAAGTCGATGTAGGCGTCGCGCTGGGCCGGCGTGTTGGTCGTTTCCTCGCCGATGTTCCACGTCAGCGCGAGGTGATGCCCGAAGCGGGCGACCAGTTCCCGGTAGTAGAGCCGGCGCTCCGGGCCCAGTTCGCCATCGTTGAGCAACTGGTCGCACTCCTGCTCATTGAAGACGACGTGCACGAGGAGCCCCCGGGCGTCCATGTGTTGGAATACGATCTCCCACTGGTCGAGCTTGCTGCAGTCGAAGCGGTCCCGCGCGTCGCGGTCCACCCAGGGCCAGACGTCGTCGCCGTCGCCGTTGACGTTCATGGTGAGAAAATACTGGGAGTTCATCCCCACGGAGGACAGGTAGTTGATGGTGCCGATGATCCCCTTGCCCTTGCCGGCGGCCCAGGTCGGGTCACCTTCCCGCCAGTCCATCTCGTGCTGCCGATAACGATGCTTGGGCGGCGTGCCGTCGAAATCGGCGTACGCCAGGAAGTTCTCGGGGCTGTTGGCGCCCCCCTTGAGAAAATACTCGCCGGTCTCCGCCCACCGCAGATACCGCTGGTCGACGGCCCGCAACATGCCGCGGGCCCGGGAGTCCGGCACCTTCTTGTCGCTGGAAGCAATCTGAAACTGCCCCTGGGCGGTGCCCAGGGCGACCGGCTGCCCGGCCTCCGGATCCGCCGACAGCGCCACGTCCTTGCCGCTCCGCAGCGCCGCCCGCCAGGTCCAGTCGCCCTCCTGATCGGGTGTGAAGTGGGCCCGCCACTGGTTCCCCTGCTCGGCGCCGGACTCGGCGGCCCGGCCGTCGGCCGCGAAGAAGCCGGGAACCGTATGGACCGTCTTCGTGGCCGCATGCTCGAAGGTCATGACGAGGCGGAAGTCGCGGAACGGGTTGGGGGTGCCGCGCTCCGCCGCCTGCGGGCCGTCGAGCGTGACCGTGACGCGGTGCCACTTCCGCAGGTCGCCCGACACCGGGGACTCGGCCGCCAGACACGGGGCCGTGACGATCCACCAGCCGAAGGCGATCGCGGCCGCGATGCGAGCAAGAGCCATCGTAAATCTCCTGAGGGGCATTGATCCGGTTCCGGTGGTGGTCAGACGGGCGACTGGAGGCCGGCCGCCGTGAAGCCGCCGTCGATGCGGATCACCTGGCCGGTAATGTAAGCAGCGGCCTCGGAGGCCAAAAACCGGATCGTGGCGGCGACCTCGTCGACGGTGCCGTAGCGGGCCAGCGGCACGGCATCGAGCCAGGCCTGCCGCCGCGCCGGGCTGTGTCCCGTGGCGACCTGCGGCGTCTCGATCGGCCCCGGGGCCACGGCATTGACGCGAATGCCCCGCTCGGCGAGCTCGACGGCCAGGACACGGGTCAGGGCCTCGACGCCGCCCTTGGAGGCGGCGTATGCGGCCCGGCGGTGGCTCCCGCGGATCGCCGAGTGCGACGAGACGTTGACGATGCTCCCGCGTCCTTGGACACCCATGAGGCGGCCGGCCTCCTGGCAGCAGAGGAACGTCCCGGTCAGGTTGATCGCCAGCACCCGCTGCCAGTCTGCCAGCGACGTTTCCAGGGCCGGCGCGGCGGCCACGATCCCGGCATTGTTCACCAGCACGTCGAGCCGGCCGTGCTCCCGGGCGAGCTGCGCGAACAGATCCCGAATGTCGTCCGGCTTGCCGATGTCGGCCACCCGCCCGGCGATGGATCCGCCCGCGGCGCGGACTTCCGCGACGGCGCGGTCGAGTGCCGGACCATCCTGGTCGATCGCGACGACGGTATCGCCGTCGCGGGCGAAGCACGCCAGCGTGGCCAGGCCGATGCCCCGGGCCGCCCCCGTCACGACGATGATGCGCGGCTCGCTCATGGGAGCAATGGCGCGGCGGCGATCACGATGCCATCCTCGTCCGCATACAGGGAATGCCCGGGCTCGAAGACGGAGCCGGCAAACGCCACGACGACGTCCCGCTCCCCGAGGCCGCGTTTCTCGGTCCGCAGCGGGTGGGCCGCGAGGGCCATGACGCCGATGTCCGCCGCGGCGATCTCCGCCACGTCCCGGACGCAGCCGTGGATCAGGATGCCCGCCCAGCCGCCGGCGGCCGCCTTCATCGCCAGCCGTCCCCCGAGGAGCGCGTTCCCCTGCCAGCCCCCGCCGTCGACCACGAGCACGCGGCCGGCGCCCGGCTCATCGATGCACTGGCGAACCACCGAGTTGTCGGCCGGGCACCGCACCGTCACCATCGGCCCGCAAAACCGCCTCCGCCCGCCGAAGTGCCGGAAGATCGGCAGCACGACCTGCACCCGGTCGCCGTGCCGGTCGCACAAGTCGGGCGTCTTGAAGTCGAGGGACATGAAACTCTCCTGGGCAATGCCGGGAATCAGGCGTGGGAAAACAACGTCCGGCCCGGGACAGGCAGCGGCACCGCCAGAATCGACCCGGACTCCGACTCGGTGACGTAGAGCGTGCGGTTGTCAGGCCCGCCGAAGGCGGCATTGCTGGTGTCGATGCCCGTCTGCGACCGGATCCGGTACAGGGTCTCGCCGGTGCGGCTGAACACCCACACCGTCCCCAGGCCGCAGTGGCAGACGACCAGGTTGCCTTGCTCGTCCACGGCCAGCCCGTCCGGGCCGGTCAGTCCGCCCTGCAGCTGCAGGAAGAGGTTGACCTTGAAGATACTGCCGTCGGCATGGAGGGGAATCCGCCAGATCTGATTGGCGCGGGTCGCGGCGAGATAGAGGAGGCGGTCGCCCGGCGCCAGCGCCAGGCCGTTGGGGCTGGGGACGTTGTCGATCAGGCAGGTGAGCTCGTCGGTGGCCGACAGGCGGTAGACGCGGCCGGTCGGGTCGTGGAGCGCCGTCTGCCCCTGATCGGTGAAGTACAGGTCGCCGTTGGCGGCGAACGTCAGGTCGTTGAGCCCCTTGAATCCCTCGCGGCGGACACGGGCCAGCCGCGTGCGGACCTCGCGGGTTCGGGGATCGATGGTCAGCAGGCCGCGGCGGTGGTCGGCCACGTACAGCGTGCCGTCGCGATGGATCGCCAGCCCATTGGGCTCGCCGTCGTACTCCACGAACAGTTCGAACGACCCATCCGGCCCGATGCGGAAGATCCGCCCGAAAGGGATGTCGACGACGTACAGGTTTCCGTCCCGGTCGACGGCCGGTCCTTCCAGGAACGAGTGCAGGTCCGACCGGTCCTTGCCGACCGTCCAGTCGGACGGCCGCCCCGCCAGCCGGAACCGCTCGGGGAGCCGGGCGAAGACCTGGGCCGTCAGCTCCGGTGCCGCAAACGTCATCATGGTCTGCCTTTCCCCGCCTGCTTGAGGATCTCCCCGATCTCGCGGCGCATCTCCGCGAAGGCCGGGAGCCAGCGGGTCTCTTCGGAACGCGGCCTTGGGAAGGGAACGGTCAGGTCGGCACACACGCGGGCGGGACGGGGGCTGTAGATCACGACCCGGTCCGCCAGGTAGAGCGCCTCTTCGACGCCGTGTGTGACGAACACGACGGTCTTGCGATCCTGCTGCCAGATCCCGAGGAGCTCGTCCTGCAGCACCTCCCGGGTCATGACGTCGAGGGCCCCGAATGGCTCGTCCATGAGGAGGATGTCGGGATCGACGGCCAAGGCCCGCGCGATGCCGACCCGCTGCTGCATCCCGCCCGAGAGCTGCCGCGGGAACGACCGTTCGAACCCGGCCAGTCCCACCTGCTCGATCAGCCGGCGGGCGCGTTCGTGCCGCGTCTTCCGGTCCACGCCGCGAACCTCCAGGCCGAAGGCGACGTTGTCCAGCACGGTCCGCCACGGGAACAGGTCGAACGTCTGAAACACCATCGCCTTGCCGAACCCGGTGCGTCCGGTGACGTTCCTTCCATCCTGGATCACCTCCCCGCTGTCCGGCTGGACCAGCCCGTCGATGATCCGCAGGAGCGTCGACTTGCCGCACCCGCTTGGGCCGAGGAGGGCCAAAAACTCCCGGTCGCCGACGTTCAGCGACTGGTCCACGAGCACCGGCAAGGAGCCGGTCGGCGTGCGGAACGCCTTGGACACGTTGCGGACCGCCAGTTTCACCTCAGGCATCGCGGTCCAACTCCCGCCGGGCGTCGTCCATAACGGTCATGTCGAGCGCCTGTTCGATGTCGACGTCGTCGGGGAGCGCGTCGGCCTGGCGGAAGAACGGCACCAGGGCTTGAATCGCCTCCGGGGTGAGCAGCTCCATCCGCTCCGGCCAGGCACGCACCCGGTCGCGGAGCGTTTCCCACAGCGGCCGCAGGGTTTCGGGACCGACCTTCTCCCTGTCCGGGCGGGTTGCATAGGTGCGATAGCGGTCGGTGAACCAGTCGAGATCGGCATTGGCCCGGCGAAAGCCGCGCATCGTCGCCGCCACCAGCGCGACGGCCGCCGGGCGGTTCGCCGGATCGGCCAGCCAGGCGCCGCGGCAAAAGAGGACCGCGCAGGGGAACGCCGGAAACACCTGCCATGGCTCGATGATGACGTGGAAGTCTCCCTGCGCGAGGAGTTCGGCCGCCTGGTCGAGGTGGACCGGCACGGCATGCACCCGGCCGGCCAGCAGGGCCCGCATCCGATCCCCCGAGCCGCCGATCTCCAGGAGGTTCAGCCGCGCCGGATCGACCCCCGCGTCCTGCAGCGGCTTGAGCAGCAGGACATGCGTGAAGTCACCGCGGGAATTGATGGCGACCACCGTGCCCTCGGCGGCCAGGTCGGCGGCCGTCGGCACCCGGCCCTTGTGGGCGACGATCACCAGGCCGGTGGAATGATACGACAGGCCGATGATCTTCAGGTCCGCCCCCGCCCGGATCGCCCGCAGCGTCGTGAGGATGTCGCCGTCACCGATGTCGCCGGCTCCGGAGATGATCGACTGGGTGATGACCGGCAACCGGTCCAGGCGGGTGATGTTCGCCGGGCCGTAGCCGGGCACCTCCCCGAGCAATTCGGACCAGGCGGCGATCGCCGGCGTCTGGATGCCCAGTGTGTAGCCCACGGTGTGGACGCCGATCCTCCGGCTTCCGGATTCGTCGCCGCGGCGACACGCGCCGAGGCCGAGCACGCCCCCCGCCGCAACCCCCGCGAGGTTGCGGAGCAGGACGCGGCGGCTCGAGGACGCAGACATTCGCATCGTTGCTCTCCCGCCCGGGCCTCTCATGCCCGGGCCTCCTCGTACCAGGGTGCCAGCCGCCCGCCGATCCAGCGTAACCCGCCGGTGGCGACGACACCAACCAGCATGAGCAGCAGCAGGTAGCACAGCAGCGGGGCGGTCGAGATGGAGAGCCCCGTCTGCTGCAGCCTTCCGCCGAACCCGATGAGCACGTACATCTCGGCCATCACCATCGCCCGGATGGCATGCACGAGACCGACGCTGGCGCCGGTTATGAGATACGGAAACAGGGCCGGCAGGTGGACCATTCGAAAGGTCTGCCAGCCGCCGGCGCCGAACGACCGCGCCGCGCCGAGATACCGCGGATCGATCCCCCGCGCGCCCTGGTAGGTCGTGATGACCACGTACCACACCGTCGCCAGGAAGACGACGGCGGTCCGGAACCAGAACCCCGTGCCGAAGAGCACGATCAAGAGCGGGACGAGCGCCGCGGTCGACGTGACCACCATCATGCTCACCCACGGCTGGAAGGCCCGGTCGGCCCAGGCCTGCCGCCCCATGAGGACGCCCAGTGGCACGCCGACGGCAAGTCCGGCGCCGTATCCGACCAGCATCTGCAGCAGCGACGACCCCAAGGCGGGAAGGGTGAGGCCGTCGCCCAGGACGGTGAGGAACTCGCGAGCCACCTCCGAGAAGGGGGCGAACCGGGCGGACCCGGCGGCCCGGCCGGCCACCTCCCACACCACCAGCGCGATGGCGATCCCGGCGAGCGAGCCGAGCCGCCCAGCGGACCGGAACGGTGACGACTCAGCCATTCCCGACCCCCTGACGCCACGGCGACGCCCATGTCTCCAGCAGGCGGAGCAGTTCCTGCACCGCCAGGCCGGCCAGGCACAGCGTGGCCAGCACGGCCAAGAGTCCGGCGCTGTCGAAGGCACTGGCCGCCTTTTTCATGGAGGCGCCCAGGTTCACGGCCGCGAAGAACAGCTCGGCCGTGATCATCGCGTTGATGGCCCGCACCGCCCCCACCCGCAGCGCGGTGAAGACGAACGGCAGGCTCGCCGGGAGGAGAACCGTGCGGAACTGCTGCATCCAGCCGGCCCCGAGCGAACGGCCGGCGTCGACGAGCCGCTGGTCGATGTCGCGGGCTCCGGCCGCCATCACGACGATCATGTCCGGCACGGCCATGCAGAAGACCAGGGCGACGCGGGCCGCATAGAAGAGCCCGAACCAGATGACGATCAGCGGCACCAGCGCCACCGTGGGCAGCGAGTAGAAGGCGGTCACGAGCGGATCGAGCAGCCGCGACACCCACGGCACACGGCCCATCAAGAAGCCGATCGGCACCGCGACCAGCACGGCCAGTCCGAAGCCCGCCAGCATGTGGAGCGACGAGGCGGCCAGCAGGGCGGGAAGTTCGCCCGACGCCGTCATCGCGGCCATCCGCGCAAGCACGCGGCTCGGGGGAGCGAGGATCGCGGCTGAGACGAGCCTGCCTGCGATTTCCCACACCGTCAGGCCGACCGCCACCGACAGCGCCTGCGGTCCCCAGGACTCGAGACGAACTTTTCCGTAGCGACCGGGCATGCCAGCCTCCCGAGCCGGGCTTGCGACCGGACGACCGGAACCTATGATCTGAAACGTATCGAACGCAGTGTAAGGATCGGTCTTTTCGGGTCCAAGAGGGTCGGCCGTTGCCCCGTCGTTCGTTCCTGCCGGCGGTGGCTCGCATCCGGCTGTTCTTCTGGGACCGGATCCGCTGGGACTTCGGCGGCGCGGGCGTGCTCCGGGGCGGTGACCGCCTCTCGGCCGGGCCGGCGATCGGCCCGCGGTTCGATGCCTGTCAGGCGACCGGCGCGCGGTTCGTCTGCCGATCCACGGCATGAACGGAGAGGCCGACAGTCATGGAACTCCCTGATGTGATTCGCACCCTCCGCGTGCAGGGCCGCGAGTACCGCTATGTGAGCCTGCCGCAGCTCGCTGAGCATGTGCCGGCGGTCCGCCGCTGGCCCGTCTCGCTCCGCGTGCTTCTGGAGAATGGCTGGCGAAACGCCACCGACCCCGAGGCGCAGGCGGGGCTCGCCGCCTTCGTGCAGCGGCAGCCGTGCACGGTGCGGTTCCGCCCGTCGCGCGTCCTCCTCCAGGACCTGCTCGGCGTGCCGCTGCTCGTCGACCTCGCCGCCCTGCGTGACGCGGTAGCCGAGCGTGGCGGCAACCCGCGGGCGGTCAACCCGGTCGTCCCGGTCGACTGCGTGATCGACCACTCGCTGATGGCGGTGTTCGCCGGCTCCGCCGATGCCCGCGGTCGCAACGAAGCCCTGGAGCGCGAGCGGAACCACGAGCGGTTTCACTTCCTCCGCTGGTGCGCTGGGGCGTTCGAGCGGCTCCGCGTCATCCCTCCGGGTCAGGGCATCCTTCACCAGCTCGCCCTCGAGCATCTCGCGCACGTCGTCGCGACCGACGCAGCGGCCGCGGCCGCGGACGGCGGCCTGCCCTGGATCTATCCGGAAACGCTCGTCGGCACCGACAGTCACACGCCGATGATCAACGCCCTGGGCGTGCTCGGCTGGGGCGTGGGCGGGCTGGAGGCGGAGGCCGCGATGCTCGGAAGGCCGCTCGCGTTCCCGCTCCCGGCCGTCGTCGGCGTGCGGGTCCACGGCCGGCTGCGGGAGGGTGTGACCGCGACCGACCTGGTCCTCACCCTGACCGAGCGGCTGCGGGCCGTCGGCGTCGTCGACGCCTTCGTGGAGTTCACCGGTCCGGGGCTCGACGACCTGTCGCTGTCCGACCGCGCCACGATCGCGAACATGGCACCCGAATACGGCGCCACGTGCGTCTATTTCCCGGTGGACCGCCGCACGCTGGAATACCTGCGGCTCACCGGCCGCACCGCCGACCACTGCGAGCGGGTCGAGGCGTACATGCGGGCCCAGCACTTGTGGCGCGAGGCCGACACCCCGGAGCCGGAGTTCGACCGGGTCGTCGACTTCGACCTGGCCGCGATCGTCGCCTGCGTCGCGGGGCCCCGCCGGCCGCAGGATCGCGTCCCGCTTCCCGACGTCGCCCGCTCCTTCGCCGCCGCCCTGGAGCACGACTACCGCCGCTCTCCAGACCGGTCGCAGCAACGGCACCCGGTGTCGGGGGCCGATCATGCGCTGGGCGATGGCGACATCGTCATCGCCGCGATCACCAGCTGCACGAACACGTCGAATCCCGCCGGCATGGTGGCCGCCGGGCTGGTCGCCCGCCGGGCCGTGCAGCGCGGGCTGCGGCCGCGGCCCTGGGTGAAGACGTCGCTGGCGCCCGGGTCGCGGGTCGTGGCCGAATATCTGCGAGCCACGGGCCTTCAAGCCGACCTCGACGCCCTGGGGTTCAACGTCATCGGCTTCGGGTGCACGACCTGCAACGGGATGTCGGGGCCGCTGGCCGGGCCGATCCGGGCGGCCATCGAGGAGCACGGCCTGGTGTGTGCCGCGGTGCTCTCCGGCAACCGCAACTTCGAGGCCCGCATCCACCCGAACTGTCGGGCCAACTACCTCGCCTCGGCGCCGCTGGTGGTGGCGTATGCGATCGCCGGGTCGATGACGATCGACGTCACCACCGAGCCGCTGGCGGTCGACGCCGATGGCCGGCCCGTCTTCCTCCGCGACCTCTGGCCGACGAACGCGGAGATCGACGAAGTGGTCCGGGCCGCCGTCCGCCCGGAACTGTTCCAGGCCTGGGCGGAGGCGTTCGTGGCCGATGCCGACGCCTGGAGCGGCGGCCCGGCGGTCGCGGCGGCGACGTATCCGTGGGACGAGTCGAGCACCTATCTCCGCCGCCCGCCCTACTTCGACACCCCGCCGGAGATGCTCGCCGATCGGACCAGCCTGCGGCCCCTGGCGATCCTCGGTGACTCGATCACCACCGACCATATTTCTCCGTCGGGCGCCATCAACGCCAAGAGCCCGGCCGGTGAGTATCTGCGGGGGCATGGGGTCGTCGAGGCCGACTTCAACACCTACGGCACCCGCCGCGGCAACCACGAGGTGGGCATGCGGGCCACGTTCGCCAATGTCCAGCTGCGGAACGAGATGGCACCGGACAACCCCGGCGGCTTCACCCGCCTGATGCCCGAGGGGCGGGTGCTGTCCATCTTCGACGCCGCCAACGCGTACCGGGCGCGTGGCGAGGCGACCCTGGTGATCGCCGGCAAGGACTACGGCGCGGGCTCGTCGCGGGACTGGGCCGCCAAGGGCCTGTTCTGGCTCGGTGTCCGCGTCGTGCTGGCCGAGAGCTTCGAGCGGATCCACCGCACGAACCTCGTCTGCATGGGGATCCTGCCGCTGGAGTTCACCGCCGGGGCCACCCGCCGGTCCCTCGCCCTCGACGGCTCCGAGACCTATCAGTTCGACGGTCTGGCGACGGCCCATGAGCCGGGCCGGCTGCTCGACCTGACCGTCCACCGGCTCGATGGCAGTTGCTGCACCGTTCCGGTCCGCGTCCGCCTCGACACGCCCGAGGAGCGGGAGTTTTTCCGCTCCGGCGGCATCCTCCCGTGCGTGCTCCGCGACCTCCTGGCACCCCCTTCCCTTTCCCAAGGCGCACTCCGATGACGCGACGCATCCCGGCGGTGTTCATGCGCGGCGGCTCCAGCAAGGGCGTGATGTTTCTCGCCCGTGACCTGCCCGACGACCGCGCCACCCGCGACGCCCTGCTGCTCCGCGTGCTCGGCAGTCCGGATCCGTATGGTCGCCAGCTCGACGGGATGGGCGGGGGCCTGTCGTCGGTTTCCAAGGCGGCGCTCATCGCTCCCTCCACCCGCGCTGATGCCGACGTCGACTTCACCTTCGCCCAGGTGGCGGTGGACCGCCCGGTCGTCGATTACGGTGCCACGTGCGGCAACCTGGCCTCGGCCGTCGGTCCGTTCGCGATCGACCGCGGGCTCGTGCCCGCTCCGGACGATGGTGAGGTCTGTGTCCGCATCTTCCTCACCAACACCAGCCAGATCTGCCACGCCACGTTCGCCGTGGCGGGGGGCGAGCCGGTCGAGCATGGCGATTTCGCGATCGCCGGGGTGGCGGGCACGGGCGGCTGCATCCGCATGGATTTTCTCGACCCGGGCGGCTCGGTCTGCCTGGCGCTGCTCCCCACAGGCAATCCCACGGACGAGATCGACCTGCCGGGCGATGGCCGGTTCACCGTCTCGCTGGTGGATGCCACCAACCCGGTGGTGTTCGTGGATGCCCGCGCCGTCGGCGGTTCCGTCACCGCGAGTCCGACCGAGATCGAGCGCGATGGACGCCTCATGGCCCTGCTCGACCGCCTTCGCCGGGCCGGTGGGGTGCGGATGGGGCTGGGTCGATCGCCGGAGGAGGTGGGGCTGGCGAACCCGAAAATCGCCATGGTCGGTCCGCCGGCGGACTTTGAAACCATCGGTGGCGAGCGGCTTGCGGCCGACGCCGCCGAGATCTCCGTCCGCATCATCTCCATGGAAAAATGCCACCGCGCGGTGACCCTGACGGGAGCCATGTGCGTGGCCGTCGCGACGCGGCTGGTCGGTTCCGTCCCGCATGCCCTGGCCCGGGCGAGCAGTGCGGACATCCGCGTCGCCAACCCGTCGGGCGTCCTGCCGGTCTCCGCCGTCGTCCAACGCACACCGGATGGCTGGCAGGCGATCTCGGCCCGCGTCTACCGCACCGCCCGCCGGCTCATGGTGGGTGAGGTGTTTGCCGGGCCGTAGCCGCCGGCGAACGTCGATCAAAAAGTGCCGCCGGACGCCCTGCAGCCCCCTGCCAGCGTTCGATTCCGGTGCACCGGCTGAAATCTTCCGCCGGAAGACTATAGTATAGGTGTATCAGGACCGTGCCGAGAAAGACTCCACTTTCGACGGGAATATGGGAAAAGTTTGATGTTCAGGGGCTTCCGATGCGATACCAACTGGAAGATGCCGCGGTGTCTTTCCAGGCGAATGGGATCGTAGGCGGACGATGCCCGTCCGTCCGGCGGCGGGACACCCGAGGGGCATGAGCAGTGATGGCGCGACGGCACACCCTGGGATTCCTGTGCGTGGCCCTGCTGGCTGTCGATCCGGCTTCCGCGCAGCAGCAGCATGAGTCGGCCTATGCCGACACGGTCGTGCCGTTTCTCAAGCGGCACTGCGTCGCCTGCCACGGGCCCGATAAGCAGGAGTCGGATGTCCGGTTCGACGGGCCGATGCCCGATCTGGTCGATCGGGATCAGGCCGAGCGATGGCTGACCGCGAAGCAACTGATCGCGCAGGGGCAGATGCCTCCCGAGGGCCGGCCACGGCCCACCGCCGACGAACTGACGAACGTGCTGGCCTGGATCGACGACGCGGCAGGCCGGGCCGCCACCGTCACCCGCGGCGGCATCGGCCGCAGGGCCTTGCGCCGGTTGACGCCCCGCGAATACGTGAACGCGGCGCTGGACACGCTCGGGATGTCGTTCCCGCACTTCGCGGTCGATCTGAGTTCACGACTGGCACAGGACACCGGTGCCGACGGGTTCAGCAACGACAGCAACCTGCAAACGACTCAGCCGCTCCTGCTGCGGCGGAGTCTCGATCTCGCCGAGCAGCTCGTCGATGTGGCCTTGCCCGACGCCGAGGATTCCGCCCCGGTCAGTTACAAAATCGACCTCCGCGAATACGCGGCCGCATTCCAGGGGAAGCTGACGAACCCAAATCCAGCCCTGAAACTCGACATTCCAGGGGCACGGGACGGCGAGAAGGCGACGCTGAAACTGACGGGCCGCTGGATCGCCCCGGGGAAAGGACGCGGCCGGCTGGCGGCCGCACGGCTCGACTCCGAGCGCGGGGTCGTGCTCCAGCCAAACCCCCGGCTCATCGACCTCCCCGCGGAATGCCTGATCCTGGAAATGCCGCGGGTTGCCGACCGGGGCGTGTTGCGAATCCGGGCGACGGCTGGCGGCAACGTTCCGGCAGGGGAAGCCAGTCCCGTGCTCCGGGTGAGCATCACCCGCGAAAAGGTCGCGGTGCCAGTTGCCGAAATGGTCGTCACGGCGTCCGCTGACGAGCCTGTGGAACACGTCCTCGAAGTGCCGCTGGCCCTCGTCAGCGCCGACTGGAAAGGCATTCGTCGCGACGGGCACCTGAGTGTGCAGATCGACAACGCCGCCGCACTCTCGTACCCGACGCCACGCGAGAACGGCGATCACCGCAAGGAGCACGAGCTTCCGCTGCCACCACGCAACGAATTGATCCTGACTTCACTGGCCGTGGAAGTCGTGGGATCGCCCTCTCGTTCGCCGGACCTGCTGGCCTCCGCGACGGCGGGGCAGACCGACCGCGACCGCGCCCGCGAGTCGCTCGAGGTCATGCTCGCACGAGCGTTTCGCCGGCCGGTCCGCGACAGCGAAATGGCGGCGTATCTGGGTCTTTATGACGCCGAGCGGGCACGCGGAGGCCCGTTTCTCGCGGCGTACAAGCTGGCGGTCGTCGCCGCGCTGATTTCGCCGCCGATGTTCTATCTGGTCGAGCCGAAAGACGTTCAGCAGCGGCCTTTGACGGCGTGGGAAATTGCCTCTCGGCTGTCCTTTCTGGCGTGGGGAACCTGCCCCGATGAAGAGCTCCGTGCCCACGCCGCCGATGGCAGCCTGCTGCGCGAGGACGAGCTGCGACGTCAGCTCAACCGCCTGCTCGACGATCCGCGGAGTTACGAGTTCTGTCGGGATTTCGTCCGCCAGTGGCTCCGCCTCGATACCGTGATCCATCTCCAGCCGCGCACGTTCACGCGACCGACCATCGACGATAAGGAAGACCTTTCGTTCTATGAAACGGCAATCCGGCGAGACCTGGCCGACGAACCTCCCCGATTTTTCCAGGAAATGCTCCGGCGAAACGGGCCGATCGAGGCGTTCGTCGACGCCGATTTTGTGGTCGTGAACGACCGCCTGGCCAGGTTCTACGGGATGGAAGGCGTGTCGGGGCACCATTTCCGCACCGTGCCGGCGCCCGCGGAGCGGCGCGGCGGGCTGCTGACGCAGGCGGGCTGCATCGCGGCCGCATCGCACGGGAGGGAACGGGCGGAGATCCTCCGGGGCGTCTATCTGGTCGAACGCATTCTCGGCATCGACATCCCGACGCCGCCGGGCAACGTGCAGCCACTCGACGTGCAACTGAACAATGACAAGAAGCTTCGCCAGTTGACGCCGCGGATGCATGTCGAGGCTCATTCGAGCGTCAATACCTGTGCCGTGTGCCACCAGCGGATCGACCCGTTGGGATTCGTCTGGGACCAGTACGACATGTTCGGCCAGATGCGGCGCGGCAAGGATGGAACGTTGATCGCGGCAGCGACCAAGGGAAGCCTGCCAGACAAAACCCCGTTCGCCGACATGGACGAGTTTCGCCGGCTGCTGATCGAGCCCACCGCGACCATGCCGCGTTTCACCGACGCATTCCAACGCCGACTCTACGCCTACGTGCTCGGCCGCAGTCTCGACCACGGTGATGAAAAACATCTGCGGTCCATGGCATTGGCCACGGGGCGGACCGCTGTCGGTCTGCGTGACCTGTTGGCCGCGATGGTGCTCTCTGAACCGTTCCGGAACAAGTAGCCAGGAGGATCTGACATGAACCACATGCCCCTCAAGCGTCGTGAATTTCTCGCGGCCGGCGGCGTGAGCCTCACGCTGCCGATGCTCGAACGGTTTGCCACGGCGGCCGATGCCGCGAGTCCGCCCATGCGGGCCGTGTTCGTGTGCGTTCCCAACGGCGTCAACATGTGGGAGTGGCATCCTGCAACGACGGGTGAGGACTATGAGCTGACGCCGCCGCTGCGGAACCTGGCCGAATTACGGAGGCGGTTCACCGTCTTTTCCGGCCTGCAGCACACGACCGGCGGCGGCCATGGCGAGCTGGGTGTGTGGCTGACGGCCAACGCCAACTACACGGCCGGCAAGGGGGCGGTGACGCGGAGTTCGATCTCGATCGACCAGCACATCGCCGAATCGGTCGGCAAGCAGACCCGCTGGTCCAGCATGGTGGTCGGCGGCTCGGGAGGAAGGAGGACGATCTCCTTCGACCGCCAGGGGGAGCCGGTGCTGGCTGACAATGACCTGGCCGCGATCTTCGCCGAGCTCGTGGGCGTCGCCAATCGGGACCGGCTGCCGCGTCGCGCCAGCGTCCTGGACTTCGTCGCCGCCCAGGCCAAGAGCCTGCGGCAGGAGTTGGGCAAGGGCGACGAGCGAAAGCTCGACGAGTATTTCGACTCCGTCCGCGCCGTCGAAAAGCGGGTGCAGGCCGATATCGCCTGGCAGGCGGCAGCCAAAGCCGACGTGATGGATGAGGCACGGCTGAAGCTGCAGGCCGATCCCTACAAGCCCCTCGATTATGCGGCGTACATGGACACGATGTTCGAGTTGATCTACCTCGCCCTACGCACCGACAGCACCCGCGTGGTCAGTTTCGCGACCACGGAGTCGGAGGGCGTGGGACCCCTGAAGAACCTTCCCTGCGGCTCCTGGCACAATGTCGGGCACAGCACCGGTGACGAGCCACCCGATCAGAAAGTGAAGGAATACGCCATCCTGAGCGAATACGATGCCTGGTGGACGGCGCGGCTGGCGAAGTTCCTCGACCGCCTGCAATCCACCCGGGAAGGCGGTCACGACATGTTGAATCGGACGGCAGTCCTTTACGGCAGCGGCATGTCGTGGCCGGCTTCGCACCGCAGCCACAACCTGCCGCTCCTCCTGGCGGGTGGCGAGGGACTGAAGTTCGTGCATGGCCGCCACCTGGCGTTCAACGGCCAGAAGAAAGCCGTTCCCCAGGAAAAGAACTACCTCACGGGGCCCAAGCTCGGCCCCGAAAGCGTCATGATGTCGGATCTCCTGCGGACGATTTCTGAACAAATGGGAGTCGACGCGAAAGGATTCGGGGAGAGCCGCCGGACGTTGCACGAGGTGATGTCTTGAATATGACTTCGCCCTCCGCTGTCCGTGGACAAAGCCCTCCATGGCCTTTGTCCACTGGGCCGACCGGTGGAACCGCCGAGGGTTTCCCTGGTCGGCATTCCTCGCATCCTGCTCGAGCAGCCTTGTTCCACAGTCTGCTGGGCCCGCTCAGCCGGATGCTGTTCGCGGTGATTTGTTTGACGGCCACCATGGCCGCCGCGTCGGGCGGAGATCCCAATCCCTGGTCGCGCTGGCGGGGGGCCGACGGCGCGGGGCAGGGGGGCGGGACGCGTTTCCCCGTGACGTGGGCCGAATCCGATTGGGCCTGGACTGCCGCTCTGCCCGGGGCGGGCAATGCGTCGCCCGTCGTGCTGGACGGCCGGATCTACACGGCGTCGGCCGACGAGGCGGCTGGCCGGCGGTTCGTGACGGCGCATGCGCTGGCCGACGGCAAACTCCTCTGGACCCGCGCCCTGCCGGGACCGATCGAGCGGCACCACGCCCAGAACAGTTCGGCCTCGGGGTCCGTGGCGGCCGATGCCCGGGGCGTGTACTGGGTCTGGGGCACCCGCGACGGAGTCCGCGTGGAGGCCTTCTCGCACGCCGGCGAACCGCGGTGGCACGTGGACCTGGGCGGCTACGAGGGGGAGCACGGCTTCGGGACCACGCCGGCCGTGTGCCGTGACCTGCTGGTCGTGTCGATCGATCAGGAGGGCAAGAGCGCCATCGTCGCGGTCGATGCAGCGACGGGTGCCGAACGCTGGCGGTTGCCCCGCGAGTCTGCCAAGGCGGGGTATGCCACGCCGCTCGTCGTCGACGGCGCCGCCACCGCATCGCCGCCGATCCTGGCCGGACCGCTCGTGATCGGCACCAGTGGCGACGGCGGCGGCGACAACCTGCTGGCGGCGGTGCGGCCACCGGCCGGCGCCGGCGCTGAGCCCGAGATCGCCTACACGCTCGATCGCAGCATCGCCCCGTACGTGCCGACGCCGCTCGTCGTCGACGAGTTCATGTATCTGTGGGGTGATCGAGGCGTCGTGACGTGCGTGCGGGCCGCCACGGGAGAAACGGTCTGGCGCGGCCGAGTCGGCGGCACCTATTCAGCCTCGCCGATCGCGGTCGGCGACACGATCCGCAACGTGTCGGCCGACGGGGAGGCGGTGGCGATCCGGAGGGGCGACTCGTTCGAGGTGCTGGGCCGTGTGCCGCTCGGCGAGACCTGCCGGGCGACGCCGGCGATCGTGGGCGATCGAATGGTGTTTCGCACCGCGGGCCGGCTGTTGGCGCTCGACGCGGCGCCGTGACGGCAGGCCACCGAAGCCTTTCGCCGGGACGCCGCACACCTCGCTGATCGTCCGCAGCAGGTCGCTGGCGTTCGTCGCGGGCCGCTGCATGCTCTCCGGGGCGCGGTCGTTGTGTCCGACGTGCCCCTGATGCTCGAGGCCTAGCCGAACGGGCTTTCCATGGAGACGATCCGGGTCCGGTCGCGCTGCAGCGCCAATGCCGCCAGGGCGTAAAGCGTGTCCATGTCGGCCGTTGCTGCCGCAGTTCCCTGCCGCGTGGGCCGAGTCAACGCTTCCCTGCGTAGTATTGGGTAGCCATTTCGTGCGGCTCTGCGGCGCTCTTGGGTCGTCGGGTAGATTTTGCAGAAGAATAAGCCAGTCGGGTTCCAGGCGGGTGAACCATGCCGAGCGATCACGAGTTGACGCAGTGCGTCGTCATCGACGACCACGTGATGCTCCTCGAACTGCTCGTCGGGGCGATCCGGGGGGTTCCCGGCCTGGCGATTGCCACCACCGCCACCGATGTCTCGGATGCCGCCCGCATCGCGGCCCTCGACCGAGTCGACCTGCTGATCGTGGACAGGAAGCTTCCTTCCGGCGACGGCATGGATCTCGTCCGCGTGGTGCGGGCTCACCATCCGGGCCTGAAGTGCATCGTGATCGCCGGCTGCGTGACCGACTTCGTCTGTCCGCCGGACCTCATGGACTGCGTGGTGTCGGTGATCGACAAGGCCCATGCCTGCGACGCGCTTCTGGCCGCGGTCGGCAACGCCGTCGGAGCGGCCGCCTCGGACGCAGTGGGTTCCGGCGCACCGGACAACTTCCACTCACGGCTCACGCCCCGCGAACTCGAATTGTTCACCATGCTGGGCGAAGGGCTCTCCAACAAGGAGCTCGGCCAGCGGTTCGGGATCTCCACCCGCACCGTCGAGACGCACCGCAAGGCGATCTCCAAGAAGCTTGGCCAGAGCGGGGCGGCCCTGGTGCGGCTGGCCACGCTCCATCGCCACGGCGGCCTCACCGCCGACCGTATCCCCGTCTCCTCCTCCGAGCCGTCCCGCTGACGCCCGAGCCCCCGATGACGCCCGCGGACGCCCCGGCCGGGGATCATCCCGCCGCCTTCGAGATGACGGAGAACATGCCGGTGGGCATGTTCGTCACGGAGATGCTGCCCGACGGCACCCGGCAGTTCGTGTTCGTCAGCAACCGGCTGCTCGACATGCTGGCGGTCGAACGCGAGGCCGTGATGCGGGATTGGCGGGAGATCTACGCCAACATCCACCCCGACGATTTCGCCGCCTTCCTCAAGCCGTCGGAGGAGTCGTGGAACGGGATCACCGTTTTTCGCTGGGAGGGGCGGGCCTTCATCCGGGGCGAGATCCGCTGGTTTTCGGCGGAGTCGAATCCCCGGCCGCGGCCCGGTGGCGGGGCCTACTGGGACGGCGTGATCTTCGACGTCACGACGCGGAAGCGGGCCGAGGCCGAGGCCGAGGCAGCGCGGGGCCGCGAACTGGCCGCCGCCGCGGACAAGATGGCGGACCTGGAGCGGGCCATGAAGACGAGCCTCATGGCGGCGGCCGTGGCCCACGACGTCAAGCAG